>JAWOJB010000001.1:0-41793 GCA_046484325.1 Acidimicrobiia bacterium | reverse complement strand
AGGGGTTTACAACCCGAAGGCCTTCATCCCCCACGCGGCGTTGCTGCGTCAGGCTTTCGCCCATTGCGCAAGATTCCCTGCTGCTGCCTCCCGTAGGAGTCTGGGCCGTGTCTCAGTCCCAGTGTGGCTGATCGTCCTCTCAGACCAGCTACCCGTCATCGCCTTGGTAGGCCGTTACCCCACCAACAAGCTGATAGGCCGCGAGCCCATCCCGAAGCACAAAGGCATTTCCTCATCGCTCCATGCGGGGCCATGAGGGTATCCGGTATTAATCCGGGTTTCCCCGGGCTATCCCGATCTTCGGGGCAGGTTGCTCACGTGTTACTCACCCGTTCGCCGCTCCGTCATCCCGGTGGGTTACCCCTCCGAGGTGCGTCGCTCGACTTGCATGCATTAGGCACGCCGCCAGCGTTCGTCCTGAGCCAGGATCAAACTCTCCAACGAACATTCATGCCTCCCGCCCGAAGGCGAGAGCACTCCTGTCAGTCTCGAGTCTTCTCAAGCTCGAGTTATCAAGGGTCCCGGGTCCGAAGACCCGAGCTCATTGCTGTTGCAGCCAGCCCTTCGAGTCCGGCCGTTGGCCGGAACCTTCCGGGATGGCGCATGCTGACTTTTGGCACACTGTTCAGTTGTCAAGGAGCCCGAGGCTCGAGCCCACCGCCCGAGACGGCTGCCGTCGCGGCAGCCCCTCGACTGGGGGGCGACCCCTCATGGTAGATCGACCAGAGCCGACCGTCAAGCGGTCGAAGACAGACACGCGCACCGGACAGGTGTCCGGGAACTCGCGGACGTCGACCTAGGGGTTGGAGACGTGACCCTACACGTCTCCCCGTCCGGGCGCAATCCGGGAGGTTCAGAGCAGCCGGACGAACCGACGCTTCCCGACCTTCAAGACCCGGCCCTCCAGCAGGCTGCGCTCGACGTGCTCCTGGGCCAGGACCTCGTCGGGGTCGGTGAGGCGCACCGCCCCCTGGGCGATGAGCCGGCGGCCCTCGCCGCCCGAGGCCACGAGCCCGGCATCCCGCAACACCCCGGGTAGGTAGATGGGATCCTCGTCCGGGAGGGGGTACCCGCTGACGTCATCCGGCACCGCTCCGAGGCGATGCACGACGTCGAAGCGCTCCTCGGCGGCCCGGGCGGCATCCTCACCCTGGTAGAGGCTCACGATCTCCCGTGCCAGCCGTCGCTTGGCCCCGCCGGGATGGAGTGACCCGTCCCGCAGGGCCGTCCCGATCCGGGCGACCTCGTCCTGCTCGAGCTCGGTCGTGAGCAGGTACCACGACTCCATCAGGTGGTCGGGGATGCTCATCGTCTTGCCGAAGATCTCGTCGGCCGGCTCGGTGATCCCGATGTAATTCCCGAGCGACTGGGACATCTTCTGGCTGCCGTCGGTGCCGACGAGCAACGGCACCGTCATCGCCACCTGCGGCTCCATCCCGTACCGCTCCTGGATCACCCGTCCCATCATGAGGTTCCACAGCTGATCGGCCCCCCCGAGCTCGACGTCCGCTGCAACCGCCACCGAGTCGTAGCCCTGCAGCAGCGGGTAGAGGAACTCCATGACCGAGATCGGGATGCCCTGCTCGTAGCGCTTGGCGAAGTCGCCCCGTTCGAGCATCTGGGCCACCGTGGCCTTGGAGGTGAGCTCGAGCGCCTCCCCCATGTCGAGGTCACCGAGCCACTCCGAGTTGTAGCGGATCTCGAGGGGCTCGGGTCGCAGGATCGAGAGGATCTGGGACAGGACGGCACCGGTGTAGCCCTCGACCTCGGCGGCGGTGAGACGGGGCCGGGTCTCGCTGCGGCCCGATGGATCCCCCACCCTGGCGGTGAAGTCGCCCACGATCAACACCGCGGTGTGCCCCAGATCCTGGAAGGTCCGGAGCTTGCGCAGCACCACCGCCCAACCGAGGGTGACGGCAGGGGCCGTCGGATCCAGGCCGAGCTTCACCCGCAAGGGTATGCCGCGCTCGAGCTTGGCGAGCAGATCCGATGGGGGTTCCACCCGGTCGACACGTTCGAGCAGGCGGGCTTGTTGGGTCGTGGCGTCCTGCACCGAGAACCTCCGGGGGTGGACGGAGGTTAGTCGGGGAGGTCGGCGGGCCCGTCGGCGACGAATCGCCAGGGGAGGTGGTTTCCCCGGGTGAGGCCGATCCGGGGGGTCGTCGTCCAGGAGGGGACCGGCCGACCGGGGGCGAGGCCGACCGGCGACTCCGGGTCCAGCACGTCGAGACCGTCGTGGGTCCCGTCGATGGCCAGCGCCTGGCACAACTTGCCGGGCCCGTCGACGAGATGGTCCTCACGGCCCCGCCGATGGATCATGGTGAGGGCCCCGGAGACGGGCACGCCTGCCCGCAACAGGACGGCGGCGCCCTCCCCCTCCGATCCGGTGACGAGGTTGGCACACCAGTGGATGCCGTACGAGCGATACACGTAGAGATGGCCCGGCGAGCCGAACATGGTCCGGTTGCGGGGTGTTCGGCCCCGGAACGAGTGGCTGGCCGGGTCCTGGGGCCCGTAGGCCTCGACCTCGGTGAGCGCCACAGAGCACTCGAATCCCTCGATCCGGCTCGTGAGGATCATTCCGAGCAACCGTGGGGCGACTTGCTCGACCGGGCCCGCGAAGATGTCGGAGCCGCGGTTCACCCCAGGAGATCGGCGGCCGGGCGGGGCCCGTCGGCCGTCGACGGCGTCACAGCTTCCCCCTGAGCAGCCCTCCCAAGCCACCGGCTGCCTCGACCATCGAGCGCCGGATGGCGGCCGCCTCCTCCCCCGTGAGCGTGCGGTCCGGGGCCCGCAGGACGAAGGAGAGGGCCAGGCTCTTGGTAGCCGGCGGGAGACCGGTACCGGTGTACTCGTCGAAGACCTCGACTCGCTCGAGCAGGTCGCCCGCAGCGGAGCCGGTGGCCTCGAGCAGCGAGCGGGCCGGCACGTCGAGGGGGAGCTGGAAGGCGAGGTCGAAGGTCGTCGGGGGGAATGCCGAGGGTTCACGGAACTGCCAGTGGGGCCGTTCGCGGGTGAGGGGGGCGAGGGCGAGCTCGCCCACCGCCACCCGCACGGGCAGTTCGAAGGCCCGGGCGGTGGCCGGGTGGAGCTCGCCGAGGTGTCCCACGGGTTGCCCGGCGACGACGATGCGGGCGGTCCGTCCGGGGTGCAGGCCGGGGAACCCGGCTGCCTCGAGATCCCAGTTCTCGACGTCGAGCCGATCTGCGATCACCCGCCAGACGGCGGTGGCCGTGTAGACGTCGACGGGGCGAGCCGGGGTCCCCAGCGAGTCGTCGCCAAACCTGCCGATCATCACGAATCCGAGGTGATCGGGTTGGTCGGGGAGCCTCGGGTGCTCCTCCGAGGTCTCGTCGAAGAACACCTTGCCCGTCTCGAAGAGGGCGACGTCGGCGGTCCCCTGGGCCAGATTGTGGCGGGCGGCCCGCAGCAGGCCTGGGAGCAGCGTGGTGCGGAGCGCGGACTCCTCCTCGCGCAGCGGGTTGCGAACCCTGACTGTGAGCCGGCGGGGGTCGCCGTCGGGGATGCCGAGGGCGTCGAGATCGTCGAGTCGCATGAAGCTGAGGGGGATGGATTGGGAGAGCCCGAGACCGGTGAGCGCGGCCCGGAGGCGCCCGGCCTGAATCTGCTCGACCGTCCAGCCGCCACCCCGTCCGAAGGGGATGGACTCGCCGAAACGGTCGTATCCGTGGAGGCGGGCGATCTCCTCCACGAGGTCGATCGGCCGGGTGAGGTCGCGTCGATACGTGGGCACGGTCACGCTCATCGGGTCGTCGCCCTCGGTCGTCAGGCCGAGCCGGCCGAGGAGTCCGGCGATGGCGGGCGGATCGAAGCCCGGCCCCAGCACGCGCGTGACGTCATGGGTGGTCAGGACGATCCGGTGCGGCGGAATCTCCACCGCCACGACGTCCTGGGCACCGGCGAGCGGGCTGCCCCCGGTGAGCTCGGCCATGAGCCGCGCCGCCCGGGATACGGCCATCGGCCCGAGGCCCGGGTCCACCCCCCGCTCGAACCGGGCAGACGCCTCCGAACGGAGGTTGTGGCGGCGGGACATGTACATCACGGTGGGCGGATCCCAGGCGGCCCCTTCGATGTAGACCCTGGTGGTGGCATCCGACACCTCCGAGTCCTCCCCTCCCATCGTGCCGGCGAGGGCCGAGGCGCGCTCGGCATCGGCCACCACGAGATCGTCGGGCGTGAGGGTCCGCTCGACTCCGTCGAGGGTGGTCAGCCGCTCCCCCGCTGCGGCCCACCGGACGACGAGCTGTTCGCCGGCCACCCGGTCGAGGTCGAACGCGTGCAGGGGTTGGCCCAGTTCGAGCATGACGTAGTTGGTGACGTCCACGACGTTCGAGATCGGCCGGACTCCTGCCGCCCGCAGCCGCTGCCGCAACCGGAGGGGCGACGGCCGCACCGTGACATCGCTCACCTCACGACCGTTGAAGCGATAGCAGCCGGAGGGGTCGTCGATGCGCACCCTGGCCTGGCTCGTCACGGTGGCTTCTGCCACGGTGTGGTCGGGCAGCCGGTACGGGATCTCGTAGTAGGCGGCGAGCTCACGAGCCACGCCCACGAGGGACATCACATCCGGTCGGTTGGGGGTGATCGAGACGTCGAGCACCCAGTCGGGGCGCTCGACCAGCGAGGCGAAGTCGACGCCGATCTCGGTGGAGGGGTCGAGCACGAGGATCCCGGTGTGGTCGTCGCCGAGACCGAGCTCGCGCTCCGAGCAGATCATCCCGTTGGAGTCGACGCCGAACATCCTCCTCACACCCAGTTGGAAGCCACCGGCGAGCGCCGCTCCGGGGGGCCCATAGGCGACGACCGCCCCCTCCTCGAAGTTCCAGGCGCCGCACCAGACCTCGGTCGTCCCCCGACCGGTGGTCACCGAGCAGAGCCGGACCTTGCTCGCCTCGGGATGGAGGGTGATCCCCTCGACGCGCCCCGTGACCACACCCGAGAAGTCGAGCGGGAGGTGGTCGATGCCCTCGACCTCGTGGCCGAGGGATTCGAAGACGGACGCCAGCTCCTCGGGGTCGTCGGTGGGCGGCTCCACGTAGTCGTGCAGCCAGCGCAGCGGGACTCTCATCGGAACTGCCTCAACACGCGAAGGTCGGATTCGAAGTAGTGCCGGAGGGGGCTGACGCCGTGACGGACCTGGGCGAGCCGCTCCACCCCCATGCCGAAGGCGAAGCCGGTGACGGCCGCCGGGTCGTACCCGACGGCCTCGAACACGTTGGGATCCACCATGCCGCAACCCATGAGCTCGATCCACCCGGTGCCCCCACACACGCGGCACACTCCCCCACCGTCACATGCGAAACACGACGTGTGCATCTCGGCCGACGGTTCGGTGAAGGGGAAGAAGTGGGGCAACAGCCGGATCCTCCGGCCGGGGCCGAAGAATTCGCGGGCGAAGTGGGCGAGGGTCCCCTTGAGGTCGGCCATCGTGATCCCCTCGTCGACCGCCAGCCCTTCGATCTGGTGGAACATCGGCGAGTGGGTGGCGTCCGGCGTGTCGGAGCGATAGGTCTTGCCGGGCACGACGACGTACACGGGCGGCTCGTGCAGCTCCATGTAGCGGCCCTGCATCGGCGACGTGTGGGTGCGCAGCAGCACCTCGTCGGCGGGATCCCCCCACTCCAGGTAGAGGGTGTCCGACTCCAGCCGGCTCGGGTGGGTCGGAGGCGTGTTGAGCGCATCGAAGTTGTACCAGGCGAGCTCGGCCTCGGGCCCTTCGGCGACGGCGTAGCCGAGTCCGATGAAGATCTCACAGACCTCGTCGATCGTCTGCTGGATCGTGTGGAGGTGACCCTCGGCGAGGCGGGCGCGTTCGAGGGTGACATCCACCCGATCGGCCTCGAGCAGCCGGTTCTCGGCCTCGACCTCGAGCATCCCCCGGCGGCCGGCGATGAGCGCGGTGAGGGTCGTCCGAGCCTCCTGCAGCGACTTGCCGGCGGCGGGCCGCTCCTCGGCCGGCAGGCCGGCGATCGATCGCTGCGCCTCGGCCAGCACCGAGCGCCGCCCCACCAACTCGCCCTCGAGGAGTTCCAACTCCTCGAGGGAGGTGGCGGCCGCCACCCGGTCGGGGGCGGCGGCGACGAGGTCGTCGAGGGATTGCATGGATCCGGCAGGTTACCCGTCCGCCCCGGGGGTCCCGACCCTGGTCCGCCACCTCGAGAGCTCGTAGGCCACCACGGCGCCGGCCACGGCGGCGTTGAGGCTCTCGACGTCCCCGGTCGTGGGGATGGTCACCTGCACGTCGCTCCGGTCGACCATGGCAGGGCTCAAGCCGTGGGCCTCGCTCCCGATCGCGATCCCCCACCGGCGAGCCGGATCGAGGGCCTCGGCCAGCTCGGCGGGCGACCTGCCCCCTTGGACGAGGGTGGCGACGATCCCCCACCCGGCGGGTAGGGCTCCGGAGGCGATACGCGTCGAGAAGTGTGCCCCGGCGGCAGCGCGCAGCACCTTGGGCGACCACGGATCGACCGCCCCGTCGGCGACGACGACGTCGAAGCCGAAGGCGGTGGCGGTGCGGATCAGGGTGCCGGCATTCCCGGGATCGGTGACCTCGAGGAACAGCACGTCCCGGGTCGGGGCCCGACCGGCGGGGATCCCGAGCACGGCCACCGGGCCGCGTGGGTGCTCGGTGGGAGCGAGACGGGTCAGTATCCCCGGATCGACCGGTACGGCCTCGGCTCCCAACCGGTGGGCAAGATCGACCGACCGCTGGTCGTCGGCGAGGTGGAACACGAGTCGCACATCGGCCCCGGCCTCGGCGGCGGCGGCGAGGAGATGCGGCCCCTCGAGCAGCGTGGAGGCGGTCAGGCGTCGCTCGCGGGTCCGCCGGAGACGGAGCGCGGCCGCGATCCTCGGGTTGCGGGTGGAGGTGATGGGGTCCATGACCCGGCCGCCGGCCGGCCGGCCACCCCGGGCTACTCGCCGCTCGCCTTGGCGAGCTCGACCAGTTGGGCGAACGCGCCGGGGTCGTTCACCGCCAGATCGGCGAGCATCTTTCGATCGACGTCGACCTCGGCGGCCTTGAGGCCGGCGATGAACTGGGAGTAGCTCATCCCGTGCGTACGCGAGGCTGCGTTGATCCGGGCGATCCACAACCGCCGGAACTCGCCCTTGCGGGCGCGACGGTCGCGGTAGGAGTCCTGCATCGCCTGCATGACCTGCTCGTTGGCGGTGCGGAAGCGACGGCTGCGGGCGCCCTTGTATCCCTTGGCGCGGTCGAGAACCTTGCGGTGCTTCTTCTTGGCGTGGACGGCGCGTTTCACTCGTGCCATGGTGCGTCCTCCCTCACAACCCCAACATCCGCTTGGCGGCCTTGCCATCGCCCGGGGTGAGCTCGGCCATGCCGTCGAGACGCCGGAAGCGCCCCTTTCCCTTGGCGAGCCGGTAGTGCCCGCGTCCGGCGCGACGGCGCATGAGCCGGCCGGAGCCGGTCACCTTGATGCGCTTGGCTGCGCCGCGGTGGGTCTTCATCTTCGGCACGAGTCCTCCTCAGCTCGCCGGCTCGTCCTGGTCGGAGCCGGTGTCCTGCACCCTTGGCCGGGGTCGCCTGGTCGGCGCCAGCACCATCGTCATCGAGCGGCCCTCGAGCTGCGGCATCTGCTCGACCACCCCGACCTCCTCGACGCTCTGGGCGAGGCGCTCCAGGAGCTGCTGGCCGAACTGCGGGCGCTCCTGCTCGCGCCCCCGGAAGCGGACGGTCACCTTGACCTTGTCGCCGCTCGTGAGGAAGTCGGTCACCCGACGGCTCTGCATGTCGAAGTCGTGGTCGTCGATGCGGGTCTTCATCCGGAGCTCTTTGATGACGGTTCGGGTCTGCTTCTTGCGAGCTTCGCGATCCCGGACGGACTGTTCGTACTTGAACTTGCCGTAGTCCATGAGCCGGCAGACGGGCGGCTTGGCGTCTGGCGCCACCTCGACGAGGTCGAGGCCGAGCTGGTCGGCCAGCCAGAGGGCTTCGGACAGTTTCTTGACCCCGATCTGTGTCCCGTCCGGGGCCACCACCCGGACCTCTTTGGCCCGGATGTATCCATTCACGCGCAGCTCAGCGATTGCAGAACCTCCTGTCGATTGCACGAACAAACGAGCAGCGGCGAGAGGCCGCTGCTCGAACGCACGAACGCCCCGAAGGGCGATGGGCTGACCTCGGCTCGCCGGAGGCGGCCGGGTGGGAAGCAGCGCGCTTCCGCTTCTCCTCGGATGTCGGCAGGACTCTACCACGAGGCGCCGTTGGCGGCCCCGAGAGGTCGCCAACCGTCAGGACTCGCTGCGGAGCGATGCGAGCCGCCGGGCGAGGAGCACCGCCCCTTCGGCCGCCTCACGGCCCTTGTTCGACGGGCCGGGGGCGGCCCGTTCGACGGCGTGCCGGTACTCGCGCACGGTCAGGACGGCGTTGCCCACGGGCACCCCCCGTCTGATCGCCACGTCCATCAGGCCTCGGGCGGACTCGCGGGCGACCACCTCGTAGTGGTCGGTCTCACCTTCGATCACGGCACCCACCGCCACGACCAGTCGACAACCGCTCTCGGCCAGCGCATCGGCGGCGAGCGGCAGCTCGAGCGCCCCGGGCACTCGCATCACGACCACGTCGACGACGCCGGCCTCCTCCAGGGCCTCCAGGGCACCCCGGAGCAGCGGCTCGGTGATCGCCTGGTTGAACTCGGCGGCCGCCACCCCGGCGCGCCCCGGCGGAGAGGCCGAGTCGGTGATCTCGTGCACGCCCATCAGGGGGACTCTCCATCGGGTCCGAATCGGTGGCCGAGCCGTTCCTGCTTCGTCGCGAGATACCGGCGGTTCTCGTCGGTGGGTTGGATGGCCAGCGGAACCCGCTCCACGATCGCCAGGCCATACCCTTCGATTCCCGCCCGCTTCGTGGGGTTGTTCGTCAGGAGCCGCATGGAGCGGACCCCGAGGTCGTAGAGGATCTGGGCACCGACCCCGTAGTCACGGGCGTCGACCGGGAGCCCCAGGTCCTCGTTGGCCTCCACCGTGTCGCGCCCCTGGTCCTGGAGGTTGTAGGCGGCCAGCTTGTGGAGCAGGCCGATCCCCCGCCCTTCGTGCCCGCGAATGTAGAGGACCACACCCCTCCCCTCGCGGGCCACCGCTTCGAGCGCCATCTGCAGCTGAGGGCCGCAGTCGCACCGCTGGCTGCCGAAGACGTCGCCGGTGAGGCACTCGGAGTGGACCCTGACCAGCACCTCCGCGCCATCCCCGATCTCCCCCGCCACGAACGCCAGATGCTGGCGGTCGTCGACCAGCGAGCGATAGCCGACCGCCCTGAAGGACCCGTACCGGGTGGGAATCCTGGCCTCGGTGACGCGTTCGACGAGCTGCCGCTCACGCTCGCGGCGAAAGGTGATGATGTCGGCGATCGTGCCGACGAGCAGGTCGTGCTCCTTGGCGAACCGCTCGAGGTCGGGGAGCCGTGCCACCGTGCCGTCATCGTTCACGACCTCGGCGAGCACTCCGGCGGGGTACAGGCCGGCGAGCGACGCCAGGTCCACGGCCGCCTCGGTGTGGCCGGCCCGCTTCAGCACGCCACCCGGCTCGTAACGAAGGGGGAAGATGTGGCCGGGTCGGGCGAGGTCCTCGGGACGGGTATCGCGGTCGAGCACCGCCCGGATGGTGCAGGTGCGATCGGCCGCCGAGATCCCGGTGGTCGTCCCGGCCGTGGCATCGATCGACACGGTGAAGGCGGTGTGACGGACGTCGGTGTTGACCCGGACCATCTGGGGGAGGTCGAGCTCGTCGAGCCGCTCGCCGACGACGGGGAGGCAGATGATCCCGCTCGTGTGCCGGATCATGAACCCGATCTTCACGGCGTCCACCTGCTCGGCGGCGACGATGAGATCCCCCTCGTTCTCCCGATCGGCATCGTCGACGATGATCACCATCTCGCCGTTGCGGATGGCGTCGATCAGCTCGGGGACGGTTGCGAAGCTCATGAGGGGGGTGACAGCAGGCGCTCGACGTACTTGGCGAGGATATCGACCTCGAGGTTGACCCGATCCCCCACCGCGCGGTCACCCAGGGTCGTCTCTGCGAGCGTGTGGGGGATGAGGGCGACCTCGAACCCGATCTCGGTGACGGCGGCCACCGTGAGCGAGACCCCGTCGACGGCGATGGAGCCCTTCTCGACGACGTGGCGTAGCAGCGAACGGGGCGTCTCGATCGACATCCGCCAGGACGACCCCTCGGACGTGATCGACGAGATCGTCCCGATCCCGTCGATGTGACCCTGCACGATGTGCCCGTCGAATCGACCGCCGGCGGGCATGGCCCGTTCGAGGTTCACCCGGTCGCCGGCCGCGAGGCCGCCGAGATTGGTGCGGGCCAGGGTCTCGGCGACGACGTCCACCTCGAATGCCGGCACCGCGATCGTCACCGCGGTGAGGCACGTCCCGTTCACCGAGATCGACGCTCCGACCCGCAGGCCCTCGGCCACCCCCGGCGCCGTGATGCTCAGGTGGACCCCACCGTCGGTGGCGCCCACCGAGAGGATCTCTCCGGTCGTCTCGACGATGCCCGTGAACACTCAGCCAGCCTTTCTCCACTCGATCCTGAGGTCCCGTCCGAGCCTGGACACCTCGACGATCTCGACCGGGGTCCCGGCCGTGAGGGTGTCCCATACCCGATCGAACACGGGGCGGCCACGGCCCCCGGCCAGCATGCCTGCGAGGTAGAGCACGCCTTGCTCCACCAATCCGGCGCTCCAGAGGGAGGCGGCGAGCCGGCCTCCTCCCTCCACGAGGATATCGAGGAGTCCCCGTCGTGCCAGTTCGGCCATGCCGGATCGCAGGTCGAGACCTCCACCGGGAACCGTCGAGACCTCCACCGCCTCGGCCCCGTCGGGCACCGCTCGTCCGGGAGCAACCAGCACGAGGGCTCCCCGAGCCCAGAGGCGGGCCCGGTCGGGGAGGGGGCCACCAGCGGTCACGACGACCGGCACGGGCTGGTGGCCGGAATGGCCGTCGAGGTGCACGGTCAACTCGGGATCGTCGGCCCGGACGGTGCCTGCCCCCACCATCACCGCGTCCGCCCGGGCACGCAGCAGATGGCCATCGGCCCGGGCCAGGGGCCCCGTGATCCACTGGGAGCTGCCGTCGAGCGCCGCGATCTGGCCGTCGAGGGTGGTGGCGGCCTTGAGCGTGAGGAGGGGGAGACCCGTGCGCCGATGGTGGAAGTAGCCGGGGTCGACGGACTCGACGAGGTGCTGATCGAGCGGTCCCACCACCTCCACGCCCGCCTGCCGCAGGCGCTCGGCGCCCTCCCCCGCCACCCGCGGATCGGGGTCGACGGCCCCGAAGATCACCCTCGCCACGCCGGCGGCGAGGATGGCATCGGTACAGGGTGGCGTCCGGCCATGATGCACGCACGGCTCGAGCGAGACGACCATCGTCGACCCGGTGGAGCGTGTCCCGGCCGCGGCGAGGGCCACCCGCTCGGCGTGGGCCTCGCCGGGGGCGATGTGGGCGCCTTCTCCGATGATCCTGCCGGCAGGGTCGACGACCACCGCACCCACCCGCGGATTCGGGTGCGGGTGGTGGGCGCCGGCGAGGTCGATGGCCCGCTGCAGGAGGAGGGCCGGATCCGTCGTCACGTCAGGAGGTACGACGATCGACCCGGAAGGAGGAGCCGTGCTGCTTCTTGGCGTACTCCTTCATCTCGACGGCGATCGCCGAGGCCTCCCACTGAGAGGCTATGGGTCGGTGGACGTTCGTGGCGACCCCGGCCGAGATCGACACCACCGGGAAGGCGAAGCGCTCGCCGGTCCGATCGGTGACCTCGATATAGCCGCGGAGGGCATCGGCGGTGTCGTAGAACTCCAGGATGCCATCGTCGAAGCGGTCGACGAGGGCCTTGCAGTAGGCCTCGGCATGCTCAGCTTCCACGATCGCCACGAAGTCGTCGCCGCCGATGTGGCCGACGAAGGTGTGGGTCTCGCCAACGTCGTCGGCCGCTTCCTGCAGGCAGGATGCGCAGAACTTGATGACCTGGTCGCCCCGCATGAACCCGTAGTGATCGTTGAACGCCTTGAAGTTGTCGAGATCGCAATAGACGAGGGCAAACGGATCTCCCGACTCGATCCGGTGCTCGATCTCGGCTCCGATCCGGAAGTTCCCGGGAAGGCCGGTCAGGGGCGACGTGTCCTTGGCGGCCTGGGTCCGGCGCAGCACCGCCTGCACGCGCGCTGTCATCTCGTTGATGTCGAAGGGCTTCGAGATGTAGTCGTCGGCGCCCAGCTCGAGGCCCTGGACCCGGTCCTCGGTGAGGCTCCGCGCCGTGAGCAGGACGATCGGGAGGTTGGCGCACCCGGGAAGAGAGCGCATCTTGCGGAGGGCGGTGAGACCATCCATGCGCGGCATCATGATGTCGAGCAACACGAGGTCGGGCGGCGAATCCGCCACCGCGTCCACGGCCTCGATCCCATCGCCCGCGGTCGAGACCTCGAAGCCCTCCAGCTCGAGGTTCACCCGCACGACCCGGACGATGTCCTCGTCGTCGTCGACCACCAGGATTCGTTGACTCATTCGCTCCCCTCGATCGCCTCCCGCAGGCTGCGAATCGCCGCGGCCGGGTCCTCGGCACCGAAGACCGACGTGCCGGCCACGAATACCTCGGCCCCGGCGGCTCGGGCGGCCGCCGCATTGGAGGCCGTGATGCCGCCGTCGATCTCGATATCGACCGCCAGGCCGTGCCGGTCAACCCTTTTCCTGATCGCCTCGACCTTGGGGAGCACCTCGGGCATGAAGGTCTGGCCGCCGAAACCGGGGTTCACCGACATGACGAGAACGAGATCGCAGAGCTCGAGGAAGGGCTCGATGGCCTGCCACGGGGTCGGCGGGGACAGCACCAGCCCGAACCGGAGCCCCTCCCCGCGGGCTCTCTTCGCCGCTTCGGTGGGGTCGGAGATGGCCTCGATGTGCATCGTGACCAGATCGGCACCGGCGGCAGCGAGCTCAGGCAGGTAGGCGTCGGGGTTGGTCGTCATGAGGTGGCAATCGAACGGGAGGTCGGTGTGGGCTCGGAGCGCCCGGATCACCGGCATACCGAAGGTGAGGTTGGGCACGAAGTGACCGTCCATCACATCGAGATGGAGCATGTCGGCCTGGTCGCCCACCCGGCGCACCTCGGCGCCGAGATCGGCGAAGTCGGCGGCGAGCAACGAAGGTGCGATCCGGACCGGGCCCATGGATCGCCGAGTGTACCGACCGGTCCCGTCAGCCCTGGAGCTGGGCCACGAACATGCCGTCGGTGCCGCCCAGATGGGGACCGAGCAGGATCCCGTCCCCCCATCGACGCCCCGGCAGCCCGGCAGGCGGCTCGAATCCGAGGCCGGCGATCGTGTCGACCGTCTCCTCCGGCGTGATCGTGCAGACCGAATAGACCAGCAGACCGCCGGAACGGAGCAGGGGGATCGCAGCCTCGATCATCGAACGTTGCAGGACGGCCAGCCGACGGACCCCGTCGGCGGTCGCCCTATGCCGGATCTCCGGGCGACGCCGGAGCGTCCCGAGGCCGCTGCAGGGGGCGTCGAGCAGCACCCGATCGAAACTCGCAGGGCAAAACGGTGGACGGGTCGCGTCTCCGGCCACCCATCGGGCATCGGGCACCCGGCGGGCGGCGTCGCGGGTTCGCCGCTCATGGCGATCGAGCGCCACGACCAGCCCGGTCGCGCCGACCTGATCCACGAGGTGCAGGGTCTTGCCGCCAGGGGCGGCGGCGAGGTCGGCGACGACCGAGCCGGGTGCTGCGTTGACGGCCAGTCCCACGGCCACCGATGCCGGATCCTGCACGACGACTCCGGGCGGGATCGGGCCGTCGCCGAGCAGGAACGCCGACGGGACGGCCGGGAACGGGGACCCGCCGGGCGGAGCGGGGGCCCCCGGCCTGAGCCGGCCGCTCCTCGCTGCGGGGCGGTTGGAGGCCGAGAAGAACGCGTCGGCCTCGGCCTCGCCCCAGGCATCCACCAGCGATCGGCCGAGCCACTCGGGCATGGCGTGCACGGACCAGAGCTCGTCTCCGGCAGGGCCGGGCGGCCGCTCCCCCAGCCGCCTGAGGACGGCGTTGACGAAGCCGGCGGCGCGGGGGCGGCCCAGCCGGCGGATCGCCTCCACCCCGGTATGGACGACTGCCCTTGGCGGGGCCTGGCCGCCCGCCAGTTCGGCGCCGCAGACGCGAAGGAGATCGGCGACCGGCGACTCGATCGAGGTCAGGGGACGGCCGGCGGCCTCGGCGATGGCCGGCTCGACCCACGTGAGCAGACGGAGGGCGTCGTAGGCGAGCCGCCGGGCATGTGCCGCCTCCTCGGACGAGAGCTCCGAGGTCTCGTGTTCGAGGACCACGTTGCTGTAGGCCCCGTCCCGCACGACTCGGCCCACCGTCGATGCCGCCGCCAGCCGGGATGCCACGCCGGCGGTCATGCGAGGGTCGGGAGCTGGCCTCGCCGCCCCCGTGCCCAGTCGCCGCCGGACATCGGGCGCCGGCCGGCCGGGTGGACAACGTCGAGCACCAGGGTGCCCGTGGAGGTGCCACAGAGGAGCTCGCCGCCGGCGAGCCGGAGCGAGCCGGATGCCAGCCTGCCGGGGCCGGGGTGGGCGGCGAGGATCCCGAGTCGATCACCGTCGACCGTCGAGAACGCCCCCGGGTGGGGGCTGAACGCCCGGATGCGGCGGTCGAGCTCCGCGACGGGCAGATGCCAGTCGAGGCGGCCGTCGAACGGGGAGAGCTTGGGAGCGGCGAGGCCCTCCGCGGGCTGCGGCACGGCCGCCACGGTCCCTGCGAGCCATCCCCGGGCGAGGTCGGCGAGCAGATCCGCACCCCGGAGCGCGAGACGCTCGGTCACCGATCCAGCGGTGTCGTCCGGCGCGATCGACGTCGTCCGCACCCCGAGCACCGGGCCGGTGTCGAGGCCCTCATCGAGCCGAATGACGGTGGCCCCGGTGACGGTGTCGCCTGCGAGGATCGCGTGGGCCACCGGGGCGGCGCCCCTCCAGCGCGGGAGCAGCGAGAAGTGGAGATTGAGGCAACCGCGGCGCGGCATGCTCAGGACCTCGGGGCGGATCAGCATGCCGAAGGCGACCACGACGGCCAGGTCGAGCGGGCCCACCCGGCGGAGGCGCTCGGCCAGCTCCGCCCCCCGTTCGGGCTGGGCGACGGTCAGGCCCATGGATTCTGCCTCCCGCTTCACCGGGGGAGCTACCGGGCGGCCCGATCTCCCCCGCGGCCGGTCCGGTCGGGTAACGACGAGGTCGATGCGAAACCCGGTGGCCAGGCGCCTGAGCGACGGTATCGCCGCCTCGGGCGTCCCGAGGAAGACGAGCCGGGCGGGGGTCTCCGTCACTCGTACTCGACGAGCCCGAGCGCCTCGTCGCGGAGGTCGCGCAGAGCCCGCCTGCGGGCCAGCGGGCCGAGGCGGTCGACGAGCAGCCGGCCGTCGAGATGGTCGATCTCGTGCTGGAGCACCCGTCCGAGCAGCCCGTCACCGGCGTACTCGACCGGCTTGCCGTCGAGATCGAGCGCGGTGGCACGGGCGAACGCCGGCCGGGTGACGGTCCAGTAGTGCCCGGGAATGGACAAGCAGCCCTCGTCGAACTCGAAGGCGTCCGACGTCTCCTCGAGGACCGGGTTGATGAGCACATGGGCCCCGGTCCCGTCCTGGGCGTCGAACACGGCCACACGCTTCGACACCCCGATCTGCGGGGCCGCCAGGCCCACGCCGGGGGCGTCGTACATGGTGTCGATCAAGTCGGCGACCAGGCGCTGGATCCCGTCGTCGATCTCCTGGACGAGGGCGGTCGGGGTTCGGAGCACCGGATCACCGAACGTGCGGATGGGATAGATGGCCATGCGTGGAAACAGAGGGTACCGGCCTCGAACGGGCCCAAGGCCTCTCCCCTCACAGATCGATCGGGTCCACGTCGACCCGAACCGAGGCACCTGCGTCGCGCCAGCGCTGAACCACCGGGCGCAGGGCAGATCGGGTCCTCTCCAGGTCGGCGCCGCGGACGAGCCACCGGGATCCACGAGCCGACGGAGCGGGCCCGAGCACCTCGACGCCGGGCTCCACCGTGGCGCGGAGGTCCTCGTCCACCCGGGGGGCGTCGCCCCGGGCTTCGATGACGATCAGGTCGCCTGCAGGCGGGAATCCGAAGGACGTCCGGCGCTCGAGCTCGAGCCGCAGATACTCGAGCGGTTCGCCCCGCCGAAGCGCGACGATCACGGGGTCGGCTGGGCTGGAGGTCTGCACCAGCAGGCGCCGCCCGCGTCCGGTCCGAACCCGTCCGGCCACCCGGGCCAGGATCCGGAGGGCCTCCTCGCCCGACCGATAGTTCGTTCCGTAGACGAGGCCATCGGCGTCGACCACGACCGCCAGGTCGACCGGTTCGAGCGAGGCGAGGTCGCGCTCGGTCCCGACTCGGACCGGCGCCTCCGAATCGGCTCCGCCGACCAGTCCGGGTTCGAGGACGTGCCGCAGCTCCTCGACGACCCGATCCTCCCCGGCCCCGAGCGGTTCGAACCGGGTGCCTCGGCAGCTCGCACACGGTCCCAGGGCGGCGCCACACCGTCGACAGGTCGGTCCCGGGTCGGGCCGTGACCCGCAGCTCTCACAACGGCGAACCGTCCGGCATGCCACGCATCGGTGGGCCGGGGCGTAGCCGTGCCGGTGGCTGAAGACGAACACCCGATACCGGCGTCCTGCCGCCGTCCGGATCGCGGTCCGGGCCCGCTCCCCCACCACGCCGGCCGACGGTGGCTCCTCCGATCGATCCACGACCTCGACCAGAGGCCAGCAGCGGAGGCGATCACGGGGCGGGAGGACGTCGGGGCCCATGGCGAGGGCCTCGACGGTGGGTGTGGGCCCAACGAAGACGAGACCCGCGCCGGTCCGGGAGGAGCGCACCCGGAGCACCTCGCGAACATGGATCGTGGGGGTGGAGCGCTCCTTCATCGAGCGCCGGCCCTCCTCGATGGCGACACACAGCCGGAGGCCGGGGATGTGCCAGAGTGCCACCCGGGCAGTTCCGACCACCACGACGCCGGGACCGGCGGCCACCCGGCCCCAGGCGGCGGTCGTGACGGCGTCGTCGTCTCCCGGGTGGACGCCGAGGACGCGGCCCGGAAGCACCCGCTCGAGGTCCCGGGTGACCGCCCCGATCTCGGCGCCCGTCGGCACGATCACGAGGGCCGAGCCGCCGGCGGCGGCGCGGGCCAGCTCGGCCAGCCTGGCGAACGACCCGGATCGATCGAGCAGGTAGAGCGAGTGCATGCGCCGTCCCGAGGCGAGGGCCTCCGCATGCCGGGCGACGTCGGGGGCCGCCGTCACGGTCACGACGGCGGGGCCCGCCGGAGGGGGGTCCGCGAGGCGGGGGGCGTTGGGCGGCGCCGAGCGCCGGAGCACGCCGGCGAGCGGTGTCAGATAGTGCTGTGCCACCCATCCGAGGACCTCGAGGTGGGGGCGGTCGAAAATCGGGGCCGAGCCGGTGACCCCCGCGACCTCCCGAAGCCCCTCGGCAGGGCGCTCGGCGAGCTCGACGACGAAGCCGGCGACCCGCCGGCCCCCGAGCGGGACCCTGACGATCGAGCCGATCGAGGGCGACAGGTGCGCTGGCACCCGGTACCAGAAGCCTTGGTCGACCTGGAAGGAGGCGACCTCGGGGACGACCCGGGCTGCCCGGGTGGTCAGAGGCCGGCGGCGGCCGCCAGCTCGGCCGCCCGGTCGGTCGACTCCCACGGCAGGTCCGGCCTCCCGAAGTGACCGTATGCCGCGATCCGGCGGTACCGGGGCGTGCGAAGGTCGAGACGTTCGATGATGGCGGCGGGCCGGAAGTCGAAGAACGAGCCGAGCATGGACTCCAGCCGTCCGGGATCGACCTGCTCGGTCCCGAAGGTCTCGAGATGGATCGAGAACGGCTCGGCCCGCCCGATGGCGTAGGCGAGCTGCACCTCGCACTTGCGCGCCAGGCCGGCTGCCACGATCGTCTTCGCCGCGTGCCGGGCGGCGTACGCCGCGGATCGGTCGACCTTGGTGGGGTCCTTGCCCGAGAAGGCGCCGCCGCCGTGCCGGGCATAGCCGCCGTACGTGTCGACGATGATCTTGCGACCGGTCAGGCCGGTGTCGGCATGGGGACCGCCGATCTCGAAGGACCCGGTCGGGTTGACGTAGAAGCAGGGCTCGGACTCGAGCAGGTCAGGCGGGATGGCGACCCGCACCACGTGCTCCATGAGGTCGGCTGCGAGCCGGCCGCGGACGTCGACGCCGGGGCCGTGGTGGGCCGAGATGAGGACGCTCGTCACCCGCAACGGCCGGTCGTTCCGGTACTCCACCGAGACCTGGGTCTTCCCGTCGGGACGGAGGTAGTCGAGGACGCCGAGCTTGCGCACCGCCGCCAGGCGTTCGGCCAGCCGGTGGGCCAGCTGGATCGGGAGCGGCATGAGCTCGTCGGTCTCGTCGACGGCGAAGCCGAACATGATGCCCTGGTCCCCGGCTCCCAACTCCGCTCCGCCGATGACCCCCTGGGCGATCTCCGGGCTCTGGCGGTCGAGCAGCACCTCGACGTCCACCGTGTCGGCCGAGAAGGCGGGGTCGAAGCCGTCGTAGCCGATCTCGGCGATGACCTCGCGGGCGATGGCATCGGCATCGATGGCGGTCTCCGACGCGATCTCGCCCGCCACGATCACCCGTTTGGTGGTGACGAGGACCTCACAGGCCACCCGGGAATGGGGATCGCCGGCGAGCGCCGCGTCGAGCACGGCGTCGGAGATCGAGTCGGCGACCTTGTCGGGATGGCCCTCGGTCACGGATTCGGAGGTGAACCACCAGTTGCGCTCGGACATCGGGCCTCGATGGGTGGGGAACGGCCGGAGGTTACCCGGCGGAGACCAGCAGTCGGCCGACCTCGTCCCATAGCCGAACGGCCACCTCGGCTTTGGACATGAGGGGCCACTGATCGGTGGTGCCGTCGGCCCGCACGATCATCACCCGGTTGGTCCCGACCCCGAAGCCGGACCCCTCCTCGGCCACGTCGTTGGCAACCAGCAGGTCGACCCCCTTGCGCCGGGCCTTGTCGACCGCCCGGCCCAGGTCGCCCGTCTCGGCGGCGAAACCGACCACGACCCGGGGACGGTCCTCGCGGGCGACCACGCCGGCCAGCACGTCCGGGGTCGCCTCGAACACGACGCTGGGGGGCCCATCCGCCCGGTTCAGCTTGCCATCCGCAGGGTCGGCGGGACGGAAGTCGGCGACTGCGGCGGCCATCACGGCCACGTCGGCGGCCACCGAGCGAACGGCGGCGTCCATCTCGGCGGCCGTCTCGACCCGGATCCGCTCGACGGCGGGAGCGGTCGCGAGATCGGAGGTGGTCACGAGCACGACAGAGGCGCCCCGGCGGGCTGCCTCGTCGGCTACGGCGTGTCCCATCCGACCCGACGAACGGTTCCCGACGTAGCGCACCGGGTCGATCGGCTCCCTGGTGCCCCCGGCCGTGACGAGCACCTTCCAGCCGCGCAGCGGCGTCGCCAGGATGCCGTCGATCGCCTGGAGCAGATCCTCGGGCTCGACCATCCGACCGATTCCTTCGTCCCCCCCTGCCAGGGACCCGGACACCGGTCCGACCACCGTGACGCCGTCGCCCACGAGTGTCGCGAGATTCCGCCGGGTGGCAGGGTGGGCCCACATCTCGGTGTGCATGGCGGGGGCCACGAGCACCGGGCAACGGGCGGCGAGGACCGTCGCCGACACGAGGTCCTCGGACAGGCCCGAGGCGATGCGGGCGATCGTGGCGGTGGTCGCCGGTGCGATGACGACGAGCTCGGCCCAGTGGCCGAGCTCGGTGTGGGGGCTCACGGAGGAAGGGTCACCAAAGAGCCGATCGCCCACCGGGTGACCGGTGATCGCGGACAGGGTCTGGGGACCGAGGAAGGCCTTAGCCGAATCGGTCATGATCGCCCTCACGTCGGCCCCCGCCTCGACGAGGCGCCGGGCGAGGTACGCGGCCTTGTAGGCGGCGACTCCGCCGGTGACGGCCAGCACCACCCGCCGGCCGTCGAGCATCAGTCCTCCTCGCGCTCGACCTTCACCTTGCCCACGGCGATCTCCTCCATGGCGATCGTCAGGGGCTTACGGCTGAGCGAGTGGACCTGCGGCGGAACGTAATGGCCGTACCCCTCCCCCAACTGGTTGAAGTAGGCGTTGATCTGGCGGGCGCGTCGGGCGGAGACCACCACCGTGGCGAACCGGTTGCCGACCTGGTCGATGACATCTTCGATACGCATGGGTCCCTCAGGCTACCCGTCGCAGCCCGTCGATCCAATCCTCGCACTCCCGGGCCGGATCAATTCGATCACCTCGGCGACCGCCTCCTCCAGCCGATCGTTCACGACGAGGTGGTCGAAGAGCTCTGGTGCCTGGTCGATCTCGTCGAGGGCGATCCGGAGCCTCCGGGCGACGTCCTCGTCGTCGGTGTCTCCTCGGTCGCGCAGTCGCCGTTCGAGCTCGTGGCGATCGGGCGGGGTGATGAAGACGAGCAGGGCACCCGGGTGGCGCTCGCGAACCTGGCGGGCGCCCTGGACCTCGATCTCGAGGAGGACGTCCTCGCCCCGGTCGATGCGGTCGAGCACCGGCCCTCGCGGGGTCCCGTATCGGTGCCTCCCGTACCTGGCCCATTCGAGGAGCTTGCCGGAGTCGACGAGACGATCGAACTCCCCCTCCCCGACGAAGTGGTACGCCTGCCCGACCAGCTCCCCGGGTCGGGGCCTGCGGGTCGTGACGGAGACCGACACCCGGATCCCCGTCCGCTCGGCCACCTGGCGGACGATGGTCGACTTGCCGGCACCCGAGGGGCCGGAGACGACGATCAGCCTGCCCGGCTCAAGCGAACTCGGCGAGGAGGGAGGCACGCTGGCGGTCTCCGAGGCCCCGCAGCCGCCGGTTGTCGGCGATGCCGAGAGACTCCATGAGCCGGTTGGCCTTCACCTTGCCGGTCCCTGGCATCGAGGACAGGACCGAGGACACCTTGAGGCCGGCGAGGATGTCGTCGGATTCCGCCCGGTCGAGCAGCTCGGCGAGGGACATGGAGCCCGTCTTGAGCAACTCCTTCACCTCGGCTCTCGCTCTTCGGGCCTCGGCCGCCTTTGCGAGAGCGGCGGCTCGTTGCTCGTCCGACAGCTGCGGCAATGCCATCAATCCCTCCCCGGATCGATCGACGGCGACTCTACCAACTCCACGGGAGCGGCCGCGGCGAGCTCGGCGGCAAGCCGGGCCGCAGCCTGCTCGGGGTCGGCCGCCGCGGTGATCGGCCGTCCCACCACCAGATAGGTGGCGCCTCGCGCCAGGGCCTCGGCCGGCGTGGCGGTGCGAACCTGATCGTCGGACGGGGAGTCCGCCATCCGGATACCGGGCGTCACCCGCACGAGCGAAGGCGCGACCTGGGCGACGTCACCGAGCTCCCGCACCGAGCACACCACCCCCTCCGCCCCGGTGTCGGCGGCCAGCTTGGCGAGCCTCCCCACCTGCCGTCCCGGGGTCCGGCCCACACCGATCCGCTCCAGGTCCTCGGCGGTGAGCGAGGTGAGGACCGTCACCGCCAGGATCCCCGCCGCCCGCCCGCCCGCCCCTTCCGCCAGGCCCTCCACCGTGGCGGTGACCATCGCCGCTCCCCCGGCCGCGTGGACGGTCACCCAGCGGGCACCCAGTCTCCCGAGCTGACGGGCTGCCCTCCCGGCGGTGGTAGGGATGTCGTGGACCTTGGCGTCGGCGAACACGGGCTTGCCGAGCTCGGCCACTGCAGCGATGGTCATCGGGCCCGGACCCATCAGCAGCTCCAGGCCCACCTTGAAGCCCGCCACCCAGGGCGCCAGGCGACCGGCGAGGCGCACGGCCTGCTCGGCCGATGGGACGTCGAGCGCCACGAGGACGGGAGGAGGCGTCACCAGGGCACCATCCCTCCCACCAGGTCGGACACGCGCCCCACCGAGTGGGCCCGGCACCAGCGTTGCAGCTCGCCCAGAATGCGGCGACCGGCTCTGGGCTCGGCAAAATGGATCGTCCCGACGCCGACTGCGGAGGCACCGGCGAGCAGGTACTCGACGACGTCGGCGCCCGACGTCACGCCTCCGCACCCGAGGATGGGCAGCTGGGGATGTGCCTGGCGGACCTCGATCACACATCGCATCGCCACGGGCTTGATGGGAGGCCCCGAGTAGCCGCCGATGGTCCCGGAGAGGGCCGGGCGTCGGGTTTCGAGATCGATCGACGCACCCCAGACCGTGTTCGTGAGGACCACCCAGTCCGCACCGGCGGTCGCGCAGGCCCCGGCGACCACGGCGATCCGCTCGGCGTTCGGCGAGAGCTTGGCGCCGATGGGCAGGTCGACCGCCGACCGTACTTCGTCGACCACCCGGGCCGAGCGGTCGGCGTCGAGGGCGAACATCCGGCCGTCCTCGAGGTTGGGGCACGAGAGGTTGATCTCGATCGCGGCGACCCCGAGCTCCTCCAGGCGGGTGGCCACCCGGGCGAACTCGTCGGGGTCGCCGCCCACGGCCGAGCCCCACACGGGCACCGGGAGCGTCCGGAGCCGGGGACCGGTCTCGTCTCCCCAGGCGTCGATCCCCGGGTTCTGGATCCCGATGCCGTTGAGCATCCCGGTACCCGCCGGTGCCAGCCGCGGCGCAGGGCGCCCCGCCCACGGCTCGCCGCTCACCGATTTGGCGACGGCCGCCCCGTAGGCGGTGAGATCGGCGACCTGCTCGAACTCCCACACCGATCCCACCGTGCCGGAGGCAGCGACGAGCGGGGTCGCCAGCCGCACCGGTCCCAGCCGGGTCGAGAGGTCGGTCACGGTGCCCCGGCCGCCTGCCGGGCACCGGTGGCGGTGAGCGGCGCGTGCCAGTCCTGGAGGCTTCGGGGCTCGAGTGTGGCTTCGTCGCCGGCGCGAAGGGCGCGCGCCACGGCCAGCCCGCCCTGGATGGTCGTCACGCACGGAACCCCCATGAGGCGCGAGGCGTGGCGGATCAGCCGGCCGTCCGACCTGGCCCGGCCCCCGCGCGGGGTGTTGATGACGAGCTGCACCTCGCCGGCCACGATCCGCTCCCGGGTGTCCCTCGGCCCCTCTCCCACCTTGTTGACCACCTCGGCTTCGATGGCGTGGTGGGCCAGGAACCGGGCGGTCCCCGGGGTGGCAAGCAGCGAGAATCCGAGCATCGTGAAGGCCTGGGCTACGGCGAGGCCCATCGCCTTGTCGCGATCGGCGAGGGACAGGAAGACGGTGCCAGACGAGGGCAGGCGGTGGCCCGCTCCGAGCAGCGCCTTGGCGTAGGCGATGCCGACGTCGGCACCGATCCCCATGACCTCGCCGGTGGCCCGCATCTCCGGCCCCAGCACGGTGTCCTCCTCGGGGAAGCGGTCCCACGGGAGCACCGCCTCCTTCACGGCCACGAAGTCCGGGGTGACCGAGGCGGGCACGAGGCCCTCGGCGCGCAGACCGGCGAGGGTCTCCCCCATCATCACCCGGGCGGCCAGCTTGGCCAGGGGGACCCCGGAGGCCTTCGAGATGAAGGGGACAGTGCGGGAGGCGCGAGGGTTGGCCTCGAGGACGAACACCTCGTCGCCCTTCACGGCGAACTGGATGTTGATGAGCCCGCGTACGCCGATCGCACGAGCGAGGGCATCGGTGATCCGGACGATCTCGTCCAGGGCACCCGACCCCAGGGTGGGGGGAGGTACCACGCAGGCGGAGTCGCCGGAATGGACCCCGGCCTCCTCCACGTGCTCCATGACCCCGCCGAGGAGCACCTCCTCTCCGTCGAAGAGCGCATCCACGTCGACCTCGGTTGCCGACTCGAGGAATCGGTCGACCAGGAGCGGGGCGCCGGCGATGTCGGCCTCGGCCCGGTCGCCGTAGACCTCGTCGAGATAGGCGGTGAGCTCGTCGTAGGAATAGACCACCCGCATCTTCCGGCCGCCGAGGACGAAGGAGGGTCGGACGACGACCGGCAGTCCGACCCGGTCGACGACCTCCTCGGCCTCGAGCGGCCCGGTGGCGAGACCGTGGGGTGGCTGTTTGATACCGAGGCGGCGGCATACGGCGGAGAACTGCTCCCGGTCCTCGGCCGCGTCGATCGAGGCCGGAGGGGTGCCGGCGATCCTGACGCCCGCCTCCTCCAGACGGCGAGCCAGGTTGAGCGGAGTCTGCCCGCCGAGCTGGACGATCACCGCCTCCGGTCGCTCCGCTTCGACCACGGCGAGTACGTCCTCGACGGTCAGCGGCTCGAAGTAAAGGCGGTGAGACGTGTCGTAATCGGTGGAGACCGTCTCCGGGTTGCAGTTGACCATGACCGTCTCGTATCCCGCGTCGCCGAGGGCGAAGGCGGCGTGCACGCAGCAGTAGTCGAATTCGATGCCCTGACCGATGCGGTTGGGGCCCGATCCCAGCACGACCACTCGCGGACGGCTGGAAGGGGGCACCTCGTCCTCGTCCTCGAAGGTGCCGTACAGGTAGGGCGTTCCGGCTTCGAACTCGGCGGCGCAGGTGTCGACCATCTTGTACGTGCGACGCAACCCCCATCCGAGGCGGAGGTGGCGGACTTCGGCCTCGGTGAGGTGCCACAGGTGGGCGAGCTGGGCATCGGCGAACCCGTGACGTTTGGCATGGAGGACCGTCTCGGGCGAGGGCTCCGACGTCTCGAGCTCGGATCGGACCTCGACGATCTCGGCCATCTGCTCGACGAACCATGGATCGATGCGGGATCGGCTGGCAACCTCGTCTACCGGATGACCCCGCCGGAGCGCCTCGCCGACCTGGAAGATGCGCTCGGGTGTCGGCGCGGCGAGGGAGATTCCGAGCTCATCGTCGGAGATTCCGAGGTAGGCCGCCTCGCCCGGGTCGGCGTTCAGCCCGTCGCGTCCCTGCTCGAGGCTGCGAAGGGCCTTCTGGAGGGCTTCGGGGAAGGTCCGGCCGATGGCCATCGCCTCGCCCACGCTCCGCATCGACGTCCCCAGCGTCCTCGGGGCCGAGGGGAACTTGGCAAAGTCGAATCTCGGCACTTTGACCACGACGTAATCGAGAGCCGGCTCGAACGACGCCGGGGTGGCCCCCGTGATGTCGTTGGCGATCTCGTCGAGGGTCATCCCGACCGCGAGCTGGGCCGCGATCTTGGCGATCGGGAACCCGGTCGCCTTGGAGGCCAGGGCGGACGACCGTGACACCCGCGGGTTCATCTCGATCACGAGCCGCCGGCCGGTGACGGGGTCGACGGCGAACTGCACGTTCGAGCCGCCCGTCTCCACGCCGATCGCCCGCAGCACGGCGATCCCCTCGGTGCGCATCGCCTGGTACTCGCGATCCGACAGGGTCTGGATCGGTGCCACCGTGATGGAGTCGCCGGTGTGGACGCCCATCGGGTCGAGGTTCTCGATCGAGCACACGATGACGGCATTGTCGAGCCGGTCCCGCATGACCTCGAGCTCGAACTCCTTCCAGCCCTCGAGCGATTCCTCCACGAGGATCTCACCGACGGGTGAGGTCGCCATGCCCGATCGGGCCTTCTCGACGAACTCCTCCTCGGAGTGGGCGACGCCAGTCCCACCCCCGCCGAGGATGTAGGACGGTCGGATCATCACCGGATAGCCGATCTCGCGGGCGATCCGCAACGCCTCGGTCATGGAGCGGGCGTACCCCGCCCGCGGCACCTCGATCCCGGCCGCCTCCATCGTCTCCTTGAAAAGGCCGCGGTCCTCGGCCCGCTCGATCGAGTCGATACCCGCCCCGATCAGCTCCACACCGAAACGATCGAGCACCGCGCCTCGGGCCAGCTCCCGGGTCACGTTGAGAGCCGTCTGGCCGCCGAGGGTGGGGAGGATCGCGTCCGGGCGTTCCCGGGCGATGATCTGCTCGACGACGGCGGCTGTGATCGGCTCGATGTAGGTCTGATCGGCGAACTCGGGGTCGGTCATGATCGTGGCCGGGTTCGAGTTCACGAGCACGACCCGGTACCCGAGACGTCGCAGGACCTTCGACGCCTGGGTGCCCGAGTAGTCGAACTCGCAGGCTTGCCCGATCACGATCGGGCCCGAGCCGATGAGCAGGATCGTCTCCAGGTCGCTACGAGCCGGCACCGCCCGTCACCCCACCCCGGGCCGGATTCCCTCGCCGAGCCCCATGAGATCCATGAAGTCGTCGAAGAGACCGAGCGAGTCGTGGGGCCCCGGGGCGGCCTCGGGGTGGTACTGGACGGAGAACGCCGGCAGGTCCAGGCAGCGGAGACCTTCGAGTGTGCCGTCGTTGAGGTTCTGGTGGCTGGCCTCGACATCGCCGAACCGGGTCGAGACCCGCCCCGGCAGGAGCTCGGGCCCCACGAGCCCGCTCGCCGGAGGGGGTGGCGCTGCTCCGGCCAGCGACCACAGGTCGACGGCGAAGCCGTGGTTCTGCGAGGTGATCTCGACCCGTCCGTCGACCAGCCGTCTGACCGGGTGGTTGCCGCCGTGGTGGCCGAACGGAAGCTTGAAGGTGGTCGCCCCGAGGGCCAGTCCGAGCACCTGATGGCCGAGGCAGATCCCGAAGACCGGAACGTGGCCGAGCAGGCCGCGGAGGGCCTCGACCGGTCCGATCAGCGGCTCGGGATCCCCGGGGCCGTTGGAGACGAACACACCATCGGGCGAGCGGGAGAGGATCTCGCCGGCGCTCGTCGAGGCCGGGACCACCTCGACTTCGAGGCCCCGATCCGTAAGGTTGGTGACGATGTCCCGCTTCATGCCGAGATCGAGCGCCACCACCCGGCCGACGGGCTGTCTCACGGGCATCACCCGATAGGCCCGGTCGGTCGTCACCGTCGAGGCCAGGTCGCGCCCCTCCATGCGTGGGGCGGCCAGGGCGAGGGCGTGAAGGTCCGACTCTCCCACCCCGGCGCCCATCGCTACCGGCTGGGCGCCGCGATCACGGATGTGGCGGGTCAGTCGGCGGGTGTCCACGTCGGCGAGTGCCACGACACCGTGGGCGCGGAGGTAACCGGCGAGCGAACCCTCTGCCCGCCAGTTCGAGTGCCGCCGGGAGAGTGCCCGCACCACCAGCCCCGCCGCCGCCGGGCCCGCCGACTGGCTGTCGGCCTCGGTGACGCCGTAATTGCCGATGTGGGAGGCGGTCATGACGACCACCTGACCGGCGTAGGAGGGGTCGGTGAGGATCTCCTGGTATCCGCTCATCGCGGTGTTGAAGACCACCTCGCCGGTGGCCACGCCCCCTGCGCCGACCGATCTGGCACGAAACACGGCGCCGTCGGCCGTGACGAGCAGCGCGTCGTTCATGACCCGTCCACCACGTGCACGATCTCCCCGGATGCGACGGTCGCCCGGACCTGGCCGGTGAGCGGCCGTCCGAGCCACGGCGAGTTGGAGGATCGGGAGCGAAAGCGGGTCGGGGTCCAGGTCTCGGTCGGGTCGAACACCACGATGTTGGCCGCAACGCCCGGGGCGACCCAGGCCACCCGATCACCCCCCAGGATCCTCCCGGGCCCGATCGAGAGGCGCTCGAAGAAGGCGCGGGGGGTCAATCCGACACTGGTGTTCATGACCGCCGCCGATGTCTCGAGCCCGATGACCCCGCGGGGAGCCTCCTCGAAGGGCACGTCTTTCTCGTGGTCGGCGTGGGGGGCGTGGTCGGTCGCCACGGCGTCGATGACTCCCTCCCGCAGCCCGTGGCGGAGGGCTTCCACGTCCTCGGGGGTCCGGAGGGGCGGGTACATCTTCATCACGGGATCGAGCGACAGGACTTCGCGGTGATCGAGAGCCAGATGGTGGGGCGTCGCCTCGGCGGTCACCGGAAGTCCTTGTTCCTTGGCCCGCCGGACGAGTTCCACCGTTCCGGCGGTCGAGACGTGCTGGACGTGGTAGCGGCACCCGGTCATCTCAACCAGCCTGAGGTCTCGAGAGACGAGGACCTCCTCGCCGGCGGCCGGGAGGCCGACCATCCCGAGTTGGGAGGAGATCGTCCCCTCGTGCATCTGGCCGCCCCGGCACAGGCCCGGATCCTCGGCGTGCTGGGCGATGATCGCTCCCCGGGCCGCCAGGTAGTCCATCGCCCGCCGGAGGAGCCCGGCATCGGCGACGGTGTCTCCGTCGTCGCTGAAGATGCGGACACCGGCCTCCCACAGCTCGTCGAGGTGGGCCAGGCGCTCTCCGAGCCGTCCCATGGTGATGGCACCGGCGGGGACGACCTCGACCGGGGCCGGTCGGGTCACCTGGCGGGCCAGGTGCCCGGCATCGATGGCCGGACGGGTGTTGGGCATGGACACCACGGCGGAGTAGCCGCCGGCGGCGGCCGCCTCGCGACCCGACCGGATGTCCTCTTTCCACTCCTCCCCCGGCTCGCGGAGGTGCACGTGGAGGTCGACGAAGGCGGGCCCCACCCAGGCCCCGGCGCACTCGACGACGGTGCGCCCGTCGGCCGGCAGGTCGACGCCGACGTTGGCGACCACACCGCCGGACACGACGACGTCGCCGACACGTTCGCCGTCGGGACCGAAGACGAGACCTCCTCGGAGGAGCACCTCACTCATGCCCTGCCCTCCGACTCCGCCGCCGCGCCCCCGAGGATCCGGAACAGGACCGCCATCCGGACGGCGATGCCGTGGGTCACCTGCTCGATCACGAGCGACCGCGCCCCGTCCGCCACGACCGGGTCGATCTCCACACCGCGGTTCATGGGCCCCGGGTGCATGACGACCGCCCCCTCCTGCAGCCGCTCGGCCCGGTGCCGGGTGAGCCCAAAGCGTGACGTGTACTCGGCGACCGACGGGAAGTCCTCGCCGCCGCCCCGTTCCTCTTGGATCCGGAGCATGTAGGCGACGTCGACCTGGGGAAGGACGGCGTCGAAGTCGTCGGTGACCTCGACCGGCCATCCGGTGTGATCGAAGGGGAGGAGGGTCCGAGGGGCGACGAGCACGACGCCGGCCCCGAGCATCGTGAGCGCCTGGATGTTCGACCGGGCCACCCGGCTGTGGCGGATGTCCCCGACGATCGCCACCTTCAGCCCGTCGATGCGGCCGAAGTGCCGGCGGATGGTCATGCAGTCGAGCAGGGCCTGGGTCGGGTGCTGATGGGCCCCGTCACCGGCGTTGACGACCGGGAGGCCGGTCCAGCGAGCGATCTGGCGTGGGGCCCCGGTGGCCTGGTGCCGGACGACCATGAGGTCGGGGCCCATGGCGGTCACGGTGAGAGCGGTGTCCTTCAGGCTCTCGCCTTTCGACACCGAGGATCCACCGGGCGTGAAGGTCATGGTGTCGGCGGAGAGGGCCTTGGCAGCCCGGTCGAAGGAGAGCCTGGTCCGGGTCGACGACTCGTAGAAGAGCATGGCGACGGTCCGGCCGCGGAGCGCCGGGACCTTGGGGATCTCCCGTCCCAGCACGCCCAGGAACTCGTCGGACAGGTCGAGGAGGCCGGTCAGGTCGTCGGCCGTCAGATCCTCGATCGAGAGGAGGTCCCTCACGACGGCTCTCCGGGTCGTCCGACCGACACCGAGGTGGCCCCGTCGGTCTCGGCGAGACGGACGGTGACCCGTTCGTCGGTGGCGGTGGGCAGGTTCTTGCCGACGTAGTCCGGTCGGATCGGGAGCTGGCGGTGGCCGCGATCGACGAGCACGGCGAGCTCCACGCGTCGCGGACGCCCGAGGTCGAGCAGGGCGTCGAGGGCGGCCCGCACCGTGCGGCCCGTGTAGAGCACGTCGTCGACCAGGACCACGACCTCCTCGGTGAGGTCCACCGGGATGAGTGTGCGGGAGAGCCTGGTGGTCGGGCGCCGGGAGAGGTCGTCTCGGTAGAGCCCGATGTCGAGCTCGCCCACCGGGACCTTCACGCCCTCCACCTCGTCGATCGCCTCGGCGACGGCCTCTGCCAGCGGGACGCCTCGGGTGTGGATCCCCACCAACACGACACCGCCGGCTCCGTGATGGCGCTCGAGGATCTCGTGGGCGATGCGACGGATGGCCCGGCGGACGTCGTCCGCCTCCATCACGATGGGCACGGGGCACCGCCTCTCGCGGACCCCACGCCGCTGCGGGTTGCGGTCATGGCACTCCTTCCCGGCCTCGCGGGACCGGACTTAAAGGGACGAGGGCGACGGTAGCAGGTGCCCGAGTGCGCGACGCGAGCGTGCGAAAATGCTCGGCGATGCGCCGGGAGTACTTCGAGGCGAACCGCCGAAACTGGAACGAACGGGCTGGCATCCACGCCCACTCTCGCATCTAGGACCTCGACGCCTACCTGGCCGATCCCACCCATCTGAGCGGCGTCGTGCGCTTCGACCGCCGGTATCTCGGCGACCTGACCGGCCGGACCGCCGTCCACCTCCAGTGTCATATCGGGACCGACACGCTGTCACTGGCCCGGCTGGGGGCCGCAACCACGGGCATCGACCAGTCCGAGGAGTCGATCGCGGTGGCGCGGGAGTTGTTCGAGCGGACCGGCACCGGGGGCAGGTTCGAGGTCGCCAACGTCTACGACGCGGTGGAGGTCGTCGGCGCCCGGTACGACCTCGTCTACACCGGGGTCGGTGCGCTCAACTGGCTACCCGACGTCTCCCGGTGGGCGACGGTGGTGGCGAACCTGCTCGCACCGGGCGGCCGCCTCTACCTCCGCGAGGGTCACCCGATGCTCTGGGCGCTCGACGAGACGGCCGGAGCCGACGAGCTGCGCGTGCGCCATCCCTACTTCGAGACGGCCGCCCCGCTCGCATTCGACGAGCCGACGACCTACACCGACGGCGACGCCGTGCTGCGCAACACCCGGACCTACGAGTGGAACCATGGGCTGGGCGAGATCATCACGGCCCTGCTCCAGAGCGGGTTGCATGTGACGACCTTCGAGGAGCACCGGGAGCTGGAGTGGCAGGCGCTGCCCCAGATGCGGAGCGAGGACGGCCGCTACCGGCTTCCGCCCGAGCAGCGCGACCTCGTCCCCCTCATGTACACCCTCGTGGCCCACCGGCGTCCCTGAGCGGCGCCTCAACCATCGGGCCGCTCGATCCGTGCGAGCGTCGCCAGGACCCCGTTGACGAACGCCCCGCTGCGCTCGGTCGAGAACAGCTTGGCGATGCGGACGGCTTCGGAGACGATCACGGCCGCCGGGAGCTCGGGGTGGCGGCGTAGCTCGTAGAGGCCGAGCCGGAGGATCGCCCGGTCGACCGCCGGCATCCGCTCGACCCGCCAGTGCTCCGACGCCGCCTCGATCGCGGTGTCGAGCTCGGCGCGCTCCTCGAGGACACCCTCGGCGAGGCGGCGGGCCCGGAGGGGCAGGCGGCCCGGGTCCTCGATCCGATCGTGATGGCGGAGGTCGGCCTCGTAGAGGGCCTGGATGGCCAGCTCCCGAGGCTCCGACGCCGTCGAGGGGCGCTCGTGAGGTGGGCTCACACGCGGGTCAGGTATTCGCCGGTCCTCGTGTCGACCTTGATCCGGTCGCCCTGCTCGACGAAGAGCGGGACCTGGACCGTCAGGCCGGTCTCGACGGTCACCGGCTTGCGGGCTCCCGATACCGTGTCGCCCTTCACGCCCGGCTCGGCGAACGTGACTTCGAGCTCCACGGCCGCGGGCAGCTCGACCCCGATGGGTGTTCCTTTGTACAGGGTGAGCTGCACGGTCATCCCGTCGATGAGGAAGTCGGCGGCGTCGCCGACCTCCTCGGGCTGGAGAGCGAACTGGCCGTAGTCCTCGAGGTTCATGAAGTGGAATCCGAGGTCGTCGCGATAGAGGAACTGGTGGTCACGCCGCTCGATGATGGCCTGGGGCACGTCTTCATCGGCCCGGAAGGTCCGGTCGAGGACCTGGCCGGTCTCGACGTTCTTGAGGCGCATGCGGACGAACGCCTTGCCTTTCCCCGGCTTTACGTGCTCGTACTTGACGATGGAGAACAACCCGTCGGGGAGGTCGAGGGCCATGCCCGGGCGGACGTCGTTGGTGCTGATCATGGGGACCTCGTGGGTCGCTCTGACGATGGGACGATTGCGAGGCAGGCTAGTCGGGCACTCGGGAGCGGCGGCCCCGTGCCGGTCGCTCCGGGCTCGGTCAGATCGCTCCGATGGCGGCGAGGGCGACGAGCACCTCGGGCGCGGTGACCGGCTCGACCACAGGCTCTCCGACGTCGCGCAACAGGACCATGCGGACCCCGGAGGCATCGCGTTTCTTGTCGAGATCGATCAGCTCCATCGCCTGGTCGGCGTCGCAGGCCGTCACGTGGGTGGGAAGACCGAGCCGGGCGACCGAGGTGCGGAGCCTCGCCGCGTCGAAACCGTGCCGCTCTCGTGAGATCTCGGCGGCAGCCACCATGCCCACGGCCACTGCGTGCCCGTGTGGCAGGCCGCACATGCGCTCCACGGCGTGGCCGATCGTGTGTCCGAAGTTGAGGATGGCCCGCCGCCCCGTCTCCCGGAAGTCTTCGGACACGACGGCCACCTTCACAGCCACCGCCCGGGGGACCACCAACTCCAGCGGCGCCGCCAGCCCCTCGCGCTCGTAGATCTCGACCAGCTCCCGGTCGGCGACATAGCCCGCCTTGAGCGACTCGGCGCTCCCCTCCCGCAGGAGCTCGAGGGGGAGGCCGTCGAGGACGTCGAGGTCGATCACCACCCGGCTCGGCTGCCAGAACGCCCCCACCAGGTTCTTGCCACCCAGGTTGATCCCCGTCTTGCCTCCCAACGAGGCATCGACGGCCCCCAGCATGGTGGTGGGAACGGCAACCCACTCCACCCCGCGCAGCCAGGTGGCGGCCACGAAGCCGGCGACGTCCGTCGCCGCACCTCCGCCCACGCCGATGAGCGTGTCGTGACGGCCGATCCCGGCATCCGCCAGCCGCCGGTAGACGGAACCCACCGTATCGAGGTCCTTGGCGGCTTCGCGGTCGGGGAGCTCCACCTCGAGCACCGGCAGGTCGACCCCGGCCGCCGCCCGCGCCGCGACCGACCGGGAGCCGGGTTGGACGAGCATGGCCACCCGTTCCCGGCCGGCACGCTCGGGGAGGAGGGGCCGAGGGAACCCGCGACCGACGAGGACCTCTGACCCGCCGGCGATCAGGAACCGGTCCACCACGCCACCACCTGATCGGCCACGTCGTCCGGGTCGAGGTTTGCGGTCTCGAACCTGGCCTGGGATGCATGCTCGTAGCGCTCGCGCCGTTCGGCGAGGATGGAGTCGAGCCGGGCCTCGGGAGAGCCGCCTGCGAGGAGCGGCCGGGCCGGGTCGGGCCCGATCCGGGCGGCCAGCTCACCGGGCTCGGCGGCGAGCCAGGCCACCCGTCCGGTCGAGTGCATCAGGGTGACGTTGGCATCCGACAGCACCACGCCTCCGCCGGTGGCGATCACGGCCCGTCGCCCCGCCACCCGGCGGAGGGCGTCGGACTCCGCCGCCCGGAAACCGGCCTCGCCTCTCTCTCGGAAGATCTCGGTGACCGAGCACCCTGCCGACGCCTCGACCTCGACATCGGTGTCGAGGAACTCGAATGCCAATCGGCGGGCGACGATGCGGCCGACCTCGGACTTGCCGGAGCCCATCATCCCGATCAGCCAGAGCGTGGGCCTGTCGGTCGGACTCGCCGGGGCCCCGGCCATCAGAAGGCTCGGAGCCGCTCGAGATACGCGCGGTGCGCAGCCCGAAGATCGCCGACGGTGTCGCCGCCGTACATCCGCTGGAACTCCTGGGCGAGGACGACCGCCACCATCTGCTCGGCGACGACGCCGGCTGCCGGGACCGCCACGACGTCGGACCGTTCCCGGAACGCGACTTCCGGCTCGCGCGTGTCCACGTCGACCGTCTGGAGCGGTCGCATGACCGTGGAGATCGGCTTCATGGCCGCCCGGACCCGGAGCACGTCACCGATCGACATGCCGCCCTCGGTCCCCCCGGCGCGGTTGGTCCGGCGTTCGAAGCCGGATCCGCCGACGTGGATCTCGTCGTGGGCCGCCGAGCCCCGGCGCCCGGCGGACGCGAATCCGTCACCGACCTCCACGCCCTTGATCGCCTGGATGGACATGAGGGCCGCGGCCAATCGGGCATCGAGCCTCCGATCCCAGTGGACGTGGCTACCCACCCCAGCAGGGATCCCGAATGCGAGGACCTCGACCACGCCGCCGAGAGTGTCGCGATCGGCCTTGGCGGCCTCGATCTCGGCGATCATCCGCTCCTCGACCTCGGCATGGAACGCCCGGACGGGCGAGGCGTCGATGGCGGGCAGGTCGGCGGGGGTGGGAAGCGGCTCGTCGGGGGCGCCCACCGTCCCGATCTGGACCACGTGACTGAGGACGGACACGTCGATCTCGGCCAGGAGGAGCTTGGCCAGATAGCCGACGGCGGTGCGGGCGGCCGTCTCGCGGGCCGAGGCTCGCTCGAGGATGTCGCGGGCGTCGTGGGTGCCGTACTTGAGCATGCCGGTCAGATCGGCGTGGCCCGGTCGGGGCGCCGTCATCCGTCGCTTCGGCTCCCCCGGCTCGGGGCTCATCTCCTCGGACCACCGGGGCCACTCGGTGTTCCGGATGACGATGGCCACCGGCGACCCGAGCGACCGGCCGTGGCGGATCCCGGCCATGACCTCGATCTCGTCCCGTTCGATCTTCATGCGATTCCCGCGCCCGTATCCGAGACGGCGGCGGGCGAGCTCGGCGGCGAGATCCTCGGTGCGGAACGGGAGTCCCGCCGGCAAGCCCTCCACGACGGCCACCAGACCGGGGCCGTGGGATTCACCGGCGGTGAGGAATCGAAGCATCGGGTGGGATGGTACCGGCGGGGGTGTCAGCCCAGATACCAGCGAGCCGCCGCCTCCCCGAACGCCAGGGCCAGCCAGGCCCCGACGATCATCGCCGGCCCGTACGGCAGCTCGGTCCCCCGGCTCGCTCGCCGGGTGACGAGCAGGACGATGGCCGGAATCCCGCCCAGGATGGCGGTGAAGGCGGCGGCCGCCCCCAGCACCCGCCAGCTCCAGAAGGCGGCCGCCATCCCCAGCAGCACGGCGAGCTTCACGTCGCCGAGCCCGAAGCCGCCGCGGGCGACGAGGGCGACGAGCAGCAAGACGGCGAAGTACCCGGCACCCCCGAGCGCCGCACGACCCAGGTCGGCGAGCCGGCCCTCGGCGGCGGCACCCCCTGCGAGCAGGGCTCCGAACAGCACGGTCGACGGATACAGAACCCGGTTCGGGATGAGCTTCGCCTCGAGGTCGGTGACGATCAGGATGCTCGTGGCCACGCCGAAGACCAGGTAGGCGGGGAGGACCCAGGCAGGGCCGACGACCCACGTGGCGCCCGCGACCGCCAGGGCGGTGAGGGCCGAGACCCCGACGGTTCGTCCGGCCACGGGCTGGCCACATGCCCCGCAACCCGACCACCAGGTCGCCAGGGGCTTCGGCCGCCCACACGAACGGCACGATGGCAGGTCGAACGGCTGGCGCCGGACCCCCCGATAGGCGACCTGGTCGACTGCCGGCCCGGCCAGGAGCCCGGCCAGCACCGAGAGCAGGATGGCGAAGGTCACGGCGGGCAGGACCCTACCGCCGCGACCCGCCATCGGGTGCGCGAGAGCGCCCCGGTGGTGTGCCGGGGCGCTCGGTGCGAGGGTGAGGTCGGGCGGTTCAGGAGTCGACGATGTCCTCGGTGATCGAGCCCATCCGGCGGCGGCGCAGCAGTCCCATGCCGAACGTCTCCTCGGGATGCTCCTCGGTCTCCGTCTCGGTCGTGACTTCGTCCTCGGCGGGGGCGAAAACCCGCTCGAGGAACGAGTCGGCCGCATCCTCGGGCTCGGGGGAGCCCTCGGCGGGCGGATAGTCCGGTGCCTCGGTCGGTGCGGTCGCCTGCTGCCACCAGCCACCCGGTGCCGGCTCGACCGGCACGGCCGGCTCTGGCGTCGTGAAGCGACCCTCTGGCTCGGGACGCGAGATGGGTTGGGCGGGCTCGGCCCGCTGCTCGGCCGCGATCAGGCCCTGGCGGCTGAGCGATGCGATCTCGCGAGCCACCCGGAAGTCGGTACTCCCCAGCCGGTCGGCTAGGGCGGCGATCGTCCCAGAGCCCCCGAAGGCGGCCAGGAGCTTCCAGGTGCCGGGGGTCAGCGTGACGTCCCCGTCGTCGCCGAGCGACGGCACCATCGTGAAGGGCACCGTCAGGTCCGGCACGGCTTCCTCGATGTCGGCCCACTCAATGGCCCGGCGGTCGGCTTCCGACACGGCAACCTCGACGTCGACCGCGACGCCGGTCCGGTGACGGGGCTGGAGGTCGAGGACGAAGTCGAAGGTCCCCCGCCCGGGCTTGCGCAGCCGGTAGAGGGCCTCGACGATGTGCTCACGAACGAAGTCGTGCACCGCGTCGGCGTTGCGATCGCCGCCGACCTCGAGCAGATTGACCTGGCCCAGCTCGAGCGAGCGGTCGTCGATGACGAGCCCGGCGTTCACGATGGCTCGTCTGACCGCGTCGTCGGACTCGGTGGTGGCGTACGAGAGGCCGCCACCGGTGAGGAACACCCTCCCCTGGTGGCCGGCGGCCTCCACCCGCAGGCAACCGTCTCTACGGGACCGTGCCAGCAGGCGAAGCACCTCCTCAAGCGGGAAGACTTCCAGATTTCCACTCAGAGACATGAGCGACCTCCTAACCCTCGCGCTCGGTGTCGAGTGTCGGCGGGCCGTGATGGCCGCTTGAGCGGTTTCTGGCAGCCGCCTCCATCACCCCCGTACTCGGCGCCTCACCCGTCCACAGCCGAAACGAGGCCTCGGCCTGCGCTATGAGGAAGTCGATCCCATCGGCCACCGGCAGGTGCCGGGATCGCATGACCTCGACCGCCGGTGAGGAAGCCGGTCCATATGCCATCTCGAAGAGTCCCACCGCGGTGTCGAGCACGCGATCGGGTAGCGGCTCTCCCTGCATCCCGATCGGGGTGGCGTTGACGACGGTCTCGTCCGCTGCCGGCGTCCCCCAGGTCTCGACCTGGGCGGCCACCCGGGTGCTCGAGACCAGACCGTGGGCCGCCGCCACCCGTCTGGCGCAGAGCCGGATCGCCCGGCCCTCGAGCGCGACGAGCGCGGCGGCGGCAGCCCCTCCCGAGCCGAGGAGCATCACCGGGCCCTCGGGGAGCCGACGACGGACCCACGCCGCACGGATGCCCTCGATGTCGGTGGAGTACCCCACCAGCGAGCCGCCATCGACGGTCCAGGTATTCACGGATCCGGCCCGGGCGGCGGGCTCGTCGAGGTGGTCGCACAGCCGTGCGGCCAGCAGCTTGTGGGGCATTGTGATGTTGGCGCCGTCGATCGTGCCCTGCCGGAGCTCGCCGGCGGCGACGCGCATCCCAACGGCGTCGACGCGCCGCGCCGTGTAGGTGCCCGGGAGCCCTGCCGCCCGCAGGGCCGCCGTGTGCATGGCGGGCGAGCGGGAGTGGTCGACCGGATCACCGAGCAGCACGAATCGAAGCGGGCGGGTCACGGAAGGATGCCGTCGGCCCTCGCCTTCGCCACGGCCGCCTGATGCTCCTCGTAGGTGACGGTGAAGGTGTGGCTTCCGTCCTCGGCGCTCAACACATAGAAACGGTACTCGGTGTCCGCCCAGTCCGCCGCGGCCTCGAGCGCGGCGCGGCCCGGTGCGGAGATCGGCGTCGGGGGGAGGCCGGCGACGGCGTAGGTGTTGTAGGGCGACTCGAAGGAGCGGTCGAACTCGGCGATGTCCCGGGTTCCCAGGGCGTAGAGCACGCTGGCGTCGAGCTCGAGGCGCATCCCGTCGGCGAGCCGGTTCTGGATGACGCTCGAGACGAGCGGGCGCTCCTCGGCGACTCGGACCTCGGATTCGATGAGTGAGGCGATGATGATGCCCTCGTACGGCTCCAGACCGACCTCGGCGAGCCGGGACCAGTCGATCGCCTCGACCCGTGCCTCCATGGTGCTCGCCATCCGGTTGAGGATGTCGGCGGCCGTGGCCCGGTCGCTGAAGCGGTAGGTATCCGGGAAGAGCAGCCCTTCCCAGGCCGAGAGCTCGGGCCGGGCGGGCAGATCCGCCAGCGAGGTTCGCACCGAGCCGTCGGTGAGGGCGCGCTCGAACTCGGCGCGCTCCAGCCCGGACGCCTCGGCGAGGACATCGAGGATCTCGCCGAGGCGAAGGCCCTCGCGGACGAGCACGTCGTAGGTCCGTACGACGGGGCCCCGGCGCAGGATCTCGATCACCTGGTCCGGCTCCATCCCGGTCACGAGCTCGTAGGTGCCGGCTCGCAGGGAGGCACCGGCATCGGATGCCCGGACTGCCACCTGGAACTGGGTGGCACTGGCCACTACTCCTGCCCGTTCGAGGATCTCGGCGATCTCGGTCGCCGAGGAGCCGGAGGGGATCTCCACCTCGACGTCGAGGCCCGGCGGGACGGCGAGGGATCCGCCGTTCCCTTCTCCGCCGTCACCGAGCGCCCCGCCGATCGTTCGGCCCATCCAGGAGCCGAGGCCGACCACGGCCGCCCCGGCCACGACGACGGCGACCAGGGCGAGGAGGGGTCGGAGCCGGCTCAGGCGACTCCGGGTGGTCTCGGACTCGGGGATCATGTCGTGCGCTCCAGAAAGCTGCGAAGGATGACCGCGGCGGCGACCTTGTCCCGGGACGCCCGTCGGGTGGCCCGGCGAGCACCTCCCTCGAGCATGGCCTGCTCGGCCGTGTGGGTGGAGAACCTCTCGTCGACGAGCGTGACCGGAAGCCCGGTCGCCGCCCGTACCTCGTCGGCGAAGGCCCGCGCCGCCATGGCCGCCGGTCCCTCTCCGCCGCGCAGCGGTACCGGCAGGCCGACCACGATCTCGTCGACGTCCCGCGACTCGATCACCTCCCGTATGACGTCGAGCGGAGCCTGGAGGTTCCGATCGATCACCATCAGCGGTTGGGCCGTGATCCGGAGCGGGTCGGAGATCGCCACGCCGATCCGCCGCTCCCCCGGGTCGAGCGCGAGTACCCGACCCAGGATCATCGCTCCCGAAGCGCCCGGGAGGCCGCCTCCCTGGCCAGGTCGAGCGCCTCGTCGAGCCGCTCTCCCTGCTGGCCACCGGCCTGAGCCAGCTCGGGGTCCCGAGAACCCCCCCCACCGAGGGCCCGGGAGGCCTCGAAGAGCAGGTCGCCGGCCCGCACCCCGGCCTCGACCAGGTCCCGGCTGACGGCGGCGACGAGCGAGCCCTTCCCCGCAGAGGTCGACCCGAGCACGACGACCCCGCGCCCGATCCGGTCGCGTACGCCCAGCGCAAGCTGGCGGAGCTGCTCGGGCGGGGTGGCCGGGACCGAGCCCACGGAGAGGCGGGCGCCGTCGATGTCAACCGCAGAGGCTGCCAGCTCCCCGGCCGCCTCGCCCCGCCGTTGGGCGCGCAGCGTGTCGAGCTCGTCCTCGAGCTCACCCACCTTGCCGAGCAGCGCTCGTACCCGCTCGGGCACGTCCCGACCCGGTGTCCGCAACAACCCGGCGGTCTCGTCGAGGGCGTTGCGGAGCGCGAGAAGGTGGTCGTAGGCGGTGTCACCCGTGAGCGCCTCGATCCGTCTCAGGTTCGAGCCGATCGACGACTCCCCTATCACCACCAGCGGGCCGACCTGGCCGGAGGTGTGAACGTGGGTGCCGCCGCACAGTTCCCGGGAGTAGTCACCGACCTGGACCATGCGCACCGTGCTGCCGTACTTGTCGCCGAAGAATGCGAGCGCACCCGCCCGTTCGGCCTCCTCCTTGCTGGTCACCACGGTCGTCACCGCTGCGTTCTCGATGAGTCTGTGGTTGGCGAGGCGGTCGATGCCGGCGAGCTCGGCGTCGGCCACCGACGAGAAATGGGAGAAATCGAAGCGGAGCCGTCCGGCTTCCACGAGGGAGCCCGCCTGCTTCACGTGCTCCCCGAGGACGTCGCGCAGCACCCAGTGGAGGACGTGGGTGCCGGTGTGGGACTTGCGGATCCCCTCGCGCCGGGGAGCATCGATCGACAGTTCCGCTGCCTGGCCCACCCGCACCGAGCCCGACACGACCGTGCCGCGGTGCCCGTGGAGCCCGTGGACGGCGTGCCGGGTGTCGGAGACCGCAACCGTCCCCGATTCGGTGGTCATCGAGCCGGTGTCTCCCACCTGACCGCCCGATTCGGCATAGAACGGGCTCCGATCCACGAAGAGCTCGACCTCCTGGCCGTGATCGGCGCGTTCCATCTGCTCGCCGTCGACCAGGATCGCCAGGATCGTCCCGCGCCCGAGCTCCTCCTCGTAGCCGGTGAATTCGGTCAGCCCGGTCTCGTCGAGCACCTTGCGGTAGAGCTCGGTGGCGGCGGCCTCGTCGCCCCCCTTCCAGGCGCGACGGGCCCGCTGGCGCTGTTCCTCCATCTCGGCGGCGAACCCGTCCTCGTCGACGGCCACGCCTCGCTCGGCGGCGATCTCCTTGGTGAGCTCGATCGGGAAGCCGAAGGTGTCGTGCAGCTTGAAGGCGACGGAGCCGCTGAGCGTCGAGCCCCCGTCGAGGCCCTCCAGCTCGGTGTCGAGCAGCGAGTGGCCGGACTCGAGCGTTCGCCGGAATCGATCCTCCTCGCGGGCCACGATCTCGACCACATAGTCGCGATGGGCGGCCAGCTCGGTGTACCAGCCACCGAGAGCGGCGACTGTGGCGTCGACCAGGCGGGGCGTGATGAGGCCCTCGCCTCCGAGCTGCCAGGCGTGTCGGACTGCCCGGCGGAGCACCCTGCGCAGGACGTAGCCACGACCGTCGTTCGAGGGGACCACCCCGTCGCCGATGAGGACGGTCATGGTCCGCCCGTGGTCGGCCAGGATCCGCAGGCTGACGTCGCTCATCGGGTCGGAGCGATAGGCGACGCCGGTGAATGCCTCGGCGGCTGCCCGCACCGGGGCGACGCTGTCGACGTCGAACACCGACTCCACGCCCTGGACCACCATGGCGAGGCGCTCCAGGCCCATCCCCGTGTCGATGTTCTTGCGCGGAAGGTCGCCGATCACGTGATAGGGACGGTCCTGAACGTTCTGCATGAAGACCAGGTTCCAGATCTCGATGTAGCGGTCCTCGTCACCGCCGATCGGTCCCCCGTCGGGTGGGAGCTCGGGGCGCAGGTCGTAGAAGACCTCGGCGCAGGGTCCGCAGGGTCCGGGGACACCCATCTGCCAGAAGTTGTCCCTTCCGCCGCGCTGCACCCGGTCGGCGGGTACCCCCACATGGTCGACCCAGAGGCCGACGGCCTCGTCGTCGTCCTGATAGGCGGTGAACCACATGCGGTCACGATCCAGCCCGAAGCCGTCGGTGAGGAGCTCGTACGACCACGCCATCGCCTCGGCCTTGAAGTAGTCCCCGAAGCTGAAGTTGCCCAGCATCTCGAAGAAGGACATGTGCCGGACGGTGGTGCCGATGATGTCGATGTCGATCGTGCGCACCGACTTCTGAACCGAGGCGGCCCGTGGGTAGGGAGCCGCCTCGTCGCCGAGGAAGTATGGCTTGAAGGGAACCATTCCGGCGTTGGTCACCAGCAGGGTCGGGTCGACCGGGATGAGCGACGCCGACGGGCGCACCACGTGGCCCCGGGCCCCGAAGAAGTCCAGGAAGGTCCGACGGATTTGGGTGGAGTCCATGCGCGGCCGAGGTTAGTGAGGGCGTCGGGGTTCGCCGGAGCGCTCAGCCCCGCCGGGGCGGGCGGATGACCCGGGAGGCGAGGTCGAGGGCGTCGGCACCAGCATGGACGGTGGCGGCTCGCAGGTCCCCCGGCGCCGGGGTTCGGCGGAGGGCGCGGACGGTCAGGAGTCCGCCGGCGAGGAGGCCGGTCAGGAACCACCAGATGCGGTCGAGC
>JAWOJB010000048.1:0-11378 GCA_046484325.1 Acidimicrobiia bacterium | reverse complement strand
TAGCGAACGACCCGGGCGCCGCGTCTGGGGTCTGCGCTCGATGGGTCAATCGTCGACTCATCCCCATCGTCGCCGACAAGACGCGTCCTATGCGCGTCCTGAGTCGCTTCCCGGCCCAGGAACGACACCCGCCAAACGCACAGAAACCCCCTGTCTACCAGGGGTTTCGCGTGGTGGGCGCTACAGGGATCGAACCTGTGACCTCTGCCGTGTGAAGGCAGCGCTCTCCCGCTGAGCTAAGCGCCCGAGCTCGGGAAGTCTACCCGTCCGCGCCCCGGGCGCCGCCGATGGTTGAATGCCGGAGGATGCGAAGATCGGATTTCGAAGCGGTCGTGGACCAGGTGCTCGAGGAGTTACCCGAGTGGGTCGTCGAGAAGCTCGACAATCTGATCGTCGTGGTCGAGGAACACCCTACGGCCGAACAGGACCCAGATGACACCGGACTCCTCGGGATCTACGAGGGGGTATCGCTCCACGACCGCTCGGCCGACTATTGGGGAGCCCTTCCCGATCGCATCGTCGTCTTTCGCCAATCCCACCTCGATCTCGGCCTCGAGCGGCACGCACTCGAAGCCGAGATCAGGACGACGGTTCTCCACGAAATCGCCCACCATCTCGGGATCGATGACGATCGACTCCACGAGCTGGGTTGGGATTGACGACTCGGGTCAGGCCCTTCGGGTCCGGGGGATACCGGCCGCCTTCAACACGGACGCAGGTACGCCCTCGTCCCGCCAAACCGAGTAGGAGATACCCTTGCGGTCGCTGTAGGACCTTGCCACTTCGGCGAAGTCCGCCTCGAGTTCCTCGAGGTTGGCCGAGGCCTCGGCGCTCTCGAGTGCTTCTTCGGCATCCAACCGCGACTGCCGCAGTTCGAGTCGCTTGAGGGGGTCGGACTCCGATGTGATCCGAGCTTCGAGACTCTCCACCTTCTGCCGAATGCTCTCGGGCGTGACGGGCCGCCCCGGTCGCTTGGACGCCAGCGCCTCGAGGTACGCCTTGACGGCGCGGGATTCCCGTCGCCCCTGGGCAAGTGCCGCCTTGTGCTCGTCGGACATCGCCATGGTCTGAACCTCCGGTTTCCGCGATGACGAGAGCCACCTTACTCGCCCATTATCGACACGCCGAGTTCGGGCCGATGCCGTGGTGGCCCGATCCCCGGACGCGCGAAACCCCCGCTCGAGCGGGGGTTTCGTCGTGGGCCCTAGTGGAATTGAACCACTGACCTCTTCCGTGTCAGGGAAGCGCTCTCCCTCTGAGCTAAGGGCCCTCGGATGGCTGGAGGCGACGCCCGGAATTGAACCGGGGTGACGGGTTTTGCAGACCCGCGCCTAACCACTCGGCCACGTCGCCATCGATCCCGTTTGGGACCGAGAGGGACCGGCCCATACCGGTCCTGGAGCGGAAGACGGGGCTCGAACCCGCGACCTCAACCTTGGCAAGGTTGCGCTCTACCAACTGAGCTACTTCCGCAGGGGATCCATCAGTGTAGCCCGCAGGCCGCGCCCACCAAACGCCTCACCGACCCGTGGAACCAAAGCCTCCGGCCCCGCGGCTGGTCACCGGGAGCTCGTCCACCTCGACGAACTCGAGTTCCGGGACGGGGAGAACCATGAGCTGGGCGACACGGTCGCCAGGCTCGAAGGAGACGGTCTCGTTGCCGTGGTTGATCAGCAGCACCCGGATTTCGCCCCGATAGCCGGCGTCGATGAGCCCGGGACCGTTGACCACCCCCACCCCGTGGCGAAGGGCATGGCCGCTGCGAGGGAGCACGAGCCCGGCCCAGCCGGCCGGGATGGCCATCGCGAGCCCGGTCCCGACCGCGGCCCATGCGCCAGGAGCCAGGACCACCGACTCGGACGCGGCCAGGTCGAAGGCGGCGTCGCCGGTGTGGGCCTGGGCCGGCGGCGAAGCCTGCGGATGGAGACGGATGAAGCTAACCTGCTGATGGGCCATGAGAACGTGGGGCGGTCGGGCGGACTGACCACGGAGCAACCGAATGGCGCACGGCTACTGTACCCGCTGTCTCGCGACGGTGACCGTCCGTGGGGGCAGCTGTCTCCTCGGCCATCCTGTCGACCCATCCACCGTGTCCGCTGGGCGCGGTCGGCATGCCCGTGACGGCCAGGCCGACCAGCCGTCGACCGGCCGTTCGTTGCCCTCCACCACCTCCGCTCCGGCCGCCCGCCGACAGTCCCAGCCCGCCACCACCCGACAGCTCGCCACCGGTTCGGTGCTCGAGGCATCGCACGCTCTCGTCGACCGCCTGTGGGCCGAGACCGAGGAGCACTCGCTGACCGAACTGGGGTGGGCGCCCACCGACGGGGATCTCAAGCGGCTGGACAAGCGTGCCAGGTGGCATCGGTTGCTCATCATCCCCGTCGTTGCCCTGCTGGTCGCCGGTGGCTGGTACGGGTATCGCTACCTCGCCGAGCAGCAGCAGGCCGAGGCGGCCGCCGAGTTCGCCACCGCCCTGGACCAGCTCGCGCTGGCCTCGGAAGCCCTCGGGAGCTCGACGGCCGCCGTGTTCACGGCGGGAGGAGATCGGGCCGTGCTGGTGGCCGATCTGGGTGATTTCGAGGCGGCATCGAGGAGGCTCCTCCTCGCCGCCGGCGGGCTCGACGCCGGCGATTTCGGCAACGAACGGGCTCGGGCCTCGGAGCTCGCCGGGACGGCGTCCTCGATCGAGGACGCCGTGGCGGCGGTCGACGCCTACCGGGCCTTGCTCGAGAGCGCGCTCCGCCCCCCGGATTTGCCCGTGCGCGCCGACGCCATCGAGGCGGGAGGCCTGGCCGCCGAATTGGCCGCCTGGCTCGGCATGGTCGACGAGGCGCTGGCCCAGGCCCCTCAGCACGAGCTCGTCTCGAGTCACCGTTCGCTTCTCACCGAGCTCAGGCCCGAACTGGACGACCTGGTCGCCCGCTACCTGGCCGCCGTTCGCCAGGGCGACCGCGCCGGAGCGGCGGCTGCCATCTCGCGGATGGAACAGGTGTTCCGCGATCTGCGTGACGAGCTGACGGTCACCGCTGCCGAGGCCGAGGTGTGGACGAGTACCGCGCTCGCCCAGCTGCGCGCCGGCATGGAAGGGCTCAGCGCTCCTCGCTGACCTCGAGCTGTTCCAGCGCCCGTTCGAAGTCGTCGGCCCGTTGGAACTCCTCGTACACGCTGGCGAACCGGAGGAAGGCGACCTCGTCGAGCTCTCTGAGCCCCGCCAGCACCTGCCGGCCGATCACATCGGTGGCGACCGGGCCCCCTGCCGTCGCCACGGCCGACTCGATGCCGGCGATCAGCTCGTCTACCTGCGACCCGGTCACCGGCCGGTCCGCGAGCGCCGCCGCCACGCCGGTGCGCAGCTTCTCGGCGGAGAACGGCTCCAATCGCCCGCTTCGCTTCCTCACCACGAGAACCGGAACCACGCGTTCATAGGTCGTGAAACGGCGCCCGCAGGCCAGGCACTCTCGTCGCCGCCGGATCGCCGCCTGATCGTCGGCGGGCCGGCTGTCGACGACGCGACTGTCGGCGGCTCCGCAGTGGGGGCATCGCATGACGGCGAGGCTACCGCCACGACCGCCCCCGGTCGGCTCAGGAGCCGGGGACGACGAGCCGTTGACCGGGGCGAATGGTGGAGCTCGACAGGCCGTTGAGCTCCATGATCCGGGCGATCGTCTCGCGGACGTCCTCGCCCGGCGCGGTCGCCGTCGAGGCGATGCCCCAGAGGGTGTCGCCGGACTGGACGACGACCTCGTCCACGACGACGGGCATCCCCGCCTCGACCCTGAGTGAGAACAGGAGGAAGGCACCCGCCGCCAGGATCAGGAGGACCAACAGCCTGATCGGCACGAGATGGTGGGCGACGGTGCGCCTCCCTCCTCTCCCCACCGTCGGGCCGGTGACGGGCGGAGTGAAAACGGGATACGGATGGTGGGTGGTCATGGCGGTCAACCTAACCCCCGGGTGTGACAAGAATCGAACATCTGTTCGCTACGCTATCGAACGGGCGTTCGGTCGTCAAGTCGAACAGGTGTTTGGTTCCGGTGCTGCGAGCGGGTAACCTGAGAACACGTGTTCGAGGAGGGATCATGGAGCCATTGAGCGAGCGGCAACGACAGGTGCTGGTGTTCATCCGAGACACCGTCGCCGACCGGGGATATCCGCCCAGCGTGCGGGAGATCGGCGAGGCGGTGGGCCTCTCCTCCCCGTCCACCGTCCACGCCCACCTGTCCGCCCTCGTGCGAGGGGGCTATCTGCGGCGGGACCCCTCCAAGCCGCGGGCGATCGAGGTCCTCGACCCCGGCTCGGCCCCTTTGCGGGATTCGACCGGCCGGCCCGATCTGCGCGAGGTCCCTCTGGTGGGCCGCATCGCCGCCGGCAGCCCGATCCTGGCAGAGGAGGACATCGAGGACGTGGTGCCGCTCCCCGTCGACCTGGTCGGGACCGGGCCGGTGTTCATGTTGAGGGTGCGGGGCGACTCGATGACCGGTGCCGGGATCCTCGACGGCGATCTCGTCGTGGTCCGACGCCAGCCGGATGCGGTCGACGGCGAGATCGTGGCGGCCCTGGTGAACGGCGAGGAGGCGACCGTCAAACGCCTCCATCGCCGCGACGGCAGGGTCGTGTTGCGATCGGAGAATCCGGCCTACCCGGACATGACCTTCGAGGATGGGGTCGAAGTCCTGGGCAAGATCGTCTCGGTGCTCCGCCGGATCGCCTGAGCGCCCTCACCCTGCCGTCAGACCGGCCAGGCTCCTGAGAACACGAGCCGGGCCGGGCCGGTGAGCCAGCCGACCCCGTCGATCATCTCCACCAGAGCGTGGCCCCCGAGCAGTTCGACGTGCACGGCGGTGGCCTGGATGCGACCCGAGGCATGGGCCACGGCGGCGGCGGCCACCGCCCCCGATCCGCAGGCAGGAGTCTCCCCCACCCCTCGCTCCCATACCCGCAGCCTGATGCTGTCGGGTGCGGTGACCTCGACGAACTCGACGTTCGTACGGTCGGGGAAGCTGGGATCGACCTCGACCCGCGGCCCGGTGCGACCGACGGCGGCGTCCCCCACCGAGGGCACGAAGGTGACGGCATGGGGATTGCCCACCGAGGCGGTCAGAAAGCGCATACCCTCCATCTCCAGCTCATCGCCCACGACCACCGGGCCGATCTCGACCCTGACCTCCTCCTCCCCTACCTCGACCCGACGGGGGCCCACGGCCGTCTCGACGGTGAACGACGGTGCGGAGACCATCCCCTCGAGGAAGGCGACGCGAGCCACGCAGCGCAAGCCGTTCCCGCACATCTCGGCGGGTGAACCATCGGCGTTGCGGTAGTCCATGCGTACGACATCGCCACCCTGAGGGGTCACGACGAGCACACCGTCGGCGCCGATCCCCCGCCGCCGGTCGCACAGCCGCCGGGCTAGCTCACCGTCGACCTCGAAAGGTCCGGCCACCACGACGAAGTCGTTCCCGAGCCCCTCCATCTTCCAGAACCTCATGCGGCCTCCAGGGCCGCGCCGGCCCGCTCGACCAGGATCGACGGGTCGTCGTCCCACGCCAGCCAGCGGATCCGGGGATCCCGACGGAAGAAGGTTCGCTGCCGCCTGGCCAGCCGGATCGTGGCACGGGCCGCCCCCCGGAACCCGGCGTCGGGGTCGAGCTCACCCGCCACCACCGGCAGGAGCTGGCGGTACCCGACCGCCTGTGAAGCCGTTCGCCCGAGCCGGCCCGCCAGCGACGCCACCTCCTCCAGCAGACCCGCTCGCCGCATCGCGTCGAGTCGGAGCGACGCCCGTTCGGCGAGGGCCGGTCCAGGGTCGAGACCGATCGCCTGGAACGGGATCTCCGGCTCGTAGGAGGCGACCCGGCGACGGGCCGGATCGTTCGAGCGCTGCGAGGGCCGTCGCCCCGTCAGCTCGAGGACCTCGAGAGCCCGGGCCACCCTTCGTGGGTTGTCCACGTCGACCAGCGCACCTGCCCCCGGATCGGCGGCCAGCAGACGGGCCTTGGCCTCGGCAGGTTCGAGGTGATCGAGGTGGCGTCGGATCGACGGGTCGTGGGGAGGGAACTCGAGCGGATCCACCACCGCCCGGAAGTGCAGGCCCGAACCTCCGACGACGATCACGGGCCGCCGGGAGGCGGCGAGGGCCTCCCTGGCATCACGCTGGAACTCCGCCACCGTGTACTCGTCCTCGGGGTCGGCGACGTCGATCATGTGATGCGGGACACGGGATCGATCGGGCGGGCCCGGCTTGGCGGTGCCGATGTCCATCCCCCGATACACCTGCATCGAGTCGACCGACAGGATCTCGGCCTCCAGCCGTTCGGCGAGAGCGAGGGCCACCTCGCTCTTCCCCGAGGCGGTGGGGCCGAGGATCGCGAGGATCCGGCTCAGATCGGCCTCCCCATCAGGTGATGGCGGGCAGCCGACACCACCTCGACATCGAGGAACGTGCCGGCGGGCAGCTCGCCGTCGGTGTGCACCACCTTGCCTCCCCGGGTCCGGCTGGTGGCGACCCGGGGATCCTTGCGGGAGGGCCCTTCGGAGAGGACCTCGACGACCTTCCCGACCGATGCCCGGTTGGAGGTGAGCGACAGGTCGTTCTGGAGCTCGAGCAGCCGCTCGAATCGGCGCTGGGCGGTCTCGGTAGGGACGAACTCATCGGCGAGCGCCGCCGCCGCAGTGCCCGGCCGCGGCGAGAAGCGGAACATGAAGGCCTGGTCGAACCTGGCCTCGGCGACGACCTCGAGCGTGCGTTCGAAGTCGTTGTCGGTCTCGCCCGGGAAACCGACGATCACGTCGGTGGACACGGTGAGCCCGGGGATGATCGAGCGGGCCATCTCGAGGGTGCGGAGGTATCGCTCGACGGTGTATCCCCGGTGCATGCGGGCGAGTACCCGGTCGCTGCCGCTCTGCAGCGGGAAGTGCAGCTGCTCGCACACCGCCGGGGTCTCGGCCATCGCCTCGGCCACCTCCTGGCGGAAGTCGTTGGGATGCGGGCTGGTGAAGCGCACCCGCCGGATCCCCTCGACCGAACCCACCCTGCGCAACAGGTCGGCGAAGATCGGCCGCCGCCGGCCGTCCACGGCGAGGTCGCGGCCGTAGGTGTCGACGTTCTGCCCGAGCAGGGTGACCTCGACCACGCCCTGGCGGGCAAGCCCCTCCACCTCCCGGACGACGTCACCCGGCCGGCGGCTCACCTCGGGCCCCCGCACCGCCGGCACGATGCAGAACGTACAGGTGTTGTTGCATCCCACCTGGATCGTGACCCAGGCCGAGTGGGCCACCTCTCGGCGCACAGGGAGGGTGGATGGCATCGCCTGGAGCTCTTCGACCACCTCGGTGATGCCACCCCACTCCTCGGCGTGGTCGAGAAGGTCCAAGACGCGATCGAGATTGTGGGTGCCCATGACCACGTCGACCCACGGTGCCCGTTCCCGCACGAGCTCGCGGTCCTTCTGGGCGGCGCAACCGCCGACCACGAGCAGCACCTCCGGCCTGGAGTCCTTGATCTGTTTGAGTTGGCCGAGGTTCCCGTACAGCCGGTTGTCGGCGTTCTCCCTGATCGTGCAGGTGTTCACGAAGACGACATCGGCCTCCTCGAGACGCTCGGTCCTTGCCATCCCGTCGGACTCGAGCAACCCGGCGATCCGCTCGCTGTCGTGCTCGTTCATCTGGCAGCCGAACGTGCGCAGCAGGTACCGCTTGCCGGCCCGGGTGGGACGGCGCTCGTGCCTGGACCGGCGCACCGGTTCGGCGATGGCGATGGCGGTCATCTGGCGAAGTCGCTGGCCCGATACTCGCGGATCACCGTGACGAGGATCTGCCCGGGATACTGGAGGTCTTCCTCCATCTTGCGGGCGATGCGCCTGGCCAGGTCGGCAGCGGCCAGGTCGTCGAGGGTGCCGGGATCGACCACGACCCGGACTTCGCGACCCGCCTGCATGGCGAACACCCGCTCGACGCCCTCGAACTCGCTTGCGATGTCCTCGAGCCGCGCGAGCCGCCGCACGTAGGACTCGAGGGCCTCACGGCGGGCTCCTGGACGGGCGGCCGACACCGCATCGGCGGCCTGGACGAGCACCGCCAGCACGGTCCGGGGCTCCACCTCGTTGTGGTGGGCCTCGATGCCGTGGACGACGGCAGCATCCTCGCCGAACCGTCGGGCGATCTCGGCGCCGATGAGGGCGTGGGATCCCTCCACCTCGTGCGTGACCGCCTTGCCGATGTCGTGGAGGAGACAGGCGCGGGTCACCGGGGTCGGATCGACCCCCAACTCGAAGGCGAGCATCGAGCCGATCCGGGCTGTCTCGACCAGGTGGTTGAGCACGTTCTGGCCATAGGACGTGCGGTACTTCAGGCGTCCCAACAGTGTGACGAGCTCGGGATGCATCCGGGAGATCCCGATCTCGAGCAGGGCCCATTCGCCGGCGTCGCGCACGCTCTGCTCCACCTCGGCCTGGGCCTTGGTGTGGGCCTCCTCGATGGACGACGGGTGGATCCGGCCGTCGGCGATCAGCCGCTCGAGCGCAAGGCGAGCCACCTCCCGGCGTACAGGGTCGAAGCTCGACACCGACACCGCCTCCGGGGTGTCGTCGACGATGAGGTTCACCCCCGTGACCGCCTCGAAGGCCCGGATGTTCCGACCTTCCCGGCCGATGATGCGGCCCTTCATGTCGTCGGAGGGAAGCGGGACCGTCGACACCGTGGTCTCGGTGACGACCTCGCTAGCGAGACGCTGGATCGCTGTGGCGAGGATGCGCCGCGCGCGACGGTCGGCCTCCTCGCGTGCCTTGATCTCGAGGTCACGCACCACCAGCATGGCGTCCCGACGGGCCTCGTCCTCGACGTGGGCCAGTAGCTCGTCCTTGGCCGCCTTGGCGTCGATGCCCGCCAGCCGCTCGAGCTGGGATCGGGCCTCCTCCCGGAGCCGCTCGGCCTCGGAGCGGAGCCCGGTCGCCTCCTGCTCGCGGTGGATGAGGAGCTGCTCACGCTGGGCGAGGTTGCCGGCCCGCTGCTCGAGCGTCTCCTCCCGCTGGGCGAGCCGGCTCTCGGTGGTGCCGAGTTCGACCTTGCGGTGCTCGAGCGCCGCCTCTTCCCGCTCTCGGTAGGTATCCGCCCTGGCGCGACCCTCGTCCTCGGCTCTCGCCAGGATCCGTTGGGCCTCGATCCTCGCGCCGCTGAGGACCTGCTCGGCGTCCGGTCCACCCGGTGGGCTGCCCCGACGGAGCAGCAGCGTCGCCGCCACGCCGATGCCTCCACCGACGAGCAGCACCACCACGATCACGATCACCTGCGTCGTCGTCATCGTTCAACTCCTTCGGCGGACTCCACCGGGAGAACGCGTGCGCCGAGCCCGAGGGCTCGGCGCACGCAGACATGGGACAGACGACGGCAATCAGCCGGTGGAGGGTTCCTCGCAGGCTTGAAGGGTCGTCGTCATGTCGTCGATGGTTCCGGTTTCGTCGTGTATGCGTGCTTCTGACGTCAGTGTACCCGGCAATCTGCCGTGGGCCACCACCCTCGATCAATCCTCGAGGATCTCGATGACGGCCTCCACCTCGCGATCGGTCTCGGACGCAGAGAGCCCTGCCGCCTCGTAGACCTTGGCCTGGAGCTGGACCGCCACCTCGGGGTTCTCTCGCAGGAAGCGCTTGGCATTCTCGCGACCCTGGCCGAGTTGATCGTCGTCGAAGGTGAACCAGGCACCGCTCTTGCGAGCGACTCCCATGTCGACGGCGACGTCGAGCAGGCTCCCCTCCCGTGAAATCCCCTCGCCGAACATGATGTCGAACTCGGCGGTGCGGAAGGGCGGGGCCATCTTGTTCTTGGCGATCTTGGCCCGGACCCGGTTGCCGACGCTCTCGCCTCCATCCTTGATCGACTCGATCCGGCGAATGTCGATCCTCACGCTCGAGTAGAACTTGAGGGCTCGCCCGCCGGGGGTCGTTTCGGGAGAGTTGTGCACCATCACCCCGTCGACGAAGTAGTTGTGAGCGCCTTCGACTTCGATGTCGAAGCGATGAGTAGCCCCACCGTTCGGCGGGCGGCGCTCGATCGAGATGATCGGCATCGGCACCAACTCAGGACGCATGGGTGCGAAGACGGGCTCGACCTCGAACCGGCCCCGGAACCGAGGCAGCAGCTTGTACTCCATGCTGGGGTGGACGAATGGAGCGATGAGCGCCTGCAGTTTGGCGGTCTCCTGGGTCGGGAACTGGAGGACCGCCTTACCGGCCCGTTGGATCAACTTGCCGCGCACACCCCAGGTGTCGCCGAGATACGCAACCAGGCGGTCACGTGAGGTGGCCTCGAGGGCCTCGACGCAGATCTCGGCACGCCCCGAACCTCCGGCAGTGCGCTCTTGGAGGCCCTTCGACCGGATGGCGAACGAGGCGTCGTCCATGTACCAGATGGCCAGCGAGAGCGGCGTGAGCTCCTTCAGGTAGTCCCAGCTGAGCACCTTGCGACCACCCTGGTACACCGCCCGGCGGAGCTCGGCGAGCTCCGGAAGCGGCTGCACGTCCCAGAAGGCGGCGCCCTGCCGATTGTGGCTCCTCGAGATCGACAGATTGTCGAACAACGACGCCTTCCACTCGCCGTAGGCAACCTGGGCGGCACCGTGTCCCCAGCGGAGGCGGGCTCCGTGACCGCTTCGGGAGGGAGACAGGGCGGAGTCGCCCATGAGACCGCCGAGGATCGCCTCCCGCTGCTGCGTCGAGAGATGGTGGGGTACGGCTTGCAACACCCTGTCGCCGACCCGCAGATCCTGCGCCTCCCGCCATCCGCCCGGAGTCCGGATGGAGTGATTGGCGGTACAGGCGAACTGCGACTTCCCGTTTCCGCCACCTCTGGCGACGGTGAACCTCAGGAACTCGTCGGTCCGACCGTTGTCGAACCAGTTCACGACTCGCCGAGGAACCAGGTTCCCCGACTCGGGATCGTACGACAGCACCTCGACGGGAAGACGCTGGTTGACGATCTTCCCGATCTTCTCCTGGGTGCCATCGGCCAAGGTGACCCTCGTCCCATAGGACATGCACCCGAACATGACTCCGATCTTCTCCCGCAACTGGTTGATGAAGACCGCCGTGGTCCGGGACCGGTTGAGGGTGCCGGCCAGCTTGCGGAGCGCCTGGGACATGAGCCGGGCCTGGAGCCCGACATGGGTGTCGCCCATCTCCCCCTCGATTTCGGCTCGGGGCACGAGGGCGGCCACCGAGTCGATCACGACGACGTCGATGGCGCCGGAGCGCACGAGCATGTCGCAGATCTCGAGCGCCTGCTCCCCCGTGTCGGGCTGCGAGATGAGCAGCTCGTCGACATCGACGCCGATGGCGCGGGCGTAGATCGGGTCCATGGCGTGCTCGGCGTCGATGTCGACGAGCTGC
>JAWOJB010000005.1:0-3009 GCA_046484325.1 Acidimicrobiia bacterium | reverse complement strand
TCCTGTTCCTCCTGATCATCGCCGCCGGCTGCTCGGACCGGGCCGCCGTGTCTGCGGACACCACCGCCGTTCCGGCATCCTCGGCGCCGGAACGCTGGGAGTTCGGTGGGTCGGTGCCTGAGTCGCTCACCACACCCGTGCCCGAAGCGGGCGTGGTGGTGAGCCGGTTCGAGGGAGCCGACCAGACCGTGGTCATGCTCCGCTACGACGGAGCCCGGCAGGGAGAGCTCCTCGACTTCTACGACCGCTGGGCGGAAACCGGCGAGTTCTCGGTCAAAGCCGCCGACGAGGTGATCATCGCCGAGACCCAGGCGATCTGGGCTCGGCGGTGGAGCTCTTCGGCGGTCGAGGTCCGGCTCACCCAGTGCCTCGACCCTGCGACCAACGACTTCACCCAGCTGTGTGTGGCCGTCACCGAGCGATCCGCCCCGTGACTCTGTCGGTTCTCCGACGTTCTCCGAACCGTGAACAGGGCGGGTGGGTTCCTTCGATCATGCTCATACGACGACTTGCCACCCCGATCGCCCTGGCGCTGGTGCTGGCGGCGTGTGGCGGCGGGGTGGCCTCGGTCACCCCCGGCGACGGCGCCGAGCCGGCCACCACGACGACGACCGGCCCGACCGTGACCGCGCCGGCGCCGGACACGGGTCCCGGCGAGCTGCCGGCCGGGGTCTCCGCCCTGGTCAACCCCGCCGATCCCTCGCTCCCCGCCCCGCTGGTCGACCCCGCCGAGATCATCTCGGGGGGGCCACCACCGGATGGGATCCCCCCGATCGACGATCCCAAGTTCCGCAGCATCGAAGAGGCCGACGCCTCCCTCGCCGACACCGAGCCGGTCGTGGTGCTCGACATCGACGGTGACGCCCGTGCCTACCCCGTCGAGATCCTCATTTGGCACGAGATCGTCAACGACACCGTCGGCGGGGTGCCGGTGGCGGTCACCTACTGCCCGCTCTGCAACTCGGCGGTCACCTACCGGCGCGAGGTGCGCGGTACCGAGACCACCTTCGGCACCTCCGGCATGCTGTTCTCCTCCGCCCTGGTCATGTACGACCGGGCGACCGAGAGCCTCTGGACCCACTTCGACGGACGCGCCGTCGCCGGGGTGCTCGCCGGAGACCGGCTGCAGCCGATTCCCTCTCCGCTGCTGGCCTGGTCCGATTTCAAGGCCGCCTACCCCGACGGCCAGGTCCTGAGCCGCGACACCGGCTTCCGGAGGGACTATGGACGCAACCCCTACTTCGGCTACGACAACCCCGACACCAACCCGTTCCTGTTCCGGGGAACCCTCGACGAGCGAGCCCGGGCCAAGCAGCGGGTGGTGGGAGTAGCGATCGGCGACGCCGCCGTCGCCTTCAGCCTCGACGCCCTCGCCACCGGCCAGGCCAGCGCGGTCAACACCGAGGTGGGAGGAACCGCCGTGGTGATCCTCTGGCGAGCCGGGCAGAACACCGCCCTCGAAGAGGCCGACACCTCCAAGGGCCGGGACGTCGGATCGGTGGGGGTGTTCCTCCCCGTCGTCGACGGCCGCACCCTCACCTTCCAAGCCGACGGCGACCGGTTCGTCGACACCGACACCGGCACCCGCTGGGACATCACCGGCCAAGCCATCACCGGCGAACTCACCGGCACCCGGCTCGAACGGATCCCCCACCTCGACACCTTCTGGTTCGCCTGGTCCACCTACCAGCCCGACACCGACCTGATCGAAACCCTCGGATAGGCCCCCGGCTCAGCCTCACCCGGCGAGTGCCTGCCGCAGCATCGCCTCGATCGGGGCACCGCCCAGGCCCTCCGGGGTGGCGTACAGGCGGCAGCTGAGCCCGACCGGGGCATCGGGGTCGGCGAACGGATCGATCCCGTCGACCAGCACGGTCGGAGATCCCCGGAACTCCAGGGCCTCGGCCGCCTCGGGGGTATCCACTACCTGCCGCTCGACGGTGAAGTCGAGCTCGCCGACGAGGGCCTCGAGACGAGCGGCGGTGATCTGCCAGTGTGGACAGCCGTCGAAGTAGAGCAGGGTCACACGCACACGCTCAGCATGCAGCCTCCATCATGATGGAGGGTCAAGCCCTAATCTCGAGGGCCATGCAGATCGGAGAGCTCTCCGCCGTCACCGGGGTGAGCGTGCGGACCATCCGCTTCTACGAGGAACGGGGGATCCTGCCGGCACCCGACCGCACCCCCGCCGGATACCGCAGCTACGACCCGGACGCCATCTCCCGGCTGCGGTTCCTTCGCTCGGCCCAGGCGGCCGGGCTCACGCTGGCCGAGATCGCCGGCATCCTGACCGTCCGGGACCGGGGTGAGGCACCATGCGACCACACCCGCCACCTGCTCCAGGCGAAGCGGCAGGAGGTGGCCGGGCGCATCGAACAGCTCCGATCGCTCGCAGACGAGCTCGAGCGACTCCTCGCCGCAGGCCAGGCGATCGACTCCCGGGTGTGCCGGGCCGAAGACGTCTGCTCGATCATCCCCGCCCGGCCCTGACAGCGGGCGCCTGCCCCGTGGGGGCGGTGGCCCAGTCAGGCGGCGCTCTCGCTCTGTGCCTTCCCGGCCGAGAAGATCGTCTGGGGGCGGGGCTGGAGCACGCCATCGACGTAGACGTCGACCTTCTCGTCGTAGAAGCTGATCAGCCCGGCGACCCCCGCGCTTTCGGCGAACGGGGCCGGATAGCTCCAAGCCAGGTCCTCGAAGACCTCGTCGCCCACCACCACCGACCAGTACTCGGCGGTCCCCTTGTAGGGACAGCGGGTGACCGTCTCGGTCGGCCTGAGGAGGTCCATCCGAACGTCGGCCTTGGGCAGGTACCGCCGAACAGCGAGCCCGGTCTCGAACAGGAACCGGCCGTTACGAGAATCGGCGACGGGAACCCCGGCCACCTCCACCCGCACGTGGCGTGAGCTGCCGAGCACGTCCGCTCGGGTCTACGGCTCGCGGGCGTGGACGAACACCTCCTCGTCCTCCTCGAACCAGGCGTCCATGGCGTCCCAACGAAAGGCGACCAGC
>JAWOJB010000007.1:0-37215 GCA_046484325.1 Acidimicrobiia bacterium | reverse complement strand
GCCCACCTCTTCCGAACCTGGTACGACGGTTTCTTCACGGTGCTGTTCGGGGGGCTCGCCCTCTGGGCCGTCGTCGCCGCCGTCCGGTTCCTGGCCGGAGCCGACTTCACGATCCTGCGCGTCAACCTGGCGCTGTTCATGGTGGGGCGGTTCCCCCGCGACCAATTGTGGCGCCCGGCCATGGCACTGGTCCTGCTCGCCATCCTCGCCGGCTTCCTGCTCGGCGTCGCCACCGCCTCCGCCCGGGCCCGGGCCCGCGAGTCGGGGCTCCCGTACCAGGCAGCGACGCCCATGGGGGTGCTGGCGCGGTTCTGGCCCGCCCTGGCGACCGTCGGGATGCTCCTGCTTCTCACCGAGACCCTCGGGCCCGCCCTCGCCGTGACCGGGGCGTTCGTCGCGGGGATCGGCACCCGGCTGGCCGCCAGTCGAGCACCGGCCTGGTTCCGGCGTTGGGCCTGGCTGATCGAGCTCGGGCTGGTCGTGGCGATCTACCGGATCCTCGTCGGCGGGGGCGTCACCTGGAACGGCTGGGGTGGGCTCCACCTCAACCTGTTCCTCACCATCGCCGGGATCCTCTTCGCCTTCCCCCTCGGTCTCCTGCTCGCCCTCGGCCGCCGGTCGTCGCTGCCCACCGTCCGCTGGATGTCCGTCACCTACATCGAGCTGATCCGGGGCGTGCCGCTCATCACCCTCCTGCTCATGGGGGTCTTCGCCCTCGGGTTCTTCCTCCCCGACACCCTCCGGCCGGGACCGATCGTGCGGGTGCTCGTGGCCATCACCCTCTTCGAGTCCGCCTACATCGCCGAGGTGGTGCGCGGCGGCCTGCAGGCGGTCCCGGCCGGGCAGGTGGAGGCGTCCCAGGCCCTCGGGATGCCGGCGTGGAAGACCACCCGCCTCATCGTGCTCCCCCAGGCGCTGCGCGCAACCATCCCGGCGATGGTCGGGCAGTTCATCAGCCTCTACAAGGACACGACGCTCGTCCTCATCGTCGGCCAGCTCGACCTGCTCAGCGTCTCGGGCGTAGCGAACAGCCAGCCCGCCTTCCTCGCCCAAGGGCTCGAGGTCCTGACCCTGGCGTTCGTGGCGCTGTTGTTCTGGGTGGGCTCCTATGTGATGTCCCGCGAGGCCCGCAGGCTGGAGAAGCGACTCGGAGTAGGAGAACGATGAGGGAGAGCGTGTTCGCCGACGCCACCCGCGCCGAGGGCGAGGTGATGATCCGGCTCGAGGGGGTCGACAAGTACTTCGGGGACTTCCAGGCCCTCAAGGGCATCGACATGGTGGTGGCTCGTCAGGAGGTGGTGGTCGTGATCGGGCCCTCCGGCTCGGGAAAGTCGACGCTGATCCGCTGCATCAACCGGCTCGAGAAGCACGACGCCGGCCGGATTGTCGTCGACGGGACCGAGCTCTCCGACGACGTCAAGCGCATCCAAGCGGTGCGCCGGGAGACCGGGATGGTGTTCCAGTCGTTCAACCTGTTCCCCCACCTCACCGTGCTCGACAACGTGACCCTCGCCCCGCGCCAGGTGCGCCATCTCCCCAAGCGCGAGGCCGAGGATCTCGGGATGAGGATGCTCGAACGGGTGCAGATCCCCGAGCAGGCCCACAAATTCCCCGGGCAGCTCTCGGGAGGCCAGCAGCAGCGGGTGGCCATCGCCAGGGCGCTGGCCATGCAGCCCAAGGTGATGCTCTTCGACGAGCCCACCTCCGCCCTCGATCCCGAGATGATCAAGGAGGTGCTCGATGCCATGGTCGAGCTGGCCCAGTCGGGGATGACGATGATCGTCGTGACCCACGAGATGGGGTTCGCCCGAGCGGTGGCCAACCGGGTCGTGTTCATGGCGGACGGCCAGATCGTCGAGGTGGGAACCCCCGAGCACTTCTTCACCGATCCCCGGGAGGATCGGACCAAGCTCTTCCTCAGCCAGATCCTCTGACCGGGCTCAACCGAGCCCGGAGAGGGCTCCTCGGCGCAGACCGGCTGCGAGATCGGAGTCGAGGGTGGACGCGCCCGACTCGACGAGGTCGGCGGCCCGGCTCCGGTGGAGAGGGTCTCCATCCGGTAGAGCGCCCAGCTCCCGGTGGGTCCGCCACTGCATGCCCCAGAACCCCGTCTCCTCCGCCGCCGCCAGCCCGGCCCGGAGGTGGTCGGCGGCCGCTGCGGGGTCGCCAGCAGCCATCAGCCTCCCCCGTTCGAGAGACACCGCGGGGATGACAACTCCCTGGTGGCCGAGCTCGAGCTCGTCGAGCAACGCTGCGGCCTCTTCATGGTTCCCCCGGCGCCGGGATGCCTGGGCGAGGGCGAAGAGACAAACCCTGTGCGCCCCGTACTCGCCGGCCTTGGGTCGCCCCAGCTCACGGTGGGCGAGGCGCGCCGCCTCGTCGTGCCGGTCGCTCGCCGTCAAGGTCATGGCGAGGGCACCCGAGCAGTGCATGATCCAGAACAGCGAGCCCACCTCCTCCGCCGTCGCCAGGGCCTCCTCCAGCACGGGCAGGCTCCTCTCGAAGGCAAGGATGTCCCAGAGGAGGCTTCCGATGACGAGGAGCGAGCCGACCTCCCACTGACGGTGGCCGAGCCGGCGGGAGAGGTTGAGAGCCCTGTTCGCCTCGGCGAGCCCGTGCCCGATCCGGCCTGCGCAACCGAGCAGCTGGGCAAGGATGAACCGGGCGTAGGCCTCGCCGGTGCGCCATCCGATCTCCATGGTCAGATCGAGCGCCTCCTCCACGGTCGCAAGGCCATCTCCAATGGACATCGTGGGGGGATACGCAATCGCTTCGTAGCTGGGTGCTCCCAGGGCAATGCTGACGAGAGCCGACGCCAGACCAACCCGATCGTCGAGCTCCCGGAAGGCGTCGACCGCCAGCCGGTAGTGGCTGAGGGCTCCGGCCATGTCACCCGAGATGGCATGCGCCATGCCCAGCAGGTCCAGCGTCGTGGCTCGCCCGGCGCCGTCGGCCCGGGACCCAAAGATGTCGAGGGCCTGCCGGTGCAGGTCGATGCCCTCACTCGGATCGTCAGTGTTCACATACCAGTTGCCGAGCCGGTTGAGGCTCGCTCCGAGCATCGCCGGATCGGCCGAAGCGCGTGCCATCTCGAGCGCTCGCCGGTAATGGGTGCCCGTGCGCCGGTAATCCCTCGAGGCCCAGAGCTCACCGGCAGCGACCTCGACCTGCCACGCCAAGTCATCATCCCCCGACTCGCGAGCGAGCCGGGCGGCGGCATCGAAGTCCGCCAGGGCTCCGTCGAAGTCCCCGCTGCGGTCCCGGACCCGTCCTCGACCCAGGTGGAGCCTGACCACGATGTCGGAAGCGACCGACTCGTCGACCGCTTCGAGCCCGCGGTCGAAGTGGCCGGACGCCTCCACGAGCGCCGACATCCCTGCCGCCCTCTCCGCCGCCATCAGGCTGTAGGTCGCCGCCCGTCCCCCGTCCCCCGCCTCGGCGAAGTGATGGGCCAGTACCGGAGCCCACTCGATCGCCTCTGCGGCATGCAACCGCTCGAGCGTCTGGCCGACCGACAGGTGGATCCTGCTGCGACGGCTCCGAACCATCGACCGGTAGGCCGCCTCCTGGGTGAGCCCGTGCCGAAAGGCGTACGCCCGCTCCGTCGGCCCGGCCTCTTCCACCACCAGGCCCACCTGGAGCAGCGTGGCGAGGTCTCGACCGGGATCGGATGAGGGAGCGACGGCCTCGAGTACGGCGCGGTCGAACGTACGGCCGATCACGGCTGCCACCTCGAGGGCCGCCCGGGGGCCGGGGCCGAGCCGATCGATCCTCGTCCGTAGGAGGGTCTGGAGGCTGTCGGGCAGGTCGGGTGCCGCCGCTCCCGGGGCCGCGCCCCATCCGGCACCGTCCGGAAGCCGAACGATGACTCCCATCTGGATCAGCTCCCGCACCAGCTCCTCGACGAAGTAGGGGTTGCCATCCGCCCGCGTGACGATGGCCCCGGTCAGCTCCACCGGCACATGGGCGGCAGAGAGAAGACCATCGATCAGACCCGCCGCCTCCTCGGCGGCGAGAGGATCCAGGTCGATCGTGACGGTTCGGTGCGGATACCCGGTCTCGGCGTCCTGCTTGAGGCGCCATCCCGGCCCTTGCCGATCGGGACGCCCGGCGCAGACGAACATCACCGGAACCCGATCGGACACCTCGAACAGCGCTGCCACCAGGTCGGCGGACACGGCATCCGCCCAGTGCAGGTCGTCCACGGCGACCACCACGGGTCGCTCGGGTTGGCGAGTCACCAGCTCGACGAGGATCTCCGAGCTCGCCTCGAAGAGGTCTGTTCGCGTCGCGTCCGGGTCGGGCGCACCCGACCACCCCGGTGAGGCACCGAGGAGCGCCTCCAGGGCAGCGATGAGCCTGGGCCTGCGCCGGCCGTCGACATCGGAGAGCGGCACCTCCCCGGGGTGACCCGTTCCGTCCACAAGGCCGAGGACCAGCCGCCTGCCGAGGGCATAGGGATGGGTCGACTCGAACGACAGGCACGATGTCTCGATCCATACCGGTGGTGGCGATGTCCCCATGGCCGCCTGTCGCGCCTCGGCGAGGAGCCGAGACTTCCCGATGCCGGGCTCGCCGAGCAGCATGACGATCGTCGACCGACCGGTGCGCACACGACCGAGGGCGGCGGCCAATTGAGCGAGTTCATCGCCGCGCCCGACCAGCGGCGCATCTCGGCCAAGGCCCCGATCCGAGCCACGTTCGGCCCTGAGTCCGGCGACCCGGAACGTCTCGATCGGCAGCGCCTTGCCCTTCACCTCGATCGGCCCGAGCGGTTCGACCTCGAAGACATGCGCCACCCGGGCGTGGGTGTCCGCGGAGATCCGGATGGTTCCAGGCTCGGCCGTCTGCTCCATCCGGGCCGCCACGTTCACGGCGTCGCCGAGCGCCGTGTACTCGGCCCGGACGTCGGACCCGACATCACCGACGACGACCTCGCCGGTGTTGATCCCCACCCGGATGGCGAGATCGGTCGGAGCGGGGTGGAGTCCCATCTCCGCCAGCCGCTGCAGGACTCGCTCCCGGTAGGGCGTGACCTCGCGAAGCATGTCGAGGGCGGCGCGGACCGCTCGTTCGGGGTCGTCCTCGTTGGCCACCGGGGCCCCGAAGAAGGCGAGGATCGCGTCGCCCATCAGTCGCGCGACGGTGCCGGCGTATCGGGCCACGGCCGCGTTCATGATCGGGAACAACCCGTCCATGATGTCGGCCCACTCCTCGGGATCGACCTGCTCGGCCAGGGAGGTCGAGCCGGAGACATCGGCGAAGAGCGCCGTGACGATCCTCCTCTCCCTGGAGGCCTCCATGCCCTCCGGCTTGGGCGGTGCCAGCGATGTGCCGCAGGCCGAGCAATACCGCGCTCCGGCGTCGTTGACGAACCCGCATGATTGACAGGGCGTCCCGAGCGGGTCCCCGCAGTTCGAGCAGAACCGGGCACCCGAAGGACTCCGGGCCTCACACGCCGGGCAGACGGACTCCTGCAGGCTCACGAGGCGAGAATCCTCGCGACTCCGGCGTAGACCACGGCCTCCCCATCGCGGACGAACCCGACCACGGTCAGGCCGAACTCCTCGGCAAGCTCCACGGCCAACGAGGATGCAGCCGACACCCCGCACACGACGGGAATCCCGGCTACCGCCGCCTTCTGGGCGATCTCGAACGACACGCGTCCCGACACGGCCAGGATGAGGTCGGCGGCGGGCATCCCGAGCGCTACCGAGGCGCCGATGACCTTGTCGACGGCGTTGTGGCGTCCCACGTCCTCCCTGACGACGACGAGCTCACCGTCCGCCCGGAACAGGGCGGCGGCGTGGAGGCCCCCGGTGAGGGCAAACGTGGTCTGATGCTTCAGCATCCTGCCCGGAAGCGACATCACGACGGCGCTCTCCACGAGCGGTCCCGGACCGGGTCGGCCTGCAGACACCCGAACGGCATCGATCGAGGCCTTGCCGCACACGCCGCAGGACGAGGTGGCATAGAAGTTCCGGCGAAACTGCTCGGGGTCGATGGTGACCCCCGGTGCCGGCACCATCTCCCAGCGATCCCCGGCGGCGTCACCGGCGACCGACCGGATCTCTGCCAGCTCGCCGGGCCGGAGCACGATCCCCTCGGTGAGGGCGAAGCCGCGGATGAGGTCGCCCTCGTCGCCGGGGGTACGCATGATCACGGCCAGGGGCACGCCGTGCAGCCGGATCTCGAGAGGAGCCTCGACCACGAGTGAGTCCGGGCCGGCGACCGCCACCCCCCGTCCGATCCGGGTGACGGACCGCTCGGTGCTGGCGCCGGTCATCCGCTCAGGTGGACGTGCTGCCATCCGAACCTGCCCTTGACGCACAGATGCCCGGCGGTGACGTCATGGTCGATGGGCGAGTCGACCCGGACGATGCGACCGTCCTGGACCGCCACGTCGAGGTTGCATCCGACCCCGCAGAACGGGCACACGGTGCGTGTGACGGTCTGATCCTCGGGCCTCCAGTCGCCCACTCGGCGCAGATCCCACTCCACCCGACCCAACAGGGCGCCGGTAGGACACGTGGCCACGCAGTTACCGCAGTACACGCAAGCGGAGTCAGGGAGCGAAACATCGAATTCGGTCGAGATCACCGCCTCGAACCCTCGCCCCGACACGGCGATGGCGTATGTGTGCTGGGCATCATCCCCGCAGGCATCCACGCACCGGTAGCAGAGGATGCACTTGGCGTAGTCGCGAACGTACAGATCGTCCTGGAGCTTCACGGTCTGGGTGGCCAGGGTCATGCCTCCCGAGTACCTGGCCGGATCTGCACCGTACTCCTCCATCCACCCGGCGACCTCGGCTGCCGCGGCAGACAGGTCCACCGAAGAGGCCAACAGCTCGAGCACCGTTCGCCGGCTGTGATCGACTCGCTCGCTCCGGGTGAACACCACCATGCCCGGCTCCACCACCCGTGAGCATGCGGCAACGAGAACTCGTGAACCCTGCACCTCCACCACGCAGATCCGGCAGGTATTGGCGGGGGTGAGGTTGGGGGCGTGACACAGGGTCGGCAGAGGCACCCCGGCCGAGCGGCAGGCATCCAGGATGGTGACGCCCTGGGACACCTCGACGCCCCGTCCATCGATGATCAGGTCGATCACGGCCGGCCCCCGGGCACGAGCCCCAGCCGGAGCGCCGACCGCACGGCCGATCCGGCCATCTGGCCGAGGCCGCAGATCGAGGCGTCACGCATGGCCCGCTCCAGGTCCGCCAGGTGTGCGTCCTCGGCCTCGAGGTCGCCCCCCGCGAGCAGTCGCCGCAGCGACTCCTCCTGGCGGACCGTGCCCACCCGGCAGGGCACGCACTGGCCGCAGGACTCCTCCCGGAAGAACCGGGCGATCCGCGCCACGACCGGTCCCAGGTCAACGGTGTCGTCGAACACGACGACCGCTCCCGAGCCGAGCGTGAGTCCCGCCTCGCGCACCCCCTCGTACGAGAGCTCGAGGTCGAGCGACTCCCGCCCCACGAACGAGCCGGCGGCCCCGCCGAGCAGGATGGCGACGACCGACCGGCCCGGGTCGAGGCCACCCGCCCGGTCGACGAGCTCGCCCAACCGGATCCCGAACTCGACCTCGAGCACCGCCGGGCGCCGCACCGAGCCCGACACGCAGAACAGCTTGTGGCCGGGAGACCCGGCGGTCCCCACGGCCCGATGGGCGGCGGCACCCTCCTCGACGATGCCCGCCACCGCCAGCAGGGTCTCGACGTTGTTCACCAGGGTGGGGCGGCCGAACAACCCGACGCTCGTCGGGAAGGGCGGCTTCGACCGAGGCTCACCCCTCCGGCCCTCGACCGATTCGAAGAGCGCCGTCTCCTCGCCGCACACGTATGCACCCCCGCCCCGCCGGATCTCGACGTCGAAGGCGAATCCGGCGCCGGCCACGTCGTCTCCGAGCAGTCTCGACGCCCGGCAAGCGGTGACCGCCTCCTCCAGGCGCTCGGCCGCCTCCGGGTACTCGCCGCGCACGTAGACGAGGCCATGCTCGGCGCCGACCGCGAATCCGGCGATCGTCATGGCCTCGATCACGGCGAAGGGGTCGTCCCCCATGAGCTTGCGGTCCTTGAAGGTGCCCGGCTCGGATTCGTCGCCGTTGGCCACGACGTACTTGCGGCCCGTCTCGCCCGCCACGGCCGCCCACTTTCGGCCCGTCGGGAATGCCGCCCCACCCCGGCCGACGAGACCGGAGGCCTCGACCTCGGCGATCACACCTTCCGGTCCCCGGGTCAGAGCGGAGTGGAGGGCGGCGGTCCGAGGCCGGGTGGCGGCCACGGTGGAACGATGGGAGCCGAGCACCGAAGGGTGGGGGTCGGCGCCGCGGAGGAGCGACTCGAGCGGCCCGGCGGTGACGTGCTCGAGCGCCGGGCCCAGGCCGGGGCCCGCCCGCTGGAGGAGGGCGGCGGGGGCGGTGTCGCAACGTCCGAGGCACGGGCTCCGATGCCAGGTCGCCTTGTCGCCCGACCCCTCCGGGCCCCAGCGGCGTTCGAGCTCTTCGCAGGCCCGGCCCGCTCCTCGGGCCAGGCAGGCCACGTCGTCGCACACGTGAAGAACGAGCGGAGGTCGCGGCTCGGTGGCGATGAGTGAGTAGAAGGTGGCCACGCCGTAGGCCTCGGCAAGGGGCACGAGCAACCGCTCGCACACATAGTCCAGCGCCTCCCGGCTCACCCACCCGATCCTTTGCTGCACCGCCAGCAGGGCCGGCAACAGGAGATGTCGGCGCTCGCGTGCCGCCCGCAGTCCTTCCCGGGCGACGCGACCACCGCTGTCGGTGGCCACCGGCCCGATCGCGGCGTCCACCGCCGCCTGCTCCTCAGGGGTGGGGGCGATCCCCGTCGTCGTCAGCTCCACGCCGTCCCCCTCATCCCGCCACCTTCTCGATCCGGACCGCCGTCGCCTTGAACTCGGCCGTGCCCGATTTCGGATCCCAGGCCTCGATGGTGAGCAGGTTGACGTCGACATCGTCGGGGAAGTGCACGGGCAGGAACGCCAGGCCGGGCCTCAGCCCGGGATCCAACCCGACCGGAGCCTCGACCGACCCCCTGCGGGAAACCACCCGCACCCGGTCGCCCTCGTCCACCCCGAGCGCGGCGGCATCCTCGGGCGAGAGGTCGAGCACCCCTCCCCGCCGGATCGGGGACCGGTAGCCGGCCGACTGCACGCCGGTGTTGAAGGAGTCGAGGTGCCTCCCCGTCGTCAGCCGCATCGGGAACTCGACGCTGAGGGGGTCGACGGGTGGTTGCCACTCGACCGCCACGAATGGCGCCGGCCTCCCTCGCAACGTGGGATCCTCGTCCCACAGCCGGGCGTGGAGGTACGGCGTGCCGGGATGATCCTCGGTGGGGCACGGCCACTGGAGCCCGCCGGCCTCGTCGAGCCGTCGGTAGCTCATGCCGCCGTGGAGGGGGGAGAGGCTGCGCAGCTCGTCCCAGGCCGACTCGGCGGTGACCTCGCCCCAGTCGTGCCCCATCCGCCTGGCGAGGGCGGCGATGATCTCGAGGTCGTCCCGGGCCTCGCCGGGAGGCTCGATCGCCTTCCGGATCCGCTGGACCCGCCGCTCGCTGCTCGTCACGGTGCCCTCTGTCTCCGCCCAGGCCGCCGCAGCGGGCAGAACCACGTCGGCCATCTCGGCCGTCCGGGTGAGCACGATGTCCTGCACGACGAGCAGGTCGAGCCCGTCGAGCAGGCGCCGGGCCCTGCCTGCGTCGGCCTCGGACTGAGCGGGGTTCTCCCCGATGACATACAGGGCCCGAAGGGTCCCCGCCTCCATCGCGTCGAACATCGCGGTGAGGTGGAGGCCTGCCTTCGGAGGTACCGTCGTCCCCCAGGCATCCTCGAAGCCGGCTCGGGCGGCCGCATCCTCGACGTCGAGGAAGCCCGGCAGCCGGGCGGGGATGGCCCCCATGTCACCGCCCCCCTGGACGTTGTTCTGCCCCCGGATCGGAACCAGGCCGGATCCCCATCGCCCCACGTGGCCGGTGAGGAGCGCGAGGTCGATGAGAGCCAGGACGTTGTCGGTGGCGGTGTGGTGCTCGGTGATGCCCAGCGTCCAGCAGAGCTGGGCGGTGGGGGCGGTGGCGTAGGCGTGGGCCAGCTCACGAATGGCCTCGGCCGGGACCCCGGTGACCTCGGAACCTCGCTCGAGGGTCCAGGGCTCGACGGTGCGGGCATACTCCTCGAAGCCGGTGGTGGCCCCATCGATGAACCGCTGATCGTGGAGCCCCGCCTCGATGACCTCGCGCCCCACCGTATTGGCGAGGGCGATGTCCGACCCGACGTCGATCCCGAGCCAGAGCTCGGCCCACCTCGCCGACTCGGTGCGTCGGGGGTCGACGACGATGAGCCGGGCGCCGCGCTCGACGCCCCGGAGCAGGTGGTGAAAGAAGATCGGATGGGTGGCGCGGGCGTTCGAACCCCACAGGACCACGAGATCGGTCTCCTCGATCTCCCGGTAGGAGCTCGTGCCTCCGCCTGCGCCGAACACCGTCGCCAGACCGGCGACGCTCGGCGCGTGTCAGGTGCGGTTGCAGCTGTCGATGTTGTTGCTGCCGACCACCGAACGCGCGAACTTCTGGGCGAGATAGTTCGTCTCGTTGGTGGCCTTCGAGCAGCTGAACAGGCCGAACGCCCCTGGACCGTGTGCCTCGACCGTCGACCGGAGCCGCCCGGTCGCCGCATCGAGCGCTTCTTCCCAGGACGCCGGTCGCAGCCTCCCGTCCTCGCGGACGAGCGGATGGGTCAGCCGCGTGTAGCGCTTCGCCATTCGCCTCCTTTCCCGGTCGAGCGTACCGACGGGAAACCCGGCAGGGTGGGTGGAGGGGCGGTTGTTGCCGCCCCTCGCTCAGAGGTCGGACGACCGGCCGAGCCCGGCCAGGACGTCGTCCACCGTTTCGTGGATCTCGAGGCGGTCCCCCCGCTCTACGAGCCCGGCCCGTTCCAGCGCCCGGCGGGGCTGGGCCTGGACGCCGACCAGCACGACCCGGATATCCGACCCGTTGAGGCGCTCGACCACCGACTCCAGTGCCACCAATCCGGTGGCATCCATGGCCGGGACGTCCTCGAGGTCGATGATCACGGTGTGGACCCCCGAGCCCACCACGGTGAGCGCCCGCAGGGCCTTCTCGGCGGCACCGAAGAACAGCGGCCCGGCGATGTCATAGAACACCACCCCGGGAGGCAGCCCCGTCGCCTCGTGACCATGCTCCCCGCCGACCAGTTGAGCCCCGGAGATCTCGACCATGCGCCGCATGAACAGCAGCGCCGCCAGCACCACACCGACCCCCACCGCGATCACCATGTCGAAGACCACGGTGAGGCTGAAGCACACGAGCAGGACCATCACGTCGCTGCGAGGGGCGATCCGCACGATCCGGGCGAAGTGACGGGCGTCGCTCATGTTCCAGGCCACCACGAGCAGCAGCCCGGCCATGCCCGCCATCGGCACGTATCCCAGCAGCGGGGCGAACAGAAGCATCGCCGCCATCACGAACCCTGCGTGGATCACCGCGGCGACCGGTGTCCGGCCGCCGGAGCGAATGGCGGTGGCCGTTCGGGCGATCGCTCCGGTGGCGGCGAAGCCACCGAAGAACGGCACCACGATGTTGCCCAGACCCAGTCCCACCAGCTCGGAGTCGGGGTCGTGTCGTGACCCGGTCATCCCGTCGGCGACGACCGCGCAGAGCAGCGACTCGATCGCACCAAGCATGGCGATCGCCAGCGCGCTCGGCAATAGCTCGGGGATCGTCGACAGCGTGATCCCTCCGTCCACGGTCCAGGGAAGCACGGGAAGCGGAGGTACCGCCGGGATCCCTCCGAAGCGGGAGCTGATCGTCGCCACCTCGAAGCCCATTCGACCCAACCCCACCCCGGCCAGTGCCGCCACGGCGAGCGCCACCAGCGGTGACGGGACGCGTTTGGTCAGCTTGGGGAAGAAGATCATCACCAGCAGCGTCACCCCCGCCACTGCCGCATCCTGCCACCGGGCCGCGGGCAGGCGCTCGCCGAAGTCCACCAGTCGCTCCCATATCCGCTCGCCCTCCAGCGACCCGAGCCCCACCAGATCTCCGAGCTGCAGTACCGCGATCACCACCCCGATACCCGCGGTGAATCCGGTGGTCACGGGGTGCGGGATGAATTGCATGAGCTTGCCCAGCCTCAGCAGGCCCATGGCCACCAGCACCACACCTGCCATCAGGCTCGCCAGCAGCAGGCCGGAGAGCCCGTACCGGGCCACGATCGGGGCGAGCAGCACGACGAAGGCTGCGGTGGGGCCCGACACCGAGTGCATCGACCCACCCGCCAGGGCGATGACCGTGCCGCCCACGATCGCGGTGAACAGGCCGAGCTGGGGCGGTGCCCCGGAGGCGATGGCGAGCGCCATCGACAGCGGGAGCGCCACGACCCCCAGGGTGAGGCCCGCACCCAGGTCGGCTCTGAGATCACCCGACGTATAGCCCCGCGCTCGTACGCCACGCATCGCAGACGCGAACGGGATCGCGCTCTCCTCGGACACGAAGCGCTGGGGCACGATCGCGGATGCTAGGAACTCCGCTACCCGCTACCCGCTGGGCGCGTGACCGATCAGTCGGCAGGGCCCGCCGGAGGCCCGACCGGCTGAAAGCGGACCTCCCCGATCGTCCTCCCGTCGATCGTCAGCACGACCACCCGCCACCGTCCGATCTCGAATTCGTCACCCGGCTCCTTGGGGATCCTCCCCAGCCGGTCGAGGACGAGCCCGGCCACCGTGCGGTAGTCGCCCTCGGGGGCCTCGATCCCCAGATCGACCAGGTCGTGGACGGGAAACCGCCCGGTGACGACCACACTGCCGTCCGTCCCCCTCCGAGCGGAGATCACGTCGCGATCGGACTCGTCGTAGATCTCCCCCACCAACTCCTCGACGAGGTCCTCGATCGTCACGATCCCCTCGATCCCCCCGAACTCGTCCACGACGAACGCCATCTGCTGGCGCGCCTCCTGGAGGCTTCGCAAGGCGGCCAGGACCGGCACCGACTCGGGGAAGACCAGTGTCTCGGCGGCTAGATCCCGCAACCGGGAGCCCGGCTCGGCCGCCACCAGATCGCGGAGGCTGACGGTGCCGATCGCGCCATCGAGCCCGCTTCCCGCCAACACGACCGGGATCCGGGTATGGCGGGCATCGACCATCGCCCGCACCCCATCGGCCGCCGTCATGTCCTCGTCGAGGGTGAACACGTCGGGCCGGGGCACGAGCACCTCGCCCACCCTCCGCTCGGCCACCTCGAACGCGCCGAGCAGCACCTCCTGGTGGTCTTCGTGCATCACACGGTTGGCGGCGACCATCTCCCGGAGCTCCTCGAGGTCGATCTCCTCCCTGGTCGACCCAGGCTCACCCCCGAAGAGCCTCACCACGATGTCCGTCGACACGCCCAGCAGCCACACGATCGGGGTGGTCGCCACGGCCAGCCAGTGCAGCGGCCTCCCGACGGCGACCGCCCAGCCCTCGGCTCGTTGCAGAGCAAGCCTCTTCGGCGCCAGCTCGCCGAGCACCAGCGTCACGAACGACAGGATCAGGGTGACGACGACGATCGCCGCCGTCTGGGCCGAGGCACCGAGGAAGCCGAGGTACGGGACCAGCGGCTGGGACAGGGTGACCGCGGCGGCGGCCGAGGCGAGGAACCCGGCGAGGGTGATCCCGATCTGGATCGTGGCCAGGAAGCGGTTGGGGTTTCGGGCCAGTCGGGCTACCACCCGGCCGGATCCACCCCGCCGCTCGAGCCGGGCGATCTGGGACTCGCGCAGGGAGATCAGGGCGATCTCGCTGCCGGCCAGCACCCCGTTCACCGCCACCAGGGCGAGCACCAGCAACAACTGTGGCCATGTGCCTCCCATGGTTCATCGACCTCCGATCGGACTTCGGATCACGGTACCGAGGGCCGGCCGCCGGCAGGCGTCACCGGGCGGCCAGGGCCAACGCCTGCTCGTAGCCGAGCCGGCCACCCTCCGCCCGGCCCTGATAGACCGCCGGCGGGTCGTTGCTCGCGGCCAGCAGCTGCTCGACCAACTCGTACATCTTGAGGGTGGCACTCCACAGCTGGTAGCCGATGGCGGCGCGGATCGAGTCCGACGCCCCGAGCAGGCGGGCTCCGCGACCCGGGTCGCCCTCGAGGGCCGCCGTCCCGGCCAGGCCCATGAGCCCACCGAGCACGATCGTCTTGTCCCCCGAGCGGCGGCCGGTGGTGATCGACTCGTCGAAGTACTTCCGCGCCACGTCGGCCTCCCCGCGTCGCAGGTGGCAATACCCCAGCCCCACGAGCGGCCACCCGGCGACGGACGGCCATTCCTCTCTGAGCAGGTCGACACACTCGGTGGTGACGACCAGGGCCGTCTCGATCTGGTCGCGGACGATCTCCAGGTTGCCGCGGCCGAGCAAGGCGATCCCCAACAGCCAGCGGTCGTCTGCCTCCCGGCAACGCCGCTCGACCGCCTCCAGGAGCTGGAGGGCACCGTCGATGTCTCCCAGAGCCAGGGACACCTCGGCCGAGAAGGTGGCGGCGATCGCGAAGCTTGGCAGGTCGTCCAGCTCCTCGCCGGCCGCCCGGGCGGCGAACAACTCAAGGATCGCCGACGCGTCGCCGGTGCTGATCCCCGCCAACCCCAGGTACATCCGGGACCTGGCCGCCTCTCGCGCCTCGCCAGAGCCCTCGAGCAGCTCGACGCTGCGTCGAAGGTACGGGAGGGCCGCGACGAAGTCGCCGGTCATGAACGCAATGGCCCCGGCCGACCGTAGAGCCCGGCCCGCCACCGCCTCGGGCAGCCCGTCGGGGAGCTCGCCGTCGGCCGTGATCCCGACCGAGTCGAGCAACTGCAACGCCTGCCCGTACAAACCCCTGAGCACCACGTAGTGCCCCATCCCCGCCGCCATCCGCCAGACCGACACACGGTCGCCGGCCGCCCCCATGCGCTCGAAGGCAATCCCGATGTCCGCCAGGTTGCGTTCGATGTGATCGAACCAGGGCCGGCGTTGCGGGGTCCACAGGTACGGCGCCGCCTCTTCGACCAGCTCGAGGAAGTGCCGTCGGTGGGCCTCATGCGCCGCCTCGGCCTCCTCGTGATCGAGGAGGCAGCCATAGGCGAACTCACGGACCACGCGCAGCATTGAGAACCGGGGCTCCGCCGAGTCGTCAACCGAGTCGAAGCCGATCAGCCCCACGTCGGCGAGACTCTCGAGCCCGGCGAGGGTGTCGAGCCCCCCGTCGCCGTTACACGCCAGGACCGCCTCCACCGACGAGAGCGCCGGGGTCCCCCGGAACACCGAGAGCCAGCGGAAGAGGCGGCGGGTCGGTTCGTCGAGCAGTTGCTCGCTCCACTGGATGGTGGCCCGCATGGTGCGGTGGCGCTCCGGGAGGTCGCGGGCACCCCCCGAGAGGAGGTCGAGGAGGTTCGTCATCCGGCCGGCCAGGGCACGCGGGTCCAGGTAGCGCACCCGGGCTGCCGCCAGCTCGATGGCGAGCGGGAGACCATCGAGCTGTGAAACGATCTTGCCGATCGCCTCCAGGCGGGGGGAGTCGAGCACCAGGTGGGGGTTGGAGGCTCGCGCCCGCTCGACGAACAGCTCGATCGCCGGGTACAGGGTTTCGTGACCGGGTGCGACACTCGAGGTCCTCGGGTAGCCGAGCACCGCCACCGGCATCTCGTGTTCCGCCCGCAGCCTGAGTGGGGCACGGCTGGTGACGAGGATGGTGAGCCTGGGCGCCCGGTCGAGCAGGTCGCCCACCAGCGGGGCGGCAACCGTCACCTGCTCGAAGTTGTCGAGGACGAGGAGGAAGTCCTTGTCCGACAGGTACTCACACACCGTGTCGGCGATCGCTTGGCGACCGCTGTCGAGGAGCCCGAGCGCCTGGGCGATGGCACCGCCGACGGCGTCGGGGTCGGGCACGGCGGCGAGCGGGACCCAGCCGACACCGTCGGGGAACCTGTGCGCCACCCGCTCAGTCACCGCCAGGGCCATCCGGGTCTTGCCGATCCCGCCGGTCCCGGTCAGGGTCACCAACCTCACATCGGGTCGGAGGACGGCCTCGGACACCTCGTCGATCTCGGCGTCCCGACCGATGAGCGACGTGAGGACGGTGGGGACACCGACCAGGCTCGCCCGGCTCGCCCTGGGGGGGGCGAGGTTGGAGGCGAGTCCGGCGATGGAAAGCCGGTGCAGGCGTTCGGGCCTCGACAACCCGCGTAGCGTGAACTCCCCCAGATCGTCGAGCGTCCACCCGCGACGATGCGCCTCGTCCTTGATCAGGGCGGCGGTCATCGACGACACGAGGATCTGCCCGCCGTGGGCGGCGTCACCGACGCGGGCAGCCCGGTGCACGTCCAGGCCCACCAGGCCCTCGGGCCGCTCGACCGCCGAGCCGGTGTGGAGACCGATCCGGGTGCGCACCGTCGCGTCGGCGGGCCACGTCTCGACGCCGAGCGACTGCTGGATCTCCACGGCCGCTGCGACCGCTTCGACCGCGTCGGTGAAGACGCAGAACACTCCGTCACCGGGGCGACTCTCGGCGGTGCCGCCGTGGCCCTTCACAGCCCCGGACACCAGGGCCTGGTACCGACGCAAGACGTGCTCGTACTCGTCGCCGAGGTCCTCGAGGAGCGCGGTCGAGCCTTCGATGTCGGCGAAGAGGAAGGTGAGGGTCCCCGAGAGAGGCCGTTCCCGTCCCCCGCCCGCCTGGAATCGCTCGCTGACGAGCAGCGAGAGGTCGTCGGCCAGCAGTTCGGCCAGATCGTCGGGGCCTTCGAACCGCTTGTAGGCGACCCGGCCGTCGTCGCGGATGCGACTCAGCAACTCCTCCAGCTCCGGCTCGCGATCCGGTGCCGGTTCCTTGACGTAGATGAGGCGAGGACGGTCACCGGCCAGCATGTACTCGTCGGCGATCCCCGACACCGTGGCGCTGGGGGCCACCCAGCCGTAGCTCTGCCAATAGATGCCGACGAACACGTGGCTCTGCTCGAGATAGGAGCGGTACAGATCCTGCGGTGGATGTGGCCGGGCGCCGAGCTCGAACATGACCGGGATCAGCCGCAACCCGGAGACGGCGTCACGGGCGGCTGCGCGCTCGGGCGCCAGCTCCTGGAGCGTCGAGCTTATGAACACCCGGATCCGCTGATCCGGGGTGCGAATCGACCCCTCGACCACCGCGACCCTCCCTCCGGCCGACGGCCGGCGATCGAACACTACCGAGCCGCAGGTGCCCGCATGCCCTGCAAGGGCCGGGAGGTCGGTGGGCTTGGTGGGCCCGGTCGTCGCCTCCTACGCTGCTGCGGCCACCAGGCCCGGATGATGCTCATCTCCTCGCTCCTCGCTCAAGCGCCAGAGAACACCACCGACACCACCACGCCGGCCATCGAGGTGGTGGATCCGCTGCGCCCCATCACCGAGCTGATCAGCGACGTGTTCGGACTCGACCCCGACGGGCCGGTGGTGCGCCTCTTCGAGGCCCTCGTCGAGCCGATCGTCCAGGTGATGCTGGTCCTGGCCGTCGCCTGGCTCGTGATCCGGGTGATCCGCCGCATCGCCCGGAGCCTGTTCGCACGTGCCAAGCGTCAGACGCTCTCCGAGTTCATGGGCGGCGAGACCGAGGAGGCACCCATCTCGACCCGCAAGGCCCAGCGGCTCGACGCCGTACAGGCGGTGCTCGGCTCCGTGCTCGGCGTGGTGGTGTGGACGGTGGCCATCCTCACGATCTTCGGTGCCACCTTCGGCATCAGCCTGGCCCCATTCCTCGCCGGGGCCGGGATCGTCGGCATCGCCCTCGGCTTCGGCGCCCAACACCTCGTTCGCGACTTCGTGTCGGGCATCTTCATGCTCTTCGAAGATCAGTACGGGGTGGGCGACGTGGTCGATCTCGGTGAGGCCACGGGCGTCGTGGAGGGCATGAGCCTCCGGACGACCAGGATCCGCGACGTCACCGGGACCGTCTGGCACATCCCCAACGGCGAGATCCGCCGGGTCGGCAACATGAGCCAGGAGTGGTCGGCGTCGCTGCTCGACATCGGGGTCGCCTACGGGGCCGACATCGACCGGGCGGCGGAGGTGATCAAGTCGGTAGCCGACCACATGGCGGCCGAGGAGGCCTACCGGAAAGCCTTCCTCGCCGAGCCCCAGATCTGGGGCGTGGAGAACGTCGCGGCCGAAGGGGTGGTGTTGAGGCTCGTGATCAGAACCCTGCCCGGCGAGCAGTGGGGGATCTCGCGGGAGCTCCGCCGCCGGATCAAGTATGCCTTCGACGAGGAGGGCATCGGAGTTCCGATCCCCCAACACACGGTGTGGCTGAGAGCCGACGGCCAAGAGCTCCCCGCCGAGCCGGCCCACCCGGGCTCGGACTCGACGGCGGCCACCGGGAAGGGGTCCGCCGCCGAGGCCGCTCCCCAGGCACCGATGGGGCCATGACCGCCTCGCCATTCGTGTCCACCGGGGCCCTGCCCGGCCCCGAGGTGGTGCAGGCGCTGGTCGATGACGCCCACCGACGCCACCTCCAGATCTCGGACGGCGCCACCTCGACGGTGTACCCCGCACTCGAGCGGGCGGATGCGCACTTGTTCGGGGTGTGCGTGGTGGGGGTGACCGGGAACACGTACGCTGCCGGCGACGCCGACGTTGGCTTCACGATCATGAGCGTGGCCAAGCCCTTTGTCTTCGCGCTCGTGTGCGACGTACTCGGCCCCCAAGACGGCCGCCGCCGGCTCGGCGTGAACGCCACTGGGCTACCGTTCAACTCGCTGGAAGCCGTGGAACGGTCACCCGACGGCCGGACCAATCCGATGGTGAACCCGGGTGCCATCGCCACCACGGCGCTCGTCCCAGGCGAGACGCCGGAGAGCCGCTGGCGATCGATCTCGTCGACCCTCTCCCGCTTCGCCGGGCGCGAGCTCGAGCTCGACGAGGAGGTCTACGCCTCGGCGTCGGCCACCAACCACCGCAACCGCGAGATCGTCCGGCTGCTGGAGCGAGCCGGCGCGATCGAGGGTGACCCGGCGGTGGCGCTCGACCTCTACACCCGCCAGAGCTCGCTCGCCGTCACCGCCCGTGACCTGGCGACGATGGGGGCGACGCTGGCCGACGGCGGAGTGAACCCGGTCACCGGCGAGCGGGTAGTGAGCGCCGCCACCTGCCGCCACGTGCTGGCGGTGATGACGACCGCGGGCCTCTATGAGACCTCGGGGGACTGGCTGTACGACATCGGACTGCCGGGGAAGAGCGGGATCGGCGGCGGCATCGTCACCGTATCGCCCGGCAAGGGCGGCCTGGGGACCTTCTCACCTCCGCTCGACGCAGCCGGCAACAGCGTGCGGGGCCGACTGGTGGCCCGACACCTCTCCCGGGCCCTCGGCCTGGATCTCTTCGTCTCCGAACCGGCGGGGTGATCCCGGACACGCGTCGGGCGTGTCGTCAGGCCTGGCCCCGACTGAGCACGGCCAGGTACGGCCGCTCGCCCCGGTGCTCCACCAGGCTCCAGCCGGCGGCGGCGGCGAGGCGCTCGAGTTCGTGGACCGGAAGGAACAGGTAGTCGAACCACGGGGTGGCGAGGTCGCCCCAGCGGCTACGAAGACGGAGCTGCCCTGGGAGCCGGGCCCGACGCCGATTCAGCTCGTGGTAGGCCAAATGCAGAGGATCATCGGTCGCGAACGGGTCGAGGCAGGTCCCGATCACCTGGGCGACGGGATCGGCGAGGTCGGCGAGGACCCGGAGGAACCTCCCGGAATGCTCCGGGTTCTCCAGCAGCCCGAAGTTGTTCCCACACAGGAGGATAGTGTCGAACGGAGGCGGGTCGGTGGCGGCCAGATCGAAGACGGTTCCCGTGAACGTCTCGGCCACCCCCCGGCGCCGGCACACCTCGATCGCTCCGGGCGAGACGTCGAGCGCCACCACCTCGCGACCCGTGGCCTGCAGGGATAGCGAGTGACGGCCCGCACCGCACCCCACGTCGAGGACCCGACCTCCGGCAAGCTCCCCTACCACCGCCTCGGCCACCGACCACACCGACTCGTCATCGAAATAGACCCCGGTGACGCCGGCCTCCAGCAGGCCGTCATCCCGCTCGACGAAGTGATCGCGGCCGTCCCGGCCATGCTCCAGATAGTCGAGCAGGGCCAGTCCGAAGGCGTCACCGATCCGGGGCCCGCCGGTCACTCCGTGCATGGACCGAGTCAAGCACGGCATCAACCGGCCGGCGGGAGGATCCACCGGCATCGCCCGCCTGGATCGAACTCAGCGCGACGTTCGCTTCAGCCGGAACCAACCCACGACTGGCTCCTGAACATCAGAACGGTCCGAGGGTCGACGGGCCAGACCGCAGCCCGTCTGAACAGCAGTTTCGTGTGGCAAGCCCGGAGGGACTCGAACCCCCAGCCTCCTGATCCATAGGTATACAAGCGGTGTCCGCGCGCGTCCACGCGGTTGGGTCAGGCCCGGGCCGGGATGGCTCCGGTCCGCTCGGCCACGTCACGCATCCCGAGGCCGATGAGGATGAAGACCACCCCCATCAGACCGGCCATCGCAGCCACACCGAAGGCCACGACGGACGTGAAGAGGGATGTCTGCAGGTACGCGGCGCTTGCCGCCACCGCGCGCAGCGGATCGTCCCGGGGGATCTCGGAGTAGTAGAGGCCACCCGTCGCCTCGAGGGCGTGGGCGTCAATGATCTGGGCCTGGCAGAAGGACGTGAACGGGCCGTCGACCTGCCGGCCGGACATGTCCCACCAGCAGTATTTCGCAGCGTCCTCCCCGATCACGATGTTCTGGGTTGCGAGGGTCGAGCTCACCGTGAACCAGGTGACGGCCGCGCCGACGATCATCAATGCCCCGAGCGCGATCGCAGCGATGGATGCAGCTTTCCGCATGTGATTCCCTCCTATGGGCGTGACGGGGACATTACCCCACGCCCCGGGAACCGTCCCGCATGTTGACCCTGGACGCCCGGAGAAGGTCCCGAATCGCGGGCGGCGAGTCGCAGCTCCGCCGGACGTCGGCGAGTATCTCACCGTCTGTGGAGGCCCTGCCCGCCCAGCTCAGCCCGATGTCGGCCTCCTGGTATGCCTGGGCCGCCCGGAAACACTTGGTGCCAGCGCTTGGCCGGGTGCGTCTCGATCGCCACCGCAGTCGACATCGACCGCCTTCTCGCCGACATGTCCTTGGAGGTCCGGAACCGTCCGGGGGCGTCCAGGGCTGTGGGTAGGGATCCTCCCGCCTGCTGGGTCCCGCCGATTGTCAAGACCCGATCAGCGGGACCATGGCTTTCTCCCTCAATCGCACCTTCTACGACACGCACGATGACCTTCAAGACTTCGATGGGCGCTGGTTCCGGAGCCGCCTGACGAGGTGATTGGGGTCGTCCCGGCCGTCCTCCCGCCGGCCCATTCAGGACCCCACTCCCGGAGCCCGGGGGTACGCTGCGCAGGCATGATCAAGCATCAGCTCTTGGTCGAGAGGGAGGGGCAGCTCACCTCCCTCGAGGGGGTCATCTCTGGGTCGGCCGAGGAGGGACAGGTCGTGCTCCTCTCGGGCGAAGCCGGCCACGGCAAGACCTCGCTGCTCAACGTCTTCGGCGACAGCCTCGACCACCGATTCACGATCCTCTCCGCCGCCTGCGAGCCGGTGGGTATCCCTGCGCCCTTCGCACCGCTGTACGACTTGCTCGACAAGCTACCCGCGGACCTCGTCACCGACATTCGGTCCGGCGGTGGCCGACCCGCCATCTATGCCGGGCTACTCGACGTCCTCAAGAACGACCGGGTGGTGCTAATCATCGAGGACGTTCACTGGGCGGATGAGGCCACGCTGGGCCTGGTGCGGTATCTGGGACGACGTATCGGCCCCACCGGCAGCATCCTGATCGTCACGTACCGCTCCGAGGAGGTCGATCTCACCCCATCCCTGCGCCTGGTCATCGCCGACCTGGGCCCGACCGCCCTTCGCATCGACCTGGCCGCCCTCTCTCTTGAGGGAGTCAGCGCGATGACCCGGGGGCTCGATCTCGACCCGGCCCAGGTTCACGCCGCCACCCTGGGAAACCCGTTCTTCGTCGACGAGGTGGTCCGTCACCCGGAGCTGCGTGTTCCCCCCACCGTGCAGAATGCCGTGCTGGCGAATGCTTCGCAGCTCTCCGAGGAAGCCCGTGAGTTGCTCTACATGGTGGCTTTGAGCCCCGATGGGATCGACCTCGACCTGCTCATCTCGTCCGGCCCCTACGCCGAGGCGTACGTGGACACGGCGCTGCGCCGGCTGCTCCTCGCCACTTCGGGAGATCGGGTCGCCTGCCGTCACGATCTGATCAGGGAGAGCCTGCTCCAGGCGATGCCACCGCTTCTGGCCAGAACTCTGCACCGACATCTCCTCGAAGACCTGGAAGGACGGGCCGCCGACTCGGTGAACACTGCCCGGCTCGCCTACCACGCCGTGGGTACCGGAGACGCTGCCAAAGCGGTCGAGTACTCGCTGCGGGCCGCCGATGACGCCCGCGCCCTGGGAGCGCATCGCCAGGCCGCCTTCCACTACTCCAATGCACTGGCATTCGCCGACGCAATGGACTCAGAGACTCTGGACCGGGTGCTGCTCGAAGGGGCCATGGAGCACTGCGTGATCAACGCCTTCGAGACCGCGGTCGACCTGGCGGCAGGACGGATCGGCCTGGCCACCGACCCGGTCGCCGTGGCTCGGGCCCGGGCGTGGCTGTCCTACTTCCTCTCCCGGCTCAACGACCTGGATGGTTGCGGCCGGGAGGCGCTGTTCGCCATCGAGGCGTTGCGCTCCGAGCGCGACTCCGAAGAGCTGGCCGTCGGTCTCGCCGTCATCGCCTGGCGGGAACTCGTCGAGGGGAGATACGACGAGGCGATCCGGTACGGGGACGAGGCGGTCACGGTGGCGCAGGCCGTGCATTTCCCCCAGATGGAGGTCCATGCCGCAGCGACAGCCGGCACCGCCCGCTTCCAACAGCGCGACCCGGCTGGGCGCGGTCAGGTCGCGGCGGCCGTTCAGCTCGGCCTGGAGCAGAACCTCGGCGAGTTCGCCGCCCGGGCGATGAACAACCTGGGACTCCTCTCGCTATGGCGGGGGCGTCCTGTTGAGGCACTGGAGGACTTCGAGCGACTCGTCGAGTACACCCAGGCCCGGGAGCTGGACGCCTGGTACATCGCCGCCATCGCCACCCGGGCCACGCTGAGTGTGATGCACGGCCGGTGGGACCAGGCCGATCTCGACCTCGAGATCGTGGTGGGACAGCGCACCTGCCGCCAGACCGAGATCGAGACGCTCAACACCGCCGCCATCCTCCGAGCCCGGCGTGGCGATCCCGGGGCCGCCGACCTGGTCGACGAAGCACTCTCCAGCGTCGAGGGTTTCGAAGACCATGAGGCGAACGTTGTGGCCTGCGCCCTGGCGATGGAGGGGGCGTGGATAGGACTCATCCCGTTGGAGGAGGCCGAGTTCCGCTACCAAACCATGCTCCTCTCACCCCTTCTACCCACAGACAACTCCGGCCGTGGTGTCCTCGGCTATTGGGCTTCACGGCTTGGCCTGGAGCCACCCGAGGGTCGCATCCCCGGCCCTGCGGGGATGGAGTGGGACGGACGGGTCACCGAGGCGTCCGAATCGTGGGAGGAGCGGGGTTACCCGATCGAGGCGGCGGTCACCAAGGCCATGCTCCCCGATGCCAACCTCGAAGAGGTGTTCTCCGATCTGAGCAGGCTCGGCGCCAACGGCGTGATCCGGGGTTTGCGCCGCGAACTCCAGCGCCGCGGCGTTGCTCGGATCCCCCGCGGGCAGCGGCAGGCGACCCGCCGGAACCCTGCAGGCCTCACGGAACGGCAGGCAGAGGTCCTTTCGCTGATGGTGTCCGGTCTCTCCAATGCGGGCATCGCCGAGGAGCTGTTCATATCCGAGAAGACCGCCAGCCACCACGTCTCGGCCGTCCTCGCCAAGCTGAACGTCACGAGCAGGCTCCAGGCGGTCGCACTGGCCACCGCCAACGGGTGGTCCACCCCCACCAGCCCAAACTAGGCATTACTCCCGATGCGGCGTTCCCCGGTCGGGGATACGTTCGGCCGGTGCCCAGGTATCTCGTGGAGCGGACGTTCCCCGATGGCCTCGTGGTGCCTCCCGGCACGGAGGGCCGTCGGCTCCTCGCCTCGATCATCGCCTGCAACTCGGATCGGGGTGTCACCTGGGTCCACTCCTACGTCTCGCAGGACCGACGCAAGACGTTCTGTGTCTACGACGCACCCAATCCCGAGGCGGTGCGCCGTACTGCCCGCAGCAACGCACTCCCTGTCGATCACATCACCGAGATCTCGGTCCTCGACCCCTACGCCTTCCACGTGACCTGATTGCACAAAATAGGCAATTCCCCCGATGTGGGCGAGAGGTCCCGTCCCTACGTTGCAGCCAGGCGCCCCTGAGGCGGAAGCGACGAGAGGAGGAGGCAAATGCCCTTGTTCATGGACGTTCACACCATCGCAACCGGTGTGTCGGAAGCGGATGTGGCGGGTGCCCACGAAAGAGACCTGGCCGTGCAGGAGCAATACGGAGTCAACTACCTGCGCTACTGGGTGGACGAGGACGCCGGGAAGATCTTCTGTCTCGTCGAGGCAGACAGCGCCGAAGACGCCTGCACCGTCCACCTTGAGGCGCACGGCTTGGTAGCCGACGAGATCTACCCGGTCACGGAGCACAGCTAGGAAAGGGAAGAGCAATGACCCCGAGAAGAACCACACTGGCTGCGTTGGTGGCCCTGATCATGGTCCTCGGCGCCATCCCCGCCTTGGCCCACGGCGGCCAAACCGGCTCGGAGGCGCGCAGGGACCTGGCCGAGGCGGCCAAGGTGACCGCCAAGTACCACCGCATCGGAGAGGCAATCAGGGATGGTTTCGTGCCCTTCGCCATTCCCGAGGAGGTGGGAGGGACCCTGCTCACCATCCGTGGTGAGGACATCACCTGCTTCGACAGCCCCGCCGGGGGTATGGGCGTCCACTACGTCCGCAACATCGACGACGTGCTCGATCCCGGGGATCCCGAAGCGCTGGTTTACTCGGTGGGGCGGGACGGACGGCTGACGCTGGTGGCTCTCGAATACATCATCCCGGAGGGGTTTGTCGATCCGGCCAGTCCACCGGTTCTGTTCGGCCAAAGGATGCACGCGCATCCGTACCTGCCGGTCTACATCCTCCACGTGTGGATCTGGAAGTGGAACCCGGATGGCATGTTCGCCGACTTCAACCCGAGGGTTCAGCCCTGTCCCGCAGGCTAGGGAGGGGAATCGTGAGTCGGCCCGGTCTGCTCCTGACTCCCAACAAGGCCCTCAAACGTCAGCCGATATCAGGAGCGACCTCATGCTGGAGCCCCTGCGGCGCAGGGGCTTCAGCGGCACGCCCGGCAGGACTCGAACCGCAACCTCCTGATCGGTAGATCTCCAAGCCGGGTCCATGGGTGTCCGCGGCCGTCCACACGCGCCGGAACGGAAGGGCTTCGCGTTATCGGTGTCCGCAGCGGTTCACGGCGTCCACGGCGAGTGTCTCCCAACTTGGCTCCATGGGAGAGATCCTCCACACCGCGCTCAGGCTCCCGACGTTCTGATGTGCTTCACTGTCCAGATGGGGCATCCGAGGGATCGACGGTTCGAGCCTCGTGACAGCAAGTAGCGGCACGACGGGAGGCACGAACATGGTTGACACCGCGAACGAAGGTCCGCTCGCGGATTTATTCGATTTTCCCCTTCTCGAAGCGATGTACGGGAGGCGCGCCCGCCGGTTTGGCCTGGGTATGGAAATCCCTTCGGGGCCGCTGGCCTTCAGGTCGAGCGCCGAACCCGCTCCGCTGACCGAACTCGAGCATGCGGTACTTGTCGCCGCCGGAACCGGAGTCACCGGGTGGAATTTCGGTGTGCCGTTCGGCCCGGATCGCCCGAATTCACATGCCCACTACACGCAACGATTCACCGGTCGCACCGCACCCACCGCCGCCGGGTTCGGCACCCCCGTGCTCTTCCACACCAACGACGACGGCACCTATCTCACCAATACCCGCGACACCACACCGACAGCCGTTCGGGAGTTGGACGACCGGGTCGACGACATCAAACGAATCCTGGAACTGGGCCGCCAGCACACCACCCAGTTGTCCGATCGGAGGCTCGACCTACCGGCTCAGCCACCGCACATGCTCCCCCCCAACCTGTGGATGGCCAATGCACCCGGTTCAACCCTGTTCATGCCCGTCGGCGATGCGAGCGAGCAAGTGTTGGGGTTTCTGGCCATGGCCCTCGCCAACGGCAACTTCATCGTTGATGACGAGGCGGGCCGCCCCGCCGGTGGCCTTGCCCCGTTCGTCCGGACCGGGCTGCTCGATGAAACCAAACTCTCACCTCTCTCGGTGCTGCAGCAGATGGCCTACGAGGCCAACACTGCCGAACTCAGTTTCATGGCCCACAACATCGTGCTCACCATGCAGGCGATGGGCCTCGGTGGGTTGTTCTTCAATGGGATCAACCGCTGGAGTGTCCTCGGAGCGTTTGCCGACGACGGCATCACCGGACTCGGGTTCCGGTTCGTAGACGACGAACGCTGGACGCTGCCCAATCCGGTCGGTCTCGACGGCATGTACGAGGCGTTGTGCCCGCCGTACCAGCCCGATATGCGGACCGCTGCGCACGTGTTCGTCGAGCGCAAGTTCGGCCCGGGCGGCACTTACGACCCCTCGACTCCGGGACCATGGAAGGATGCGGCCGTAATCAAGGCGGGTGTCGATCCTTACAGCGATGAGTTCGTCGCGTGCTTGGGGGAGGTCGCTCAGTACATCTACGACACGTATGGCCGCTTCCCGTCGACTTACACGACGATCGTTCTCACCGGGTATGTGCAGGCCGTACACCTCGACACCGACTACTACGACACCCACTTCCAACCGGGCGCGTACCTGCCGACCCACACCCAGCACTGGGAACAATGGCACTCACCCCGCGAAAGCAGCTGACCCGACGGTTCGACAGGTCGCCCTGACCACACACGACCAAGGGCTCACTTGACGCTTTCGTGGAGTTGTCGGCTCCCTCGGGAGGCATGACTTCAGGTTGGTGGACGTCGGCAACCTTTCCACAAGTCGTGGGACCGTCGTGCGGGCACGGAATGGATGAATGGTCCCGGTTCTGCACTGAGACACTCGATGTCGCGTCATCGCGTCACCAAGATCTCGACCTGATGCCAGAGAGGCCCTCGAGCTCTACATCGAGGATCAGCCGTTTCCCGATCACATCGACACCCCGATCATCGCACCGGTTGACATCCCGGCGTCAGGCCGAGCCTTCCGACTGTCGACGGAAGATGGCTCCCGACTTGGCTCCCAGAAGCGGAGCCCTCCGGACGAGATCAAGCGGCCGTAGACTCCTGGGCATGCGATTCACCGCTGCCGTGACTCACGAGCCGCCTGCTGCCTCGAGGTCGAGGTCACGAGCCAAGGTGAGAGCGGTGAGGAGGCCCTGTTCGAGGACCCGCTGAACGCCTAACGATGTTCGGCTGAAAGGACATGTGCGCGGATGGCTGATCCGGTCGGCGACATCATCGGGGACTACCGGGCGTTCGCGGCGCTGCAGCGCGACCGGCTCACCGCAATCGATATCGACATCGCGCCGTATGCCCTGAGCCACCTCGCCTACCGCGTCGCCGACTGGGACCTTTACCTCCACCTGCGCACCCTCCTCGAGCGACACGCCACCGCGAATTTCGAGAACGTCTGGAACGGCCGGCCGATCTCGCTGATCGTCCTCGCTGAGCCGCTCGAGGTGCTCGACCGAACGCCGGTGTCGCTCATCGAGCTCATCCCGCCGGTCCACCAGCGCGTCTATCGGATGGGGCTCGAACACCTCGGCGTGGTCGTCGGCGAGGACGTCGATGCCTTCTCACGGGAGCACCGAGCGGCACTGACAGGGCAGCAGTTCCAGAACGCTGACAACGAGCCGTACTACGTCCTGTTCGAGGACTTCACGCACGTGAAGTTCTACCAGCGGTCGTTGCACGACTCGTGTGTCCTCCAGGGGGCCACATTCGACGGCTTCGTCCACGTCGACGACTGGGTCCCGCAGCGGTACGTCACCGCGACCGGCCCGAATCCGCTTCCGCGGTGACCGAGGCCACCCCGCCCCATACCAGGGTCGCACCACGCCCGGAGGGACTCGAACCCCCAACCTCCTGATCCGTAGTCAGAATCGGGGGGTTCGGGTTCCTCGGGCGATCTGGCGAAATCCCTTGTGGCGCTTGGGATTTCACCTCACGACGTTTCGCGTCGTTGACCGTCGTTTTCAGTTGTCTCGCGGCCCAGCCGCGGCCCTGGGCGTCGGGTCAGTCGGGCTCGTAGCGAGGTGGCGAGTAGCGGACGTCGTTGTGGCGGACCTCGAACACACCAAGGCGGTGACGCTCCAGCTCTGCGACGAGTTCCTCGAGGTGATGGTCGAGGAGATCGGCTGCTTCGAGTTGGTGGCAACGGAGGAAGACGTGACGGCCGAAGGTGAAGCGACGGCGCCGGCGAGTCGCCTCGGCATCGTGCGTGATCAACGCTGCGCCCTGCTTGTCGGCGTAGGTGGCGACCACATCGTCGGGTGGGGGCTCGGCCCTCACCGACGGCCGGGAGCGGGTAGACCCGCGCCGCGATGGAGGGATCCCGGACATGAGGCTCGTTTCTCGACATACGCCGCCTTCAGGGTTCCGGGCGCATGCGATGCGAACGCGGACTCGTGGCCACTGCCGAACGCGCGCCGTCGGCGTAGGCCGCATGCGGCTACGTCCCACGGAGGAGAAACTCGGTTGCCTCCTCAATGGTCATCGCTGCGCCGTCGGCGCGGAGACGGCGGTAGTCGTCGTCGCCGAGGGCTGCGGTGGCGGCGTCGATGCCTGGTTGGAGCTGGCGCACGTAGAACGGTGGCTTCTCCATGACGAAGTGTGCGTCGCCGGCGCCGTAGAGGACCGCCGCTCGTTCGGGGTCGCCCTCAATGCCTTCCATCAGACCACCGAGGAGGAACGCCATCCCCGACGACACGGTGGCGCCGGTCTCGAGGGCCGATCGTGCCGAGAGGCGGAGCTGACCCCTCGCTCGTTCACGTTCGCCGGCGTTCCACACGCTGAAGGCGAGGTTGTGCAGGGCAGTGGGCCGCATCAGCGGATCGGCACCCGGCTCGTCGGACAGCCGGATGCTCTCCTCCGAATACCGGAGCTGGACGTCAACCGGTCGGTGACCGACGTTCTGAATGAACATGTTGGCGTGCATCTGCCCGTACATGTCACCAACGGCGATGAACTGCCGCCTCCCCTCCTCGAGTAGGGCGAGCACCTCGTCACTCTCATCGCCGCCCCACAGCCGAGCCTGGCCGAGGAGCGTGAGCGGCCACGCCGTGCCCTCCGCGTAGCCGATCCGCTTGCACGTCTCGAGACTCTCCTGAAGCAGCCCGAACGCGGTCGGGACGTCACCGACCGAGAACGCGCAATGGCCCCGCCTCGCCAGCGCATACGCAAGACCCTGCCCGTCGCCGATCGTGCGGTAGATCTCGATCGCCTCGTCCACCCAGGCGATCGCCTGCTCGTATCGGGTGGCGTACATGAGCAGGAACGCACCGGCTGCGAGGTCGTCCGCCCGCGCCTGTGACGTCGCCCCCGCCGTGGCGTCGACGAGCCGTTCGAGTCGACCGATGCCGCTGCCGATCCGGCCCGAGAACAGCCACACGTGACCCAGCGGCCACGCCATCTCCAGCGCCACATCGGCATCACCCTCGCTGAACCGATCGAAGGCCGCCTCGTACTCGGTGATCTCGGCCTCGATCGTCCGGCACGCCTCGGGTCGACCACTGCCGAAGAACGCCCCGCGCAGGTCCCGGCACCGACCGGCATAGTACGCGTCGTGACGTTCGACCGCCGTCTGCCACTCGCCTGCCTCCTCAAGCCGTGTCCTGGCATACAAGCGCGTCGTCTCGAGCAGCCGGTAGCACGACACCTCCCCGGCGAGACGCTGGATCAGCGATGCGCCGACGAGGTGGCGGAGCACATACACGGCGTCGATCTCAGTCGGCGCATCCACCACGGGGGCCGCCGCACCGGCGGTGAAAGGGCCGGCGAACACACCAAGCTGATCGAACGCCCTCCGGTTGGCCGGGTCGAGGAGATCCCGGCTCCAGTCGAGAGAGGCCCGCAGCGAACGGTGGGAGGATCGATCGGCATGCGCATCGGCGAGAAGCCGCAACCGGTCCCCCAAGTGGCGGACAATCTCGCCCAGCGACAACGTATCGACCCGTGCCGCCGCCAGCTCGATCGCCAGCGGCAGGCCGTCGAGTTGGCAGCAGATCACACCGACGTCCTTCCGTTTCGCGTCGTCGATGGCAAAGTCTGGCTGGACTGCCGCGGCGCGGACGGCGAACAGCTGCTCGGCTCCCCCGGCCTCCGGCTCCTCGCCTGACACCTCGAGTCCCGTGAGATGGAACAGGGTTTCGCCTGCCACCTCGAGCGGCTGCCGACTCGTTGCAAGGATCCGCACCTGCGGGGCGCCCTCTAGGACCAACTCTGCCAGGCCACCGACCGCACCGACGACGTGCTCGCAGTTGTCGAGGACGAGGAGCGCCGACTGCGTCCGCAGGCGCGCAGCGATCGTGGCGACATCGTCAGCTTCCGACGGCTCGGCGACACCCAACGACGACGCCACGGCCCCACCGACTTCGGCTGCGGCGTCGACCTGCGCGAGATCGATGAACCAGACGCCGTCGGAGAAGGCACCTGCCACGCGTCCCGCGACCTCGATCGCCAGTCGGGTCTTGCCCGCACCGCCGGGGCCTGTGACGGTGACGAGGCGGTGGTCGCCGATGAGGCGTTCGAGCACCCCGAGCTCGTCCTCCCTACCGATAAAGCTGCTCACCGGTGTCGGCAGGTTGGTGGGCGGCGTGGCGCCCGCGTCGAGGGCAGGGTCCTGGAGGAGGATGCGTTCCTCGATCCGGGAGATCGCGGGTGACGGCTCGATGCCGAGGTCGTCGGCGAGCATCCGGCGCAGCAGGGTCAGGGTGCGGAGGGCGTCGGTCTGGCGACCCGCCCGGTACAGGGAGCGGGCGAGCAGCTCCCAGAACCGCTCCCGATACGGGTGCTCGACCGTCAGCATCTCGATGCCTCCCACCTCGGGCGTCCCACCGACGTGGAGCTCGGCATCGATGCGGTCCTCGAGGGCCCGCAGGCGGAGCTCCTCCAGACGGACCGCCTCCGGTGCGATCGACGGGAGGTTCTCGCACCCTTCGTACGGTCGGCCCCGCCACGCCGACAGCGACTGGTCGATGAGGGAGAGTGCGGTCTGCGGGTCGGAGCCGACGATGCGGTGGGCCTCGCCAAGCGTGGCATCGAACGTGCGGGCGGCGACGCGGTCGACATCCGCCGGTGCGAGCCGGTAGCCGCCGTCGGAGCGGACGATGCGGTCCCGTCCGAGGACGCCACGGAGGTTCGAGACGTAGGTGTAGAGCGAGTCGCGGGCGCCGTCGGGTGGCTCGTCACCCCAGATCTCGGTGACCATCCGGTCGGCGTCGACCGCCCGGCCGGGATCGAGGAGGAGCAGCGCCAACACGGACCGCTGCCGTGGCCCTCCGAGGGCGAGCGATACCGAGCCTTCCGTGACTTCCAGAGGACCCAGCACCGAGAACAGCATCGCCCCGCCGAGTCTACGAACAGGGCTTCCCGCGCGCAGATCCGCCGTCCCCTCGTCCGGCGGATCTGCGGTGCCTGCATGTCGACCATGTCCCCGTGCGCCTATCCCGTGGACGGGGTCGGCGACCCGTTCCCCAGTACGGCCACCTGCACGTAATCGTCCGGATACGGATAGGTGACCAGCTCATACGCAATCAGCCCGTCCTCGTCGAACTCGGTCAAGCTGATGCCCGGCAGCTCGAACGGATTGCCCTTTGCGTTCAGGCCGTGCCAGATCCACAGGACGCCACCCTGGGATCCGTCCTCGGACACCCAGTAGTCGTAGATGTCGATCCTGGCATCGAACGCACCGCCGTAGAGGGTGTTGTGCCACGCCTGTCGATAAGGAACGGCGCCGAAGACGTCGTCATCCATCACGGTGCCATCGGCGGCATAGGACGCGAGCAGGTTGACGACTTCGTCCTCGGTCCCGATCGACTCGGGGTCGTCGAGGATCTTCTTCATCATCGCGAGGCCTTCGAGCGCCAGGTCGCGACGAGCGGACGAGCTCGCCGACTCGGCGTTCGAAGTGTCCTGGTTCGCCGTGGCCGCCTCGAGTTGGGCCACGGTGTCGGACAGCTGCTGCTCGACGGCGACGAGTTCGTTCTCTAGTGCCTGGTACTCATCGGACTCAGTCACTTCAGCCGCACATGCGCCCGCGACCAACGCCAGTACCAGCGTCATCATGATCATCGTCTTCCGCATGACGACCTCCTTTCACCTTCAGGGTGCGACAGCGACCTCAAGGGAATCCAAAGGCCCTGGCGCGAGGGAGGGAGCCCCGGGACGAGGCTCCCTCCACCTCGGCGTATGCGATCACTTCATCGCTGAAAGATTGGACGAGTCGTAGGTGATCGTTCCTCGTCCAGTGACCTCCATGTACCCGGTGCCCGGGTCAAACCACCCGGTCTCGTCGACGGTTCCGGTGGCCCCTGCGAAGCGACCCGTGCCGCCGGTGATGACCATGGTCTCGACGTAGGTCGTCTCGCCGGTCATGACCCCTTTGTACGTCGCGAAGAGCTTGTCACCGTTGGCGGCGGTGATGACCAGTTCGGCGTCATTGAAGGTCCCTGCGAACAGCTGGAAGCAGTGCTCCGTGGTCCACGAGACCCTGCCGAGATGGCTGATCGTGCCCGTCCCCGACATCGTGCTGATCCATTGCGAGGGCACACTGCAGCGGCCACCGAACGTGACGCCTGCGTGGGCAGGGAAGTTCGGGGCGAACTCGATACCGACGATGTAGCCGGACAGGTCCTCGCGAATCGGCCGCTCGACCGACCGTCCTGCAAACACGGGCACAGCGATCGCCAGCATGGCCACGACGAGGAGCACGATCGTTGCCGTACGTGCGTGGGTGCGTGTCATGCGCAACCTCCTTTCCTCCTTCGAGGATGCGAGAGCCACCTCAAGAGGATCCAAAGGAGGCTGGACCCACCCGCCTCGCGATATCGAGCACCCGCCGACGTCCGGGATCCGGAAGTCGGCGCTAGCAAGCCATTGCCTGGAACACTCACTGCTGTCGGTCGGGCATGCCGTGGCAGTGCGTGTACTTGAGTCCCGATCCACATGGGCAACGTGCGTTGCGACCGACCTGGGTCTCCGCCTCCTCTGCTTGAACGGCCATCTTCGCTGCGAATTCGACCCGGCGTTCGCGGACGCCGAGCTCGACCTCCCAACTGCGGAGGTGGGCGTTCCACGCCCGGAGGCGTTCCTCGACGGCCGCCACCTTCTCCTCACGACGAGCCACCTGCGCCTGGCGTTTGACCAACTCCTCTTCAGCCTGCTCCGCGAACACCGCAGGGTGTTCCGCGGACTGATCGCCGAACGCGCCGACCAGTTCCCGATCGATCAACACCGCGATAGCACGGCCATCGAGACGCCGGCCGACTCGCAGCACCGTCTCCAGACCGCCCACTTCGCCGCCGTCACCGGCACCCGCACCATCCGGTACGTCTCGCCCTGTCCGACACCGGCCAACAGCGTGCGGTCAATCCTCGCCAGAACGCCACGATCGAGATCCATCACCGGCCCTCCGGTCTACGTGTAGACACTCCGCAACTTGTTGCACGTGCGTGTGTTGTTGGAGGGTGGTTGACGCGATTCGCTACCGGTGCCGTGTAGGGCTCTGTCGGTGCGGTCGTCGTGAGTCTGGTCCTGGGCATCGATTCTCCCCTCTGTGACAGGTGTCCGGTCTGCTCACGATCTTCATCGTGGACTGGTGCCGTGTCATTGAAGTGCCATCCCGGCAACTTCCTGGAGCGCTCAACCCGCGATGACCCGTCCGCCGCGGCATCCCAAGGGACCGTCGGGGACGCCCTGTTCGGCGGCTGAGCCGCCACCGATGAGGTCGGAGGTCGGCGCTACGGATGCCAGGGTCGCGCGGCGCTCACCGGTGTCGCACAACCCTGTCGCGAGGGTGTTCGCAACCCTGTCATGACGGCTCCACGCTGGCCCGCTCGGCGGGTTGGAGGGTTCGAGGGATGTGCCCCTGACCGGGCAAAACAGGGTGAATGGCATTCCGATGACAGGGTCGGCTCGCATCTTGTCGGGAGACGACGACGCAGGTCGCAGCAACCGAGGGAAGGTGTACCGCCGGTGGCGCACATCGAGAAGCGACCCGACCGACCGAAACCGTGGCGGGTGCGCTACCGAGACCCGACTGGGAGGGAACGCTCAAGGAGCTTCGCCCGGAAGGCCGATGCCGACCGGTTCATGGCCACCGTCCAAGCCGACCTGGTCCGCGGCGAGTGGACCGACCCTCGGCTGTCGAAGACCACGCTGGCCGAATGGTCACAGCGCTGGATGGTCACGAAGTCACATCTCAAGCCCAAGACCCTCGCCGGGTACCGCTCGAACCTCAACGCCCACGTCCTGCCCACCTTTGGCGACTATCAGATTCGTCACATCGACCGCATGGAGGTCGAGGAATGGCTCGCCGACCTCCGGGCTTCCGGGCTCGGACCATCGGGAGTGCGACAGGCCCGCCAGGTGCTTCATGCCATGTTGACGCTCGCCGTCGACGCCGGCTACCTCACCTCGAACCCGGTCGACGGCACGAGCACCCCGCGGCTTCCGAATGCGGAGATGCTGTTCCTCGACGCCGACCAAGTCGACCGGCTCGCCAGCACCATCCAGAAGCCCTACGGCACTCTCGTCTACGTCCTCGCCTACGGCGGCCTCCGCTGGGGAGAAGCCGCAGCCCTCAGACGCCAACGATGCGACCTGGCCCATTCCCGCATCGAGGTCGCTGAATCGCTCGCCGACGTCGGCGGACACCTCCACTTCGGGCCAACGAAGAACCACCGGAGCCGCAACGTCGCGATCCCCGGATTCCTCCGAGACCTCCTCGATCAGTACCTCGCCAGCCACGTCCCCGACGACCCCTCAGCGCTCGTGTTCACCACACCAGCGGGGACGCCGCTGCGCAACAGCAACTTCCGACGACAGGTCTGGTACCAGGCCGTCGAAGCAGCAGGGCTACCCGAGGGCCTGAGGATCCACGACCTCCGACACACCTGCGCCAGCCTCCTCGCCGCAGCTGGCGCCACCCCCAAGGCCATCCAGGTCCATCTCGGGCACTCGTCGATCACCGTCACCATGGACCGCTACACCCACCTGTTCCCCTCCGACGTCGACGATCTCGTCAAACGGCTCGATGACATCAGGACCCGAAATGCCGCGGCCCCACCGCGGCCCAAAGACCGGTCACGGGGAATCGAACTCGGCGGAAGATGAGAGAAGCCCTTGCAGTGCAAGGGCTTCAGTAGCACGCCCGGAGGGACTCGAACCCCCAACCTCCTGATCCGTAGTCAGACGCTCTATCCAATTGAGCTACGGGCGCATGGGTTGTCGAACGCCGACAGCACCTCCGTCCACCTTCGGGCGAATCCCTGCCGGCCCGCATCATGTTAGGCCCGAGTCAGCCCCCACGATGAGGGCATCAGCCCAGGGACTCCAGCTCGAAGAGCTGCCACTCGCCGGGGACACCCTTGAGGTCGAATGTGCCGCGCGATCGGAATTCGAGGCCCGAGCCGACCACCAGGTCCTTGACGGTCCCGGACACGAGGATGCCGCCGCTCTCGGCCTGGCTCATGACCCGGCTGGCGATGTGCACTCCCAGTCCACCGATGTCGTCGGCCCGGTACTCCACCTCTCCGGTATGGATGCCCGCCCGGACGGTGAGGCCGATCTGGGCCATCTGCTCCACCATGGCGGCGGCGCAGGCCACCGCCCTGCCCGGGCCGTCGAACGTGGCCACACAACCGTCGCCGGTCATCGTGATTTCTCGGCCCCGGAACCGGGCCAACTGGGCGCGTGCGATCCGATCGTGCTCCTGGAGCAGATCGAGCCATCGTTCGTCCCCCATCGATGCGGCCATCGCGGTCGACCCGACGATGTCGGTGAACAGCACCGTCGCGAGGACCCGGTCGACCCGGGGAGCGTCGCTCCGCCCCGTGAGGAACTCCTCCACATGGTCGAGGACCGGACCGAAGTCACCAGCGTGGAACGGGAGGGTGTCGGCACCCTCCACCACCCTCAGCACCGCTCCGTCGATGTGGTCGGCCAGATACCGGCCGTACACGAGCCGGTGGAAGCGGGCGTCCCGGCGGGCCACGACGAGCGTAGGCACCCGGATCAGCGGAAGGACGGCCCGCACGTCCACGACGGAGAACCAGTCGAAGGTGCGCTTCACCAGCCCGAGTGGGACCGCCAGCCGCTGATACCTCGTCCACCAGGCCCGGAACCGCTGGTCGCCGGCCACACTCGGGGCGGTCAGGTTGAGCATGGCGCCGGTCGTCCCGTGCTGGGCGACGTACTTCCGCGAGAGCGAGGCCGCTTCGTCCTCTGAGATCCCGATCGGGTAGTCCTCGGCCTCGAGGAAGCGGGGCTCACAGTTCACGAGGACGAGGGCCGAGACACGCTCCGGGTTGGTGGCGGCCACCATCATCGCCGACAGCCCTCCCTCGGTGTCGCCATAGACAACCGCCTGCTCGGAGCCGGCGGCGTCGAGGATGGAGAGGACGTCGGTCATGTTGTCCTCGAGAGGCATCCAGATCGTCTCGCCGGGGATCGGATCCGACACACCGGACCCTCGCATGTCGTACTGGATGACCCGACCCAGGCCACCGAGCCTATCGAAGAAGCGGACCGCCGACGGCTCGTCCCACACGGCATCGATGTTGGAGATGCCGCCCGTGACGAACATGATGTCGCGCTCGCCCGAGCCGAAGACCTGGTACGCCAGGTTCCCCGAGGCAGCCTCGACGTATCGAGTCGGAGGGCGTCCGCCAAGGCCGAACTCCATGGGAGGACCCTACCGGGGCCGGCCACCCGGGAGCCGGGCGTTGACGTCCCCGACTAGTCGGCGGAGAGGGAGGGATTTGAACCCTCGAGGAGGCTTTACACCCCCTACTCGCTTAGCAGGCGAGCGCCTTCGACCACTCGGCCACCTCTCCAGCGGAGGGAGTGGGATTCGAACCCACGGGACCCG
>JAWOJB010000037.1:0-2648 GCA_046484325.1 Acidimicrobiia bacterium | reverse complement strand
GGGGGGATCTGGCCGGCCACGATCACCCTCGGCAGACACCTGCCCGGCTCGACTCGTCGTGGGGAGTCCATCAGTCTGCCGGCGCAACGGCGTCGAAGAACCCTGCCTCCCTGAGCCAGCCCACGGTCTCGCTCACCGCCATCTCGAGGGTGAACCTGGGTGCCCCGGTGATCTCGAAGGTGGGGTCGATCGGAACCGGGTAGTCCTCGACCATGCTCCGGAAGCGCCCGGTGGTGATGGGGAAGGGGAGGCGCGCCGCGGTCACCACGTCACCGAGCACTGCGAGCGATCGCACCAGCCCTCGAGGCACGGTCCTCACCTGCCTACCGAGCTGGCGTGCGAACTCCTCGACGAAGTCGGTGATCGGCGCCACGGGATCGCCGACGTACAGGGTTCGGGCGCGAACCCGGCCGGCATCGCTCTCGAGGATCGCCCTGATCTGATCGACGACATTGCCGACATACCCGTACGACCTCATCGCCGGCCTCCCCGAGGGGTGCACGTAGAGTCCCCTGGCCATGACCCGGTAGAACTGGGACCGGTACCTGAGGTCACCCGGTCCCCAGATCGTGGTCGGCCGGATGATCGTCCATGCCGCCTCGACGTCGGCAGCCCTCACCAACCGCTCGGCCTCGGCCTTGCTCTCTCCGTATGCGGTATGCGGCCGGTAGTCATCGTCGGCGCCCGGCACGTACCCCGGCCGGCACACGAACTGGGTCGACGCCACGATCACCCTCTCGGTCGACGACTCGACGACGCAGCGGATGACGTTGGCGGTGCCCTCGGTGTTCACGGCGTAGTCGGCAACGGTCTTGCCATCCACGTCGACGCGCGCCGCCAGGTGGACCACGTCGGTGGGCCGGAAGTCCGCAAATGCTCGCCGTAGATCTACGAGATCGAGCACATCCCCCCGAATCCAGTCACCGGCAAGGGCCCTGTCGGTGGGACCGGCCGTGTCGTAGTTGAGCACCGCCCATCCGGCAGCAGAGCGCATCTCCCTCACCAGTGCCGAGCCGATGAAGCCGGACCCACCCGTGACGAAGAGACGGCGAGCGGTGGGGGCCTCCGAGGTCATGGCCGGACACCGTCCTGTCGATCGATCTTCGACCGGCAGCGATCGGGCGCAGGCGACGCCGACGACACAGGGAGCATGCCGGCGGCCATCACGTCCCACCCGCCGTGTCTCTCACCACCTGATGGTTTCCGACGAACCTGGACACCACGCGGGCGACGCCCTCGCCGACGTCGCCGGGCACGAGCGGGCAGGCGACGGCACGCCACCGGCGGTCCGATGCAAGGGCGGGATCGTCGGTGCGGAGAAGGACGAGCCCGGCTCGGTTGACGGTTCGAACCACGTTGGCCCCATCCGCCGTCACCGCCCCGCCATCGACCACCGCCGTCTGGAGGAACATCGCCGACAGTCGAGCCGCCGTCCCGGTGAGCTCCACCTCCGGCATCCCGGCGGGGGCCACGCCGACCACCCCGCAGCGGGCAGATCGCCGCGGCTCGACGACGCGGTCGAAGGTCTGGTGGGCGATCGATGGCAGATCCTTCAGGCGGTCCCGCCAGGCGCCGGCGAGGAATGCCCGCCGCAGCGTGCCGGTGGAAGCGGCCACGGTGCCCAGATCACCGGCGACGATCCCGTCCACGACCGATTCGACCACCCGCTCGTCGGGGAGCACCCGGTGGAGTGAGCGGGCGACGGACTCCCGGTCGTCGCGAGCGATCCTGACGAGGTCCGGCCAGTAGTCGGCCTTCATCTCGCCGAGCTGGCCGCTCAAGCCGTACTGCAGGATTCTCTGGACGGCGGTGTGGTGCTCCGCCGCCACCCAGATGCCCGCCTCGCTCATCCGCCGGCCGTCGAGCAGATCGCGATCCGTCAGGATCGTCGCCCCGGCCCACCTCACTCGGGTGAAGTGCAGCTCCAACTGGATCGGCTTCCCGTCGGACCCGGGGCCCGAGAGAAAGTAGTAGCTCGTCCCTTCGTGATGGCCCCTGCAACGCACCAGCCGATCCCACCCGAGCTCGTCGGCGGCGTCGGCGATGATCGCCTCGACCTCGTCGACTCGACCGGGCTCCGCCACGAGGTCGACGTCGCGACCGGGTTCGATCCGGATCTGCTCGTGATTGCGCAACACGCAGTAGGCGATGCCCGCCTCCGCCATTCCGTCGAGGACGCGCACGGCGGTCTCGGCGCGAATCGCGCTCACGGTGCCGCCGCCGAGGCCAGTGCCGTCCTGTAGGCCTCTGCCAGCGCCGCCTGCAGGGGCCGCGAGGTGGCGACCACCTCGTCCGGCACCGGAGCCGGACGCCCCACGAAACCGCGTACCGCCGAGGCGAGAGCCTCGACGGTCTCCTCCCGGTTGGTCGGGGGCACGGCGAAGGAGGGCACGTCGGGCCATGAGCGGACCAACTGGCCGGGTCCGGCGTGGTCGAGGCACACCACCGGCAGTCCCAGCGACAGGGCCTCTGAGACCACGAATCCGGCCGAGTCGTGAAAGGATGGAAAGAGGAGGCACGAGGCTCGCCGCATCCGATCGAGCACCACTCGCCGCTCGATCGAGCCGGCGATCTCGACCCGGTCGGCGATACCGAGGCTCTCGGCCCGAGTTGCGAGGAGGCGGAGGTCGGGGACGAGGACGATGAAG
>JAWOJB010000009.1:0-23444 GCA_046484325.1 Acidimicrobiia bacterium | reverse complement strand
CGGCCTCGATGGCATCGGTCTCCTGGTCGAAGACGCCCAGGACGGACTCCTCGGGTGGAGCCCCTGGCCGGTCCCGGTATTCGATGTTCTGTACCGCCTCGTACATGGCCCTGCCCCCTCCGCCGACATCATACGGCGCTCGCCCATTCAGTCCATGAGCAGATCGCCAAACCGGTCACGAACCACCTTCTTGTCGAACTTCCCGGTCCCGGTCTTGGGGATGGCGTCGATGGTGATGACCCGATCCGGCAACCACCACTTGGCCACCTTGTCCTGGAGGAACTCGAGGACCTCACGGGGGTCGACCTCCGACCCCGGCTTGGGCACGACGAAGGCCACCGGGCGCTCCTGCCACGTCGGGTGTTTCAACCCGACGACCGTGGCCTCGGCGATGGCCGGATGGGCCATGATGGCGTTCTCGAGGTCGAGAGACGAGATCCACTCCCCGCCCGACTTGATGACGTCCTTGGCGCGGTCGGTGATCCGCACGTACCCCTCCGGGGTGATCTTGCAGACGTCACCGGTCCGGAGCCATCCGTCCCGGAACGACTGGGGGGACCGGGGATCGTCGTAGTACTCGGCGGCGATCCAGGGCCCCCGGATGAGCAGCTCTCCGAAGGCTTCACCGTCGTGGGGGAGCTCGTTGCCGTCGTCGTCGACGATCTTCACCTGGAGGCCGGCGGTCGGGAGCCCGGCGGTCTCCAGCACGTCGAGCTGGCGCTCGAACGGCCACTCCTCCATCCACGGCTTGAGCAACGCAACGGCCGCCACCGGGTTCGTCTCGGTCATCCCCCACCCTTGGACCACCCGGATGCCCCGATGCTCCCAGAACCACTGGATGAGGGCGCGCGGGACGGCCGATCCTCCGCACAGGAACGCCCGGATCGAGGAGACGTCGGCCTCGGGGTGCTCTTCCAGGTAGTGCTGGACGCCGAGCCACACGGTCGGCACGCCGGCCGAGAACGTGACCCGCTCTCGCTCCACGAGCGGGACGAGGCCCTGGGCCGACAGATCGGGACCGGGGTAGGTGAGCTTGGCCCCCTGGGTGGTCGCCATGAACGGATACCCCCAGGCCGAGGCGTGGAACATCGGCACCACCGGCATCACGTTGTCGTCGGGTCCGATGTGGACGGCGGCCAGGTTGGAGATCGTGTGCAGGTAGGTCGATCGCTGGGTGTAGGCCACGCCCTTGGGGTTGCCGGTCGTCCCGCTCGTGTAGCAGAACATCATCGGCGAACGCTCGTCGAGGAGCGGCCACCGTCCGTGCGGCTCGACCTCCTCGAGCAGATCCTCGTAGGCGATGGCGTTTGGGAGCCGGGTGTCGCCGACCGTGTCTCCCATGACGACAAAGGCCCCCACGGTCTCGAAGGTGTGAGCGATCGGCTCGAGCAGCGGCACGAGGTCGGGGTCGACGAACACCGCCCGGTCGCCCCCGTGGTTGACGATGTAGGTGATCTGCTCGGGGAAGAGCCGGATGTTGATCGTGTGGCAGATTCGCCCCGTGTTGGCGGTGGCCCAGTAGAGCTCGTGATGCCGCCGGTTGTTCCAGGCGAAGGTGCCGACCGCCGTCCCCGGCTCCACCCCGAGGCGGCGACCGAGAACCGTGGCCAGACGCCGGACCCGTTCGTCGGTCTCGGCGTAGGTCTGACGGACGACCGAGCGATCCGACTCGACGGACACGATCTCCTGGTCGGGGAAGATGCGGACGGCCCGCTCGTAGAGGGTGGAGAGGAGCAGCGGGAAGTCGTCCATCATGTGGGGCACGGCGCTCTCCTCTCTCAGGCCTCGAGCAACCTGCGCTTCTGGACTTCGAATTCCTCGTCGCTGAGCTTGCCCTCGTCGTGGAGCCGGGAGAGGATCGAGAGCTGCTCGGCATTCGAGGACGCAGGGGCCGGCGTCGTCCCCGCGCCCTTCAGCTCGAACATCCGCTTCTCCCTCACCTGGTAGATGAGCGTCTGGACCTGCTCGGGCCGGGGGATGTTCTGGTAGTGGGTCTGGCCGGTCGCCCCGGCCGACTCGATCCGCAGGTCGCCGGCCTTGACCAGGCGCTCGATCAGGCCCTGGCTGAAGGCGACGGCGTTGATCTGTTCGAGCGGGATCTCTGTGCCTCGCCGCCTGATCACCCCGGATCGGTAGATGACCCGCTCCGAGGTGATGACGTGGGATTCGAACCACCACCGGAGGAAGCCGGCCACCGTGAGGAAGGCCCAGACGAGGAAGATCCCACCGATGCCGATCCACTCGGCGGTGCCATCGGTCCAGGAGACCATCAGGATGATGGCAACGACCGCCCCGAGCGTGATGAGGGTGGGCACCACGATCTGGAACCAGTGGGGACGAAACTCGGCGATGATGTCCTCGCCGGGACTCAGGAGCTCACGGGGGTATGCCATGAGCCGGGAGCGTACCTCCGCCGTACCCGGTCTGCGGTCAGCGGAGCGACGGGCGAAGAGCAGGCGGTGAGAGGCCTAGGACGACGAGAGCCCCGAGCGAGCCTCGGCCGAAGCCTCAGCCCTCTCGGGGCTCCCGGACCCCACCGCCGGTCGGGGCGGGGCCCGACCGATCGTGGGCGGTGCCACCGTTGCCGGGGCACCCGGGGCCCGGCCTTTCGGACGTGCCCCGCAGTCTTTCGACTGCTGCGCCTCACCCACCACCCGGGGGTGGCTCGGTGCGGACGCTTCGCCCGTTGCCGGGCGAACGGCGGGCCTCCGACCCGAAGGTCGGGTGGCCGGTCCCGAGGGACCTGGAGCCCGAAGGCCCCCGCCATCCGGTGTCGCCGGGCTTCGGTTTCCCGTCCTCCGGCTTCCGGTGCCACCTCGGGTTCCCCCTCGGCGACAGACGAGAAGGTAGACCATCGGTGAGAGCCCGATGCCCGGTTTACGCATCGGATTTTCGCGCTCGTCACCGTCTTTTCGCGACCCGGCCGCCTGGAGGCCGGATGGGCGTGGGCGGGGCTCGGTCGCCGGCGACGGCCAACCGCCAGACTCCGGTCGGGTCGAACGCCGCCCGGGCGGCCCCTGCCTTCGCTCGCCGATCCGTCCGATCTCCCCCCCGGCGTCGAAACCGGTCGAAGGGTATGGGGGGACCCGCCCGACAACGGCATCGGGTACCGGATCCGGCCCGGAATCGAAGAAACCCCACCGGAATAGAAGAAACCCCGAGGGAGCTTCGGCCGAAACCTCCACCCTCTCGGGGCTTCCCGAGTCCCTTCGACTCCGACCCGAAGGCCGGTCCCGAGGGGGACCCTCCCGAAATGGCCTCTCGGCCCCTTCGGCGCCGACTCGGGGTTACCCCCTGGCCAGCAATCAGTAACCTAGGGCGCCCCGGCAACCGGGTCAAGCCGAGGGGCTCCGTGTTTTTCGCGAACGGTCCCCCGTTTTCGCGACCGGCCGCCTGCTCGGGAATCTCATTCGTGTCATTCGCGGGGCGTATGATGCCGGCCATGGCGCTGGAGACCCTCTCCCCCAGTCGGGCAGGCGATTTCAAGGCATGCCCCCAGCTCTTCAAGTTCCGGGCGATCGACCGGCTGCCCGAGCCGTCCTCGATCCACCAGGCCCGGGGCACCACGGCGCACCTGGCGCTCCAGCGCCTCTTCGATCTCCCCGCCGACCAGCGTCAGCCCGAACGGCTCTACGAGCTGTTCCGTTCCGCCTGGACCGAGCTCAGGGGATCCGACGAGTTCCAGGGGCTCTTCGCCAGCACCGAGGACGAACGGGCCTGGGGTCTCGAGAGCCTCGGGCTCATCGCCAACTACTTCCTGGTCGAAGACCCGAGACGGGTGGAGCCGGAGGCACGCGAGCTCGACCTCCTCGAGGATCTGGACGGCATGGTGCTGCGCGGGATCCTCGACCGGATGGATCGCACGGCCGACGGGAACCTGGTGATCACCGACTACAAGACCGGCAAGGCGCCACCCGAGCGCTTCGCTCTACCCGCCTTCTTCGCCCTGAAGATCTACGCGCTCCTGGTCCGGCGCCACACCGGCGAGACCCCGGTGGAGGTCAGGCTCATGTACCTGAACGGCCCCACCGTGTACCGGATCCCCATCGACGACCGGTCCCTCGATGCCATGGAACGCCAGGTCCGGGCGCTGTGGGCCACGATCGATCGGGCGATCGCCGGCGACCACTTCCCGCCCCGCCCCGGGCCGCTCTGCTCATGGTGCAGCTTTCGGGAGGCCTGCCCGGCGTGGCAAGAGGTCGGCGAGCCGGCCCGTCTGGCAGGGTGACGGCCCCACCGCCGCCGGCTCGGGCCCCCACGGCGAATCCGTCACACCCCTCCGATACGTTGTCCTCATGGACATGCTCGATCCCACCCTCACCCCCGATCGCGCCGCAGGGCTCGACGAGGCCCTCGCGAACCTCATGGCCGCCGGTCTCGCCCCGGTGGTCGTGCTCTCCGGGGCCCTCGCCCGCTGTCCGAGGTGCCCGGCGGCACCCCTCGCCGCCTGAGCCCGCCCCATTGCGGAGCCGGCCGTGAGCGACCGTGGACCCCGAGCCTTCGAAACGGACGGCGGTGCAGCGAACGTCCTGGAGCACCGCGTCGACCCGACGGACTGGCCAGCCGCCGTCGCCGACATCGCCGGGCCCCAGCTGGTGGTGGCCGGGCCGGGTGCCGGCAAGACCGAGTTCCTGGTCAGACGCGCCGCCCATCTCCTCAACTCCGACGCCGCACGTGCCGCCGAGCTCGTCGTGCTCACCTTCTCCCGCCGGGCCGCGGACCGCCTCCGCCGCCGCATCCTCGATGCCGTCGGCGGGAGCCCCGATCCCCTGGAGGTGTCGACCTTCCATTCGTTCGCCTTCCGGATGATGGAGGCCAGGCTCGCCGCCAGAGGTGCCGGCGCCATGCCGTCGCTGTTGACGGGGCCGGAGCAGGTGGCGCTGGTCGGGACCCTCCTCCACGACGAGGACCCATCCGGCTGGCCACTCCCGTCCCGTGGGCTGCTGGGCACCTCCACCTTCGCCGAGGAGGTGGCGGACTTCCTCCTGCGGTGCCGTGAGCGGTTGATCGGGCCGGAGCGCCTGGAGGACATGGCCTTCGACCGTCCGGACTGGCGGGCGCTGCCCGGGTTCTTCCGGCGTTACGAGGAGCGGCTTCGGCGCGAGCACCGGATCGACTACGGCGGGCTGCTGGCCACCGCGGTCGACGCCCTCGAAGATCCGGTATCGGGGGCCACCGTCGCCGCACCGTGGTGCTACGTCCTCGTCGACGAGTATCAGGACACCTCCCCCGCCCAGGTCCGGCTGCTCGAGCTGCTCGTGGCCGGTCACCGGAACCTGACCGCCGCCGCCGATCCCTACCAATCGGTCTACTCGTTCCGCGGCGCAGAGCTGCGCAGCGTTGCCGAGTTCCCCACCCGGTTCCCCGACCTCGATGGCCGGCCCGCCCGCCGGCTCGTCCTGACGACGAGCTTCCGGGTCCCCGCCCCGATCCTCGAGGCTGCTCTCCGGGTGACGAGCTCGGGAGACCTCCCGGGGGCTGCCGGTCCGGTGGTCCCGGCCCCACATCCGGGCTCGGTCGAGGCCTACGTGTTCGACCAGGAGTCCGCCGAAGCCGAGTGGATCGCAGGCGAGATCGCCCGCCTGCACCTCGAAGAGGCGATCCCCTATGCGGCCATGGCGGTGCTCGTCCGTTCCAAGCGGCGTTTCGTGCCGGAGCTCTCCAGGGCCCTGCACCGGCGCGGAGTGCCGCACGACCAGCCCGATCGCCGGCTCGTCGACCACCCGGTGGTCCGCCTCGTCCTCGACCTGGCCCGGATCGCAGGGCGAGATGCCCGCCCGGAGGGGGGTGAGTCCGACGAGACCGATCGGGTCATGCGACGCATCCTGCTCGGGCCGCTCTTCTCCATGCCGATCGGGGAGGAGCGGGCCTTGCTCAGGGCCCGGCGGGTCACCGCCCGGCCGTGGAGCGAGATCATCCGTGGCCACCTCCCCCGGGCGAACGGGCTGGCCGATCTCCTCGCCGACGGAACGTGGGCAACCGACCTGCCTGCGGTGGACGGCTTCTGGACGGCCTGGCAGGGCCTCGAGCAGTTCGAGCGGATCGCCGTCGACCCCGCCGCATCGGGTGAACGTGCTGCGCTCGCCGCCTTCTCCCAGGCTCTCGAACGTCAGGCAGAGCGCGACGCCCGGCTCTCGTTGCGCGAGTACGCCCGGCTCAGTGAGGAAGACGACTTCGAGGCCACACCACTGCTCTCGTTCCGGGGTGAGAGGGGCGACCGGCTGGTGCTGACCACGCTCCATCAGGCCAAGGGGCTGGAGTTCGAGGTCGTCGTCGTCGCCGACGCCGTCGAGGGGGTGTTCCCGGATGTCCGCCGCACCCGCTCGTTCCTCCGCCCCCACCTGTTGGGACGCCCCGCTGAGTCGGGCGCTGCGTCGATCTCCCGCTTTCGACTCCAGGAGGAGATGCGACTCGCCTACACCGCCACCACCCGCGCCCGGCGGCGGCTGGTGTGGACAGCCACCGCTGCCGCCATCGACGAGGGCGAGCGCCGCCCCTCCCGGTTCCTGCTGGCGGTGGCGGGGGTCGAGTCGTCCGACGTACTCGGCCCCGGAGCCGAGCGAACCGGTCCTCCCATCACCCCGGCCGAGTCCGAGGCCCATCTCCGCCGCCTGCTCGCCGACCCCACCGTGCCGGCCGCATCCCGCCTCGCCGCCGTCTCGGTGCTGGCGAAGCCGCCTGCGGGGACCGCCTGGGACCCCCTGCGATTCGCCGGCGTGGCCGGCCGGGGGGACGACACCGGGCTCGTGGAGCCGGGCACGGGCCTCTCTCCCAGCCAGGCGGAGGCCTACGAAGACTGTCCCCGTCGGTACGCGCTCGAGCGGCGGCTCGGCGCAGTGGAGAGCTCGTCGCCGTATGCCCGGTTCGGAAGCCTCGTTCATCGGGTGCTCGAGGAGGCCGAGCGGGCCGCCGCGTCGGTCGGCCGCTCCCATGCCACCCTCGACGAGGCCAGGGCCCATGCCCGACGGGTGTGGGCCGAAGAGGCCGCCTTCGGGTCGCCGGTCCTCGACGAGGCGTGGTTGGCGAGGGCCGAACGCCTGCTCGAGCGGCTCTTCGCCGAATGGCCCGAGGACTCGCTCGATCCCGTCGCCCTCGAACGGTGGTTGGAGCTCACCGTCGACGGCGTCCGCTGGTCGGGCCGGGCCGATCGGATCGAGCGCTACCGGCCGGCTGGGCTCCGGGTGGTCGACTACAAGACCGGCGCCAGCTCGCCGGGGGTTGCCAAGGCCGCCGCGTCCCTCCAGCTCGGCTTCTACCTGCTCGCCTCCCGGGAGGATCCCGAATTGCGCGAGCTCGGCACGGCCGACGCGGCCGAGATGTGGCATCCCCTCATCAAGGAGGGAAGATGGCGGTTCCCGTTCGACCCGGGCCACCTGCCGGGAGTCAAGGCCCGCATGCGAGAGGCGGCCGCAGGCATCCAGTCCGAGGCCTGGCCGGCTCGGGTGGGCGCAGCGTGTCGGACCTGTGAGGTGCGGCTCGTCTGCGACGCGTGGCCGGAAGGCCGGGAGGGCTTCGTCGCGTGACATTCCGGCCCACCCCCGAGCAGCGAGCCGTCATCCACCATCCACTCGCCCCCCTGCGGGTGGCGGCCGGTGCAGGTACGGGCAAGACCACCACGGTGGCCCACCGGATCGCCCACCTCGTCGCCGACGCGGGGCTCCAGCCCGAGGAGGTGCTGGGGCTCACGTTCACCAACAAGGCCGCGGGCGAGCTGGCCGAGCGGGTGCGGTCCGTGCTGGGAACCGACCTCGAGCCGGACCGCGCGGTCCCGGTTCACACCTACCACGGCTTCGCCGCCCAGCTGCTCGGGGAGTTCGGGGCCGTCGTGGGCGTCGAGCGGGAGACCCCGGTGATCACCCCGACGTTCACGCGCCAGCTCCTCGCCGACGTCGTCGCGACCACACCGCTGCCGGACCTCGACGTGACCAACCAGCGAGTGGTCGAACGGGTGCGACGGCTCGCCTCCGCCCTGGGCGACCATCTCCGGGACGCCGGCGAGATCACGGCCGGCGGTGACCTCGACAAGGTGTGGCACGAGCGATCCGGCCTGCTCCTGGCCGTCCGCGCCTATCAGGCCGAGAAGACCAGGCTCGGGGTCGTCGACTACGGAGATCTCATCGCCGCAGCCCACCGGCTCATTTCCGACCACCCCTGGGTGAGAGAGCGGATCGCCGAGCGTTATGCGGCGGTGGTGCTCGACGAGTACCAGGACACCAACCCCGCCCAGCGGCACCTCTTGGGGGCCCTCTTCGGCCCCGGGTTCCCGGTCACGGCGGTGGGGGACGTCGACCAGACCATCTACGAGTGGCGGGGGGCATCGCTCGACAACTTTCGGAGCTTCCCGATCCACTTCCCGGCCGTCGACGGAACACCGGCGCCGACCCTTCCGCTCACCCTCAACCGGCGATCGGGGGCCCGCATCCTCGCGGTCGCCAACGCGGTGCGGGAGCGCGTCGATCGGGAGCCGCGCGATCCCCTCCAGCCCGCCCCCGGAGCACCCGACGACGCGGTCACAGTCGCCTGGCTGGGGACCGCCCCCGAGGAGGCCGCCTGGATCGCCGAGCACATCCTCGAGCTGCGGGAGGGGGGTCGGCGATGGTCGGAGATGGCGGTGCTCTTTCGCAAGAACAAGGACATGGCCCTGGTCCGCGATGCCCTCGCCGCTCGCGATGTGCCATTCGAGGTGGCGAACCTCGGGGGCCTGCTCGGCGTACCCGAAATCGTCGATCTCAGGGCCTGGCTCAGGCTGCTCGACCGGCCCGACGACGGCCCCGCCCTCCTGCGGATCCTCATGGGCAGCCGCTTCCGCCTCGGCATGGGGGATGTGATGGCGCTCTCCCGCTGGGTGCGCGGGGCCCGTCGAGACGACGATGCCGATCACGAGGGCCTCCCCGCCCATTCCCTGGTCGAGGCTGCCGAGGCGCTCGCGGGCGAGGGGCGCCTCCCGAAGACGTCGGCCCCGGCCTTCCGGCGGTTCGTCGCCGAGTACCGGGGCCTGGTCGAGGCCGCCCAGGGGGCGAGCCTCGTGGAGCTGTGCCGCCAGGTGCTCGACGCCACCGGGGCATGGCGCGACCTGGATGCCCTCCCGGACGCGGCCAGGCTCTCCGCCCGCCTCAACCTCTACCGCTTTCTCGACCTCGCCGAGTCGTGGAGCCCCCTCGAGGGCCGGCCCTCGCTCACCGCCTTCCTCGACTACCTGCGGGTCATGGAGGACGATCCGGCCGAGGAGCTCGACACGGCCCGGATCGCCGGGGCCGATGCCGTGACCCTCCTCACCGTCCATCGCGCCAAGGGCCTGGAATGGCCGATCGTCTTCCTCCCCGCCGTCTACGCGGGCAACTTCCCATCGAAGGTGGCAGGCGGGTACGACGACCCGATGCGGTCGGCCGAGTCTCTCCCCTACGAGTTCCGCCTCGACCGCCACAGCCTGCCCGACCTGGCATCGGCCGGATCCGACGACGAACGGCGCGAGCTGTTACGCCGGCGACACGACAGCCAGGAGTGGCGGATCGCGTACGTCGCCGTCACCCGGGCCCGGGAGCGGCTGTCGCTCTCCGGAGCCTGGTGGTACGGGGCTCCCGAGCCGACCGTCAATCCGGCCAAGCGCAGCCCGCTGTACGAGCTGCTCGCTGCCCACCCCGGGGTGGAGGTGGCCGCCGACGTGGTCGAGCCGCCACCCCGGCCCGAGGTGATGGCGGCGGGGCCGGGTGGCACACCGGCCCCCGACCCGCTGTTCGGGGTGGAGGGATGGCAGGGGGCACTCCGCGACGCCGTCGCCGATCCCTCGACGCCACGACGCCTGGCCGACGAGCTCGGGCTCGCCGCCGCATACGATGCGGCGGTGGAGGAGCAACATCGGCTTCCCTTCGCCATCCCCGAGGCGGCGGCCGCCGTGCCGGACCGGCGCGGCACCTCGGTGACCGGTCTCGTCACCTACGCCACCTGCCCTCGCCGTTTCTACTGGTCGGAGGTCGATCGGCTGCCGCGCCGCCCGTCGCCGGCCGCCCGCCGCGGAGTCGAGTTCCACCGGCGCGTCGAACTCCACCACCGGGGGGTCCTCTCCCTCGACGAGCTCGACCCGGTGCTGTACGACCGGTCCCCCGGGGAGGAGGCCGAACCGACCGGGCCCGACGCGTTCCAGGTCTTCTCGGGATCCCGCTTCGCCCGGGATCAACCGGCTTACGTCGAGATCCCTTTCGAGGTGCCGCTCCGCCCCGATCTCTGGGTCCGCGGCCGGATCGACGCCATCTACGAGCACCCCGGCGGCCGCTGGGAGATCGTGGACTTCAAGAGCGGCCGTCCCGGATCGCTCAACCCGGCGGCACGGGTGCAACTCCAGGCCTATGCCGTCGCGGTCTGCGACACCGGCCTGGCCGGGGTCGACCCCGGCAGGCTGGCAGTCACCTTCGCCCACTTCGGAGGCGGCCTCCACGAGACCACCGAGGAGGTCGACGACTCCTGGATCGACGAGGCCCGCAGGACGCTCCGGGACCTGGTGGACGGAGTGCTCGATGGCCGTTTCGAGGCTGCGCCGTCGGCTGCCTGCCACGGGTGTGACTTCCTCCGGTTCTGCGATGCCGGCCGCGCCCTCGTCGCCGCCGAGAGCGAGGTCACACCACCCTCCCCCCGTCGACGTCGATCACCAGGGTCACCGGGCCCTCGTTGACGAGCGAAACCTCCATGGCGGCCCGGAACCTCCCCGTCACCACCTCGATGCCGCGATCGGCCAGCTGGTCGACGACCGCCGTCACGAGCGGCTCGGCATGCCCGGGCTCGGCGGCGTCGGTGAACGAGGGCCGGCGCCCGCGGGTGACGGCGCCGAGCAGGGTGAACTGGCTCACGACGAGCACCGAGCCACCCACCTCCACCACCGATCGGTTCATTCGGCCCTCGCCGTCGGGAAAGATCCGCAGACCCGCCACCTTGTCGGCCAGGGCGGCGGCATCCGCCGGCCCGTCCTCACGACCCACACCGACCAACACCAGCAGTCCGCGCCCGATCGCGCCTACCGGTCTGCCGTCGACGATCACCTCGGCCCGAGCCACCCGCTGGACGACCGCTCGCATGGTCCCAGGATGCCATCGGCCCGACACCGGGGCGATGCTCTCCGTACAATCGGGTCATGACCGACCTCTCCGCGAGCATCGCGGCCGCCAATGGCGATCCTGACTGGCCGGTCGACGGTCCCGAGGAGGGCCCGGTGGTGGTGCTGGCCGACACGGCGGGCAGGCTCGAGCGTGGCCTCGTCGAGGCCTGGGTCGAACGGCACCGGCCCCCGGGCACGACCGTCGAGGTGCTGCGCCTCGCCGGTTCGCGCCGCCGGCGGTTCGGCGACCGCACCGATCCCCGCCTCGCCACCCGCCTGACGGCCGGCGACGACCCTTGGGTGCTCCCGGTGCGCCCGGCCTGGTTTCCCCACGACCGGAACGGTCGCCGCAGCGCAGGGTGGATCGATGTGCTCAAGCTCGGCGACCCTCGCGATCCCGACGCCCTGCGCCAGCGCGTGATCCTGGCCCGCTGGCCCGAGCGTCAACGCATCGTGGTCGGCCCCGGCGCCCGAGCCTCGACCCTGCTCACCGACTACGAGGCCTCGGTCGAGGTCCAGGGCCTCGTGGACTTCGTGACCCGCCGGGCGTGGCGAGCCCTCGACATCTCGGAGCGGCGGCAACGCGGCAACCGCTACAAGGTGCCGAAGTTCGTGGCCGAGGACATCCTGGCCCGTGGTGCCTTCCGGGATCGGGTGGTGGCTCTCGGCGCCGAGCGCGGGATGCCCGCTCCCATCGCCCTCAACCGGGCCCGGCGCTACCTCTCCGAGGTTGCCGCCACCCACAGCCCGTTCGTCATCGACCTCATCGCCAACGCCATCCACTGGCTGTACCGGCAGGGCTATGGCGCGATCCTCTACGACCGCGAGCAGGTGCGCCAGGTGGCATTGCTCGCCAGCGAGCACCCGGTGGCGTTCCTGCCTTCGCACCGGTCCAATCTCGATCGGCTGTCGCTCCAATACCTCCTGTGGGAGAACGACCTCCCGCCCAACCACACGGCTGCCGGCATCAACATGAACTTCTTCCCGGTGGGTCCGCTCATCCGGCGCACCGGAGCGTTCTTCATCCGCCGGTCGTTCAAGGACAACGAGCTGTACAAGTTCGTCTTGCGCTCGTACCTGGACTACCTCGTGGAGAAGCGCTTCCCCCTCGAGTGGTACATGGAGGGGGGCCGGTCGCGTTCGGGGAAGCTGCTCCCGCCCCGGTACGGGATCATGGCCTGGATGGTCGACGCCGTGAGCCGGGGGGCCTCCGAGGACCTCTACCTCATCCCGACGACGATCGTCTACGACCAGCTCCAGGACGTGGCGGACTACGCAGCCGAGGCCCGCGGCCGCGAGAAGCGCAAGGAGTCGTTCGGCTGGGTGCTCTCCGCCGCCCGTTCACTCCGCCGGCGCTACGGGAACATCCACGTCCGGTTCGGCGAGCCGATCTCGGTCGCCAAGGAGGTGCCGGCCCAGGTGGAGGGAGGCGAGAGCTCCATCGAGGTGCAGAAGCTGGCGTTCGAGGTGATGTACCGGATCGGCCAGATCACACCGGTTACCCCCACGGCGCTGGTGGCGATCGCCCTGCTGGAGGAGGGCGGTCGTGGCGCCTCTCTCGACGAGCTTGCCGCCCGGTGCGCGCTCATGGACGCCTTCGTCGAAGGCCACGGCCTGCCCTCGACCGAGCGCATCCGGCTGGAGGACCGGAGGGAGGTCGCCCACGTGCTCACCCAGTTGGAGGAACACGGCAGCGTGTCCACCTACCGGGGCGGCACCGACCCGGTGTTCTACCTCACCCCCGAGCAGGCGATCAGAGCGGCCTACTACCGCAACACCGTGGTCCACTTCTTCGTGCCCGGGGCTATCGCCGAGCTCGCTCTCCTGGCGGCAATCGACGGCGAGGACACTCGGGCGCGCTTCTGGGACGAGGTGGATCGTCTCCGCGACCTGTTCAAGTTCGAGTTCTTCTTCGCCGGCCGCGAGCGCTTTGCCGACGAGATCGGCCGGATGCTCGCCGACGCCGACCCGGACTGGGAGATGCTGATCGCCTCCGGCCCCGACGGGGCCCGTCGCCTACTCGAGCGCACCGGGCTGCTCCGGGCCCACTGGGCCCTGCTTCCGTTCCTCGACTCGTATCAGGTCGTCGGCGATCAGCTGCTGGAGCGAACGACCGCCGACTTCGACGAGAAGGCCTTCCTCCAGTCGGCCATGCGGCGCGGTGAGCAGTACCGGCTTCAGCAGACGGTGACCGCCGACGAGAGCGTCTCGCTCGTCCAGTTCACATCGGCGCTGCGCCTCGCCCGGAACCGCGACCTCATCGACGGCGGCGAGGGGGCAACACCCGACCGGCTGGCATTCGCCGACGAGATCCGCACCGTGCGCTCGCGGGCACTCCAGATCGGCCGTGTCGCCGCCGACCGCCGATCCTGATCAGGCGGCGGTGATCGAGCGGCGGAGCCGCCACGAGGCGATTCCGATCAACCCGACGGCGAAGAGGGCGAGCATCCCCAGCTCGGGGAGGATGTCCACCACCGTGCCATCCCTCCGCACCAGCTCCGCGAACCCGTCCAGCGCCCAGGCGTGGGGGGTGAGGTGGGCGATCGTCTGCATGGTGGGAGGGAAGAATTCGATGGGCACCATGCACCCACCAAGGGCGGCGAACCCCAGCCCGGCGATCACGCCGACGCCACCCGCCTGCTGGTCGTTCTCGAACAGCGTCCCCATGAGCATGGCGGCGCCGGCACAGGCCGCTCCGAAGAGGAGGACGATGGCGGCGGCTCCGAACGGATCGCCCCAGTCCACCCCGAACACGATGAGGGTGACCGCCACGATGTAAATCCCCTGCACCAGCACGACCCCGTACCGCCCCAGGCCCTCACCGAGGATGATGGTGCTAGCCGGGGTGGGGGTGGCGAGCATCCGCCTCGACAGGCCGAGCCTGCGCGCCTCGATGAGAGCGGCCGAACCGGTGAGACCGGTGAGGTACATGAAGAGCACCAGCTGCGACGCCGCCCCCAGGTCGAACCGACCCAGATCGACGAACTCCGCCTCCCCCACGGTGGCGCCGACCACGCCGATCTCCCCCACCGACACGCCCTCTGCCACGGCGATCATGTCCTCCATCGATCCCACCCCTCGCCCAGACGCGAATCGGGCCGCACGCAGCGTGGCGGCCTGTTCGGAGACCGCGGCGCCGACCAGCGACCGGAGGCGGAACCCGTCGCCGTCGGGTCGGGCGACGAAACCGACGTCCACGTTCGAGCCGGCGGCAAGGTCGGCGTCGAACCCCGCCGGGATCCTGACCCCGGCGACGACGTCGCCCCGCTCGACCGCTACGAGCATGACCCCGGCATCGTCGAAGCGCACGATGGTCATCCCGGCGCCTGCCTCGAGTTCGACGGCGACCCGGTCGGCGAAGACACCGGGTTCCTCGACGACCAGCCCGATCGAGGGCACGAAGCCTCCACCGAATATCGAGCCGATGATGACGATGATGCCGATCGGGAGCAGGAAGACGAAGAAGATGTTCGATCGGTCGCGGATCAGGCGCCGGATGGCGTTGGCGGCGATCGTGAGAGCCTTCACACCGACACCCCCTTGCGGAGCCGCAGGAGAGCCATGCCGCCGGTGACCAACCCGAACACGACCAGGGCGAAAAGCGACGGGACGATGACCCCGATCCCGCCTCCACCGGCCAGATCGTTGAGGCCCAGGAGGAACCATCGGTGGGGGCTGATGTAGGCGAGGTAGGAGAGGATCCCGGTGCCGAGACTCGCCGGGAAGAAGATCCCACCCAGCATGGCCAACCCGACCGCGATCATGGACTGCAGGTTCCCGGCCTGCTCGGCGGTCTTTGCGAAGGCGGCCACGATCCCCATGATCCCGACCGCCGCGAACACCGCGGCCACGATGAGGAGCGCCACGCCGAGCGGGTCCCCCCACTCGGCTCCGAGGAGCAGGCGGGATGCCACCACGATGACCCCCATGCTCGCCAGGCCGAGTCCCATCGACACGAGAGCCTTCCCACCGACGATCGCCATCGGCCGGATCGGGGCGGCCAGCAGCCGGCTCATGGTTCCGTCGTGCTTCTCTTCGAGCAGGCTGAGCACGCCGTACTGCACCGTGAAGAAGAGGAACATGGCCGCCATCCCCGCCACGAAGAAGGTGGTGAGGTCCAGCTGGCGGGTAGCGGCCTCGATGTCCCCGATCCCGATCGGGCTCGGAGTGGCCGCCGCCTCGGTCGCGAGCCCGGCCACGGCTACGGGGTCCGGCGCCGCGCCGGTGGCGGCGAGCACCGTTGCCACGGAGAGCTGGACGGCCTCGAGCTCGGCGGCGAAGCCGTCGACGATCGACCGGGCCACGGCCACGCTGGTCGGTGACTCGACGTTGCCGATGAGCCGGACCTGTGCCGGGGCGGCTCGCTCGACCGCCTCGGAGAAACCGGGCGGGATCACCACCGCGGCCGCGACGCTCCCCTCCTCCACCTGCGCCTCGGCCCCGGCCTCGGGCACGGACCGGAGCTCGATCGCTCCGGACGCCTCGATCGACTCGAAGACGTCGACCAGCGCTCGAGCAGGTGTCCCGCCGTCCTCGTCGATCACGGCGAACACCGGGACGAACTCCTGGTCGGTGATCGGCCCGAGGATCAGGTCGAAGATGAAGGCCAGGCCGAGCGGGGCGATGATCGCGACGATGAAGATGGACCGGTCGCGCACGCGCAGCTTGAAGTCCTTGGCCGCCAGGAGGAGGGCGGTGCGCACGTCAGTCCCGTAGGGCCTTGCCGGTCAGGTGGAGGAACACCGCCTCGAGATCCGGCTCGGTGAGCTCGACGCCGGTCACGTGCATGCCGGCGTGGGTCACGACCTGCAGCAGCTCGGAGAGGAGCCCACCGGCGTCCGCGACCACGAGGTCGATTCCGCCCTCCGCCACGGAGGCCGACTCGACGTCGCTGAGCATGAGGACCGAATCCGCAGCCGACTGGAGCGAGCCGGTGCCGGCGAGCCGCAGCCGATCCTTCTCGCCGACCAGCGCCACCAGCTCCCGACGGGTCCCCTCGGCCTTGATCTCGCCCTGGTCGATGATCCCGACACGATCACAGAGACGCTCTGCCTCCTCCATGTAGTGGGTTGTGTAGAGCACGGCCATCCCCTCGGCCGCCAGCGCCTGGACGCTCTCGAGGATTGCGTTGCGGGACTGGGGATCGACCCCGACGGTGGGCTCGTCGAGGATGAGGAGCCGTGGTCGATGCAGCAGGCCGATCCCGATGTTGAGCCGGCGCTTCATGCCTCCGGAGAACTCCTTCGAGCGATCGGCGCGACGATCGGTGAGGCCGATCACCTCGAGGATCTCGTCGACCCGGGCGTTCAACTCGCGCCCGCGCATCCCGTAGAGCCGGCCGAAGAAGGTCAGGTTCTCCTCGGCCGACAGATCCGGGTAGATGGCGAGATCCTGGGGCACCAGGCCGATGGCGGCCTTCGCCTCGATCCCCGTGGTGGACACCGGGATACCGGATACGGTCACCCGGCCGGAGTCGGGTTCCAGCAGCCCGGCGATCATCGAGATCGAGGTGGTCTTGCCGGCGCCATTGGGCCCGAGCAGACCGTAGGTCTCGCCCTCGGTCACGTGGAAGCTCACGGCGTCCACCGCCTGGAGGTCACCGAAACGCTTGCCGATGCCCTCGACGTCGAGTACCGCTCCCGTCACGTGGCCGACCTCCTCGGGGGTCAACCTACCGCAGGATGTCGACGCCCTGTCGGGCCGTTGGACCCGAGATGGGGAGGTCATGGGGGCGATCGCCGGCCCTCACCGCCGCCATCTGGCCCGAGGTCGGCTCGGCGCAGCAGAACCAGGCTTCGGTGAGCCTCGGGCGGCCCTCCCTCGGCGCCGGCGGCGGAACCCGCCCGAGGTCGCCGCCGAGCCGCTCCTCGGCAGCCACCCACATCCGGTGGAGGGTGACGGAGGGATCCTCGCCGGCGTCGGCGCCGGCCGCGGCGATCCCCTCGAGCTCCCGCTGGGCCACGTCGAGAGCGGGATCGGCCGAGACCCACCGGTGGCCGAGCGCGGTGGCGTCATAGTCACGACGGTGGGGCTCGAACTCGGCGAGATCGAGGATCAGCGAACCGTCGGGCACCAACAGCCGGATGCCGAGCTGGACAGGATCGGTGACCGCCAGGAGGTCGTGCGCTGCGAGGAATCGGAAGATGCCGAGGACATCCGGGGGGCGGGTCCACGGCGTGAAGGGGAGCCAGGAAGGGTGGAGGTCGAGCCCGTGCGATCGACACAGCTCGATGGCCGCCGCCATGTCCGAGACGGTGTGACCCTTGTCCAGCAGGGCCAGGACCCGATCGTCGACCGTCTCGAACGCCGATACGGCGAAGAGCACGCCCGCCTCCACGAGCTCGGGCACGATCTCGGCGTGGCGCAGCAGGTGCTCGACCTTCACCGTCACGTCGAACGTGAGCTCGGGGAAGGCTGCGTGGACCTCTCGCAAGACCCGACCGGCGTGAGCCGGCCCGTTCAGGAAGTCGGGGTCGCCGAGGGTGACATGGCGCGCCCCCATGGCCACGAGCTGGTCGACGTCGGCCAGCAGCGTGGAAACGTCCACGACGCGAAAGCGCCCGCCGTACACGACCGGGATCGGGCAGTGCCGGCAGCGGTGCCGGCATCCATGGCTCGCCTCGACGTACCCGGCCGGGCGCAGCTCCCCGTCGAGGTCGAGGTGGGCGTACCGGTCGAGTCCGGGGAGCAGGTGACGGGCGGGGACCTCGAATCGTCCTTGGGAGAGACCGATCTCCGCCCGGGGGCCGTCGCTCCCGCCCTCTGTGAGGTCATCGACCCACCCCAGGAGCAACGGCTCGTACTCGCCCACCAGGGCGGCGTCGACAATCGGGCCGAGGGTTCGGTCGGCGCCCACCGCCGCGTATAGCCCGTAGACGGCCACCGGCTTGCCCGGCTGATCGGCGCGAATCCGGACGGCCACGTCCACCGCCATCCGCATGGCCGTGTGCATCGGCACCGAGATGGCCACCGCCTCGGCCCACGCCACGGCAGCAGGGTCGTGATCGTCCACGGCCAGGTCCAGGGCCCGGACCTCGTGGCCGGCCGACATGAGGCGGGCCGCCGGCGACGCGACGTGCAGCGGCTGATGACCGAGCTCGTAGGTCGATACCAGCAGGATGCGCACGTGGAGATGGTACGGGGGCGCGAGGGGTAGCGTGGCGGTCCGATGCCCGACCTCCGATATGTCCGCACCGACTCGTTCACCCTGTCCGTGGCCGACTTCGGAGGGGCCGGACCGGCGATGCTGCTCCTTCATGGTCTCGGCGGATCGTGGACGAACTGGCTGGCGGTAGCACCCACCCTTGCCGGCGAGGCTCGGGTGATGGCAGTCGACCTGCCCGGCTTCGGGTCATCGCCCCCCGGGCGGGACTTCCGCATCGCCACCCATGTCCGGGCCGTCCTCGAGCTGCTCGACACGCTCCGCTGGGACCGGGTGGTCCTGGTGGGCAACTCGATGGGCGGGCTGGTGGCGGAGATGGTCGCAGCCGCTGCGCCCGCCAGGGTCGACGATCTCGTGCTGGTCGGTCCGGCGTCTCCCCCGCCCCGAGACGTGCGCCGGGTCGACCTGTCCATGACCGGGAGGCTGGTGTCGGCCGCCCTTCCGGTGATCGGGCCGGCGTTGCTCGGCAGGAGGATCCGCGGGGTCACCCCCCGCGAGCAGCTCCTCGCGACGCTCGAGATGATGCCCGCCGACATCGCCTCCATCCCGCCGGACGTGCTGGAGGTCGGAGTCGAGCAGACCCGCCGGCGAAGGTCGATGCCATGGGCCCTGCACGCCACGTCCGAGTCCGGCCGGGACATCGCCCGCCTCTTCGTGCGACGCGACCGCTTCGACGCCATGATCCGCTCGATCCGGTGCGGTGCGCTCGTGGTGGTGGGGACCGCCGACAAGGTGGTCGCCCCGGACGGGGTGCGCCGGGTGGCGGCCCTGCGCTCCGACTGGGACCTCGTTGAGCTCGAGGGGGTGGGCCACGTCCCCATGCTCGACCACGCACGGACGTTCGCCGACCTCGCGCTCGCCCGGCTGCGGCAGCGGGCCGGTAGCCCGACAGGGGGGTAGGCTCGGCGCCCATGGCGCACACCGACCGCACCGTCCTCGACGGCTTCGTCCACCGTCTCCCCGACACCGATCCCACCGAGACGGCCGAGTGGCTCGAGTCGCTCGATGCGGTGGTGGAGGCGTCGGGGTCGGCCCGAGGCCGCTTCCTGCTCGCCAAGTTGCTCGAGCGTGCCCACCGGATGGGGCTCGAGGTCCCGGGCACGGTCGCCACCCCCTATGTCAACACCATCCCCCTCGACGAGCAGCCCCGGTATCCCGGCGACGAGTGGCTGGAGAAGCGGATCCGTCGCTTCATCCGCTGGAACGCGGCCGTGATGGTGATCAAGGCGAATCACCGCGCCAAGGGCATCGGAGGTCACCTGTCCACCTTTGCCTCCTCGGCGCTCCTCTACGAGGTCGGGTTCAACCATTTCTTCCGCGGCAAGGACACGGGCTCGCCCGGTGATGCCCTCTACATCCAGGGCCACGCCGCCCCCGGCATCTACGCACGCGCCTTTCTCGAGGGGCGCTTCGAGGAGTCCCATCTCGACCGTTTCCGTCTCGAGATCGGCGGGGGCGGTCTCTCGTCGTATCCGCACCCCCGGCTGATGCCCGAGTTCTGGGAGTACCCGACCGTCTCGATGGGCCTCGGGCCGATCAACTCGATCTATCACGCCCGCTTCTACCGCTACCTGCAGAACCGTGGCATCGACGACACCTCCGAGTCGCGAGTGTGGTGCTTCATCGGCGACGGCGAGGTCGACGAGCCGGAGACCCTCGGATCGATCTCCCTCGCGTCCCGCGAGGGGCTCGACAACCTGGTCTGGGTGGTGAACTGCAATCTCCAGCGTCTGGACGGACCGGTCCGGGGCAATGGCAAGATCATCCAGGAACTGGAAGCCATCTTCCGCGGGGCGGGATGGAACGTCATCAAGGTGATCTGGGGCTCGGGCTGGGATCCGTTGCTCGCCGCCGACACCGACGGTGCGCTCCTCGACGTCATGCACCGCACGGTCGACGGCGAGTATCAGCGGTATCGGGCGGAGGATGGCGCCTACGTGCGCGAGCAGTTCTTCGGCAAGGACCCGCGTGCCCTCGCCCTGGTGGAGCACATGACCGACGAGGACATCTGGGCGCTCCGACGGGGCGGGCTCGATCCTCACAAGATCTACGCCGCCTACTTGCGGGCCACCCAGGCGACGGACGCGCCCACCGTGATCCTGGCCAAGACGATCAAGGGATGGACGCTGGGGCCCGACGTGGAGGGGCGCAACGCCACCCACCAGATCAAGGAGCTGACCAACCGCCAGCTGCTCGAGCTGCGGGATCGGCTCCAGCTCCACGAGGAGATCCCGGACTCGGCGTTCGAGGGCGAGGAGGACCCGCCCTACTACCGGCCACCGGCCGATACACCCGAGTACCAGTACCTCATGGACACCCGCAAGCGGCTCGGTGGCTCGCTGCCGAAGCGGGTGGTCCAGGTGCGCAAGCCGCTGGTGCTGCCCCCGGCCGAGGGGTTCGCCGAGGTCTATGCCGGGAGCGGCAAGGCCGAGGCCTCGACGACCACCGCGTTCACCCGCCTGCTCCGCAACCTCGCTCGGACCCCCGAGTTCGGCCCGAGGGTCGTGCCGATCGTCCCTGACGAAGCCCGGACCTTCGGCATGGATTCGCTGTTCCGGGAGCTGAAGATCTACGCGTCTCGCGGCCAGCTGTACGAGTCGGTCGACGCCAAGATGCTCCTCGCCTACATCGAGGCCCAGGACGGTCAGATCCTCGAGGAGGGGATCACCGAGGCGGGTTCGACGGCCTCGTGGATCGCCGCGGCCACCTCCTACGCCACGCGGGGCGTGCCGATGGTCCCCTTCTACATCTTCTACTCGATGTTCGGCTTCCAGCGGGTCGGCGACCTGATCTGGTCGGCGGCCGATGCCCGGGCCCGGGGCTTCCTGCTCGGCGCCACCGCCGGGCGGACCACGCTCCAGGGAGAGGGCCTCCAGCACCAGGACGGGCACTCCCTCGTGCTCGCGTCCACGGTTCCGGTCTGTCGGGCCTACGACCCCGCCTTCGCCTATGAGATGGGCGTCATCGTCGAGGATGGCATCCGGCGGATGTATGGCGAGGAGGAGGACGTCTTCTACTACCTCACCCTCTACAACGAGAACTACTCGATGCCACCGAAGCCCGAAGGGGCCGAGACCGGGATCCTCGACGGGCTGTACCGGTGGGCTCCCGCCCCCGAGGGGGGCCGCCACCGAACAGCGATCCTCTTCTCCGGGACGGCCATGCTGGCGGCGCGCGAGGCTCGCGATCTCCTCTTCGATCGCTACGCCGTCGGAGCCGAGCTGTGGTCGGCCACCTCGTACAAGGCCCTCCGCGAGGAGGCGATGGAGGTCGAGCGGTGGAACCTCCTCCACCCGGCCCGACCATCGCGCACCCCGCTGGTCACCCGGTTGCTGACTGAGGTGGACGGCCCCGTCGTGGCCGTGACCGACTTCATGCGGGCGGTCCCCGATCAGATCGGCCGGTGGGTCCCCGGGCGGTTCGTTCCCCTCGGCACCGACGGCTTCGGGCGATCCGACGATCGCCCTGCCCTGCGGCGCTTCTTCGAGACCGACGCCGCCCACATCGCAGCGGGGGTGCTCTCGGGCCTCGCCCGGGACGGCAGCATCGAGCCGGGCCAGGCGGCGGCGGCGATGTCGGACCTGGGGGTCGACCCCGAGTCCTCCCCACCCTGGATGCGCTGACCCCGCCAGCCCGTCCCGAATGAGGCGTTCGCCTCATCAAGATCTGCCGGATCGGGCCGATGACCGCGGGGACCGAGGAGCGAACCCATCGGAGTCGATCCGCCCACCGCCCACCACCGGTGGCGCCCGCGAGTCTGGGCGTCGGTGGCCGTGCGCGTCGCCATCTTCCTGATCCCGCTGGTGATCGGCGCATTGGCCGGGACCGGGCTCGCCCGGCTGATGCCGGCGCCGCGCTCCACCGTCGAGGTCGTGATCTGGTGGGCGTTGGTGATCGCGGCGGCGAGCACGGCCGCCACTCTCACCGACCGGTTGGCCCGCCGGGCGCTGCCGCTGGCGGTGCTGCTCGAGATGACGATGGTCTTCCCGGATCGGGCGCCGTCGCGGCTCAAGGTCGCCCGTCGCGCCGGGAACCCCGCCGAGCTGCGCCGGAGGATCGAGGCGGCGGCGGCCGGCGGTGATCCCAACGTCGGCGAGGCGGCCGAGCTGATCCTCTCGCTGGCCACCGCTCTTTCCCGCCACGACCGAAAGACCCGCGGGCACTCGGAGCGAACCCGGGCGTACGCGGAGCTGATCGCCATCGAGATGGGGATCTCGGAAGACGAGCGCGACCGCCTGCGGTGGGCGGCGCTGCTCCACGACGTCGGCAAGCTCGAGGTGCCCGCCGAGATCCTCAACAAGGACGGTCCCCTGCACGAGGACGAGTGGGGGGTCGTCCGGATGCATCCGATCCTCGGCATGCAGCTCATCGAACCACTCATCCCGTGGCTCGGACCGTGGGCCCAGACGATCGAGCACCATCACGAGCGCTGGGACGGCAGCGGGTATCCCTACGGCCTGTCGGGCACCGACATCGCCCTGGGCGCCCGCATCGTGGCGGTGGCCGACGCCTACGACGTCATGACCAACGGCCGCGCCTACCAGCGTGCGATGAGCGCCGAGGCCGCCCGCAAGGAGGTCGTCAAGCACGCCGGGACCCAGTTCGACCCGGTGGTGGCACGGGCGCTCATGACGGTCTCGCTCGGCCGTCTGCGGTGGGCCACGGGCCCTCTGGCGGTCCTCGCCGAGATCCCGTTCGTCGGTGGGATCGAGCGCCTCGGACGTGACGTGATCACGGTGATGACCTCGTCGGCGGTGGTCGCCACGGCGGTGATGTCCGGCATTGTCGCCGTGCCCCAGCCGATCGATCTGGAACCGGCGACGCGGGCGATCCTGGCTCGCGCCGCGCTCGACACCCCCGAGCCAGGATCGGTGACCGGCATCGTCCCCGGTCGGGATCCGCTGACGCTGGCGGCGCCGGCGCCGGCCGGTGAGACGACGGTTCCGGACACCGCCGAGGACGATCCGGGGTCCGTGTCCGTCGGTGGATCGTCCACCGTCTCCTCCCGCTCTGAGGCAACCGTGGCCGCAGCCGGCCCGACGACGTCGACCGCATCCGGCTCGACCGTCACCACCGATCCGTCCGGCTCGGGACCGTCCACGACGACCACTCCCCCCACCCCGAGCACCACCCCCTCGACGACCACCACGGCCCCGACCACGACCACCCCCCCAGCCACGGTGGCCACCACCACGA
>JAWOJB010000091.1:0-7319 GCA_046484325.1 Acidimicrobiia bacterium | reverse complement strand
TCGAGTTCGGCGACCTGCCCCCGGCATCGGTGCGGCTGTTCGGGGACACGTCTCGGGAGTGGATCAACCGGATGGTCAGGGCGGTCGTCGAGACCTCCCATGGCGCCGGTTCGGTGACGATGGACCCCGACGCCCTCGAGGTGATGCACGAGCTCCGCGACTTCATGTTCGGCCGCGTCTACCTGGGTGAGGATGCCGGTCCCAAGCGCCGGGCGATCGGTGTGATCGGCGACCTGGTCGAGTGGTACGTCGCCCACCCCGAGGACGTCCCCGACTCGTTCAAGGTCGACGACGCCGACCCCCTGACCCGGGCGATCGACTACGTGGCAGGGATGACCGATCGCTTCGCTCTGCGGACCCACGACCGGCTGTTCCGCCCGCCGCTGTTCGACGACTGAGGGCGGTGTGCCTACCGGCGAGCGGCAGCGAGCCGGGAGGTAGGGGGTGGACGCTGCGCGCGACGGTTCACCGTCCCCCTACCCCGCGGCTGATGCCGCGGGGACCCCTTCCCCCACTCCGTGGGGGACAAGCCCTGGCTGCCCCTTCCCCCACTTCGTGGGGGACAAACCCTGGCTGCCCCTTCCCCCACTCCGTGGGGGACAAACCCTGGCTGCCCCTTCCCCCACTCCGTGGGAGACAAACCCTGGCTGCCCCTTCCCCCACTCCGTGGGAGACAAACCCTGGCTGCCCCTTCCCCCACTCCGTGGGGGACAAAGCTGACGTGAGACGTAAGACGTGAGACGTGAGACGTGAGACGTGAGACGTGCGACGTGAGACGGGCGACTCTTAGGGCCAGAGCGGTTGGTCCACCCGCCACGGCACGGGGCTCCCCCACCGGTCCGCGAACACGACCTCGTGGGCCGGGGCCCGCTCGGCGACACCCCACCGTCCCAGCGGGTAGCCGCACGACACAGCTGCGGCGAGCTGCCAGCCACGGTCGCCGGGAACCCCCAGCACCTCGAAGGTCTCGGCCTGCCGGAAGATCCCGAGAATGGTGGTCAGGCAGGTGCCGACCCCCCGACCGCGGGCGGCCAGCATGGCGCTCCACACCGCCGGGTAGATCGAGGCGCCGGAGGGATCGTTCCGGGAGAACGCCAGCAGCCACATCGGCACCCGCTCGAAGTTGTCTGCAAGCCACGCGCTCGACCGCATGATCCGGAGGGCGGCCTCATCGCCCTCCTCCTTGGCCCGCGTCCACGACTTCTTGTAGATCGTCTCCTGGAGGGCGTCGAACGCCTCCCGGTACAGCCGACCGAGCGCCTCTCTGACCACGGGATCGGTGGCCACGAGGAACCGCCAGTTCTGCGAGTTCCCACCGGACGGAGCACGGACGGCGGCATCGAAGATCGCCGCTGCGACGTCGTCGGGCACGGGGTCGGGCGCAACCCGGCGCATCGCTCGGGTCGTGTATAGGGCTTCGGTGAGATCCACGGTCGGCAACGATATCCGGCGGGACCAGCTGATGCGGGCGGTCGGGTCCGGCCCACCGAGGCATTCCGGTCGGCCGAGGGCTGAGACCGATCCCCGTCAGCGGATCTCGATCCTCCTCCGGGGGGCGGCCGAGGCCTTCGGGAGCCGGACCGTCAGGACCCCGTGATCGAGATCGGCGGTGACCCCATCCTCGTCGAGATCCCCCGGGAAGCTCGCCTCGAAGTGGAATCTGCCGGTGACCCGGGTCCTCCTGCGCATCACCCCTGAGCGCGGTCGGTCCCGGCGTTCCCCGGTGACGCGGAGCGTCCCGGCGCCGACCTCCACGTCGACGTCCTGTCGCTCCACCCCCGGCAGTTCCAGCTCGACGGTATAGGCGTCGTCGCTCTCTTCGATGTCGGCGAGGGGGAGGAACCCGTGCTCCTCGGAGAACTCGGAGAACGAAGGCCAGCCACCGTAGATCTCTTCTATCTGACGGCTGAGGCGATCGATCTCGGCGAACGGATCCCAACCGGCTCCCCGGCCCCGGCGGTGGGCGGGCAACGTCATCTGCGACCTCCTTCAATCCTCACGCAATGTACCGATCTCCGGCACCCGGGAACCGGGTCCACCGTCACCTGGCGCGGGCCGCCGGGGTGACCGGTACCCTCGCCGGATGAGCTTCCGCTATGTCGAGATCGAGAGGAAGGGCCACGTCGGCTGGCTGTGGCTGAACCGGCCGGACAAGAAGAACGCGCTCGCGGCCGAGAAGTGGACGGAGATTCCGCGCGCCCTGGAACGGCTGGCGTCCGACCCCGAGACTCGCGTCGTGGTGGTGGCCGCCCGCGGTTCGGCCTTCACGGTCGGGATCGACCTCGAGATGCTCATGTCGATGCAGCCGGAGGGACCGTCCGACGCCATCCGCCGCATGGCCATGTACCGGAAGATAAGGGAGCTGCAGGCCACGATGTCGGCGTTCGAGGAGTGCCCGGTGCCCGTGATCGCCGCCGTCCATGGCTGGTGCATCGGCGCAGGCATCGACCTCATCACGGCCTGCGACCTCCGGCTCGCCTCGGCCGACGCGGTGTTCTCGGTGCGGGAGACGAAGATCGCCATCGTCGCCGACGTCGGCACCCTCCAGCGCCTGCCCAAGGTGATCTCCCGCGGCCACGCGGCGGAGCTCGCCTATACCGGCCGCGACATCGACGCCGCCGAGGCCGAGCGCATCGGGCTCATCAACCATTGGTACCCCGACGTCGACACCCTCCACGCCGCCGCCCAATCGCTGGGCGAGGAGATCGCCGCCAACTCGCCCTTCGTGGTCCAAGGGGTCAAGGCCGTGCTGCGGGCAGAGGAGGGCATGGCCACCGCGGCCGCCCTCGACCACGTGGCGCTGTGGAACAGCGCCTTCCTCCAGACCAACGACCTGGGGGAGGCGATGGCCGCCTATGTGGAGCGACGGCCACCCGAGTTCACCGGGACCTGATCGTGGCCCTCGAGGTACGGCCGGTCACCGCCGATCGCTGGGACGACCTCGCTCGGCTGTTCGGGCCCCAGGGCGCCTATTCGGGGTGCTGGTGCATGTTCTTCCGGACGACCTCGAGCGAGTTCGGCGACGGCAACGCCGCCAACCGGAGCCGGATGCAGGACCTGGTGTCCGAAGGAGCCTGCCCCGGGCTCCTCGCCTACGAGGACGGCGAGCCGGTCGGCTGGGTGTCGGTGGCCCCCCGCACCGAGTACGGGAGGATCGTCCGGTCGCCGGTGGTCGGGCCCGGGCGTGAACCCGCGGACGAAGTGGTGTGGTCGATCGTGTGCTTCTACGTTCCGAAGACGCATCGCCGCCGGGGGATCGCCCGGGCACTCCTCGAAGGGGCGGTTGCCCACGCCGCCCGGAGCGGGGCGTCATCCGTCGAGGCCTACCCGAGGGATCCGGCAGTCTCGGAGGTGAGCGCCGCCGGCCTGTACGTCGGGGAGCTCGACTGGTTCCTCGACGCCGGCTTCGAAGAGGTCGAACGGCGCAAGCCGGCCCGGCCGATCGTCCGCCTGCGATTCTGATCGGCGCTCAGTCGCCGATCGCGGGAGGCCCGACCCGGGTGGTCAGCTCCTCCCAGACGGCGTACCCGGCGTACTTCTCCAGGAATCCGTATGGGTAGGTGGGGATCCCGGGGGCGCTCACCTCGTCCAGGCGGCGGCGCTCGTCGCCGGCCAGCTCCCAGTCCCACGCGCCGAGGTTCTCGGCGAGCTGCGCCTCGGTTCGCGCCCCCAAGATCACCGAGGTGACCCCGGGCCGGCCGGCCAGCCAGTTGATGGCCACCTGGCCGGCGGGAACGGCATGGGCGATGGCGATCTCGTGTACCGCGTCCACGATCGCCCAGGTCCGCTCGACGTTGCGACCGGCGTATCCCTCCACCCCCCGCGAAGGGTTCTCTCCGAGACGGGTCGTCCCGGACGGCATCTCGTCCCGCTGGTACTTCCCGGTGAGCCAGCCACCGCCGAGCGGCGACCACGGGAGCACGGCGATCCCCTCGTCCAGGCACTGGGGGAGGATCTCCCACTCGATCTCACGGGCCAGCAGGTTGTATTGGGGTTGCAGCGACACGACGGGCGCCAGGCCCTCGTAACCCGTGACGAGGATCGCCTGTTGCAGCTGCCACCCGGTGAAGTTGGACACCCCGATGTATCGGATCCTTCCGGCCCTCACCATGTCGTCGAGGGCTCCGAGCGTCTCCTCGAGCGGGGTCGCCGGGTCCCATGCGTGCAGCTGGTAGAGATCGATGGCGTCGACGCACAGCCGGCGGAGGCTGGCTTCGACCGCCCGCTGGAGGTGGTGACGGGAGGAGCCCCGGTCGTTTGGGCCGGGACCCATGGCGAACCGGCCCTTGGTGGCGACCACCAGGCCCTCGGTGCCTCCGCGACGGACGATCCACCGCCCGATGATCTCCTCGGAGAGCCCTGACGTGTAGACGTCGGCGGTGTCGACGAGCGATCCCCCGGCCTCGACGAACCGATCGAGCATGCGATGGGACTCCGCCTCGTCGGCCTCGGCCCCGAAGGTCATCGTCCCAAGCGCCGCCACCGACACGTGGAGCCCGCTGGTTCCGAGCGTGACGTGTTCCATGGCGGCCATGCTACGGGGCGGTCCACGAAGATCGGGGGGCCGGATGATCCGGCCCCCCGATGTTCGGTCGTCGTTCTCGGTTCGGGGTCAGTCCTCGGCGTGACGCCGGCGGCGGGCCGCCAGGAGCAGCAAGAGGAGCCCTGCCGCACCGAGCAGTCCCATCGGGACCACCAGCCCAATCGAGTCCACGGCCACCGGCTCCGCTGCCAGCTCGACCACCTCGACTACCTCGGGCTCCTCGTCGACGACCGGTGCCGACTCGACCGGCGGACGCACGGACGCCGTAGCGGTCTCGGCCACCGGCTCCTCGGCAACCACCTCCTCGGTCTCGGTGGGATCGTCGGCCGGGTCCTCGACGGCCTGGGGCTGTGGGGTCGTCGACCGGGTCGGCCGGCTGACGGCGGGCTTCTCCTCGGCCTCGGGCTCTTCGGCTGCGGGCTCCTCGACCAGAGACTCCTCCACCACGGTCGACTCGTCGGCCTGGGGCTGCTCGTCGGTGGCAGGCTCCTCCGCGGGTGCCTCGACGGTCACCGGGTCGCCCACGGTCACCTCAGGCTCGGTCGACTCAGGCTCGGTCGACTCAGGCTCGGTCGACTCCTCATCCGTGGACTGCTCGTTCGTTGACTCGTCGTCGGTCGACGGAGTCTCCGACCCCGGCTGCTCTCCGGGCAGCTCGTCGTCGTGGTTCGGGTCGGGCTGCTCACTCTCGCCCTCACCCTGCTCGGTGCCCTCACCCTGCTCGGTGCCCTCACCCTGCTCGGTGCCCTCACCCTGCTCGGTGCCCTCACCCTGCTCGGTGCCCTCACCCTGCTCGGTGCCCTCACCCTGCTCGGTGTCCTCACCCTGCTCGGTAGTCGTCGTCGAGGGCTGAGTCGTCGTCGTCGTCGAAGGCGTCTGGCAGTTCGGGTTCGAGGCGGCTGCCGGGCCCGAGCAGGCCACCTCGTTCGCACCAAGTGCGAGCGGGGCGCCGAAACCCAAGGCAAGGGCGAGAACGACCGTGAGGGCCCCCACCCGGTGGACGGTGACCATCGTGATCCTGGTCATGATGTGCTCCTGACTCCTGTGCTGACGTCTGGTTCTCTTCACAGGGTCTCTATCGGGGTCGCAAGCACCGGGATTGGGATCCATCCCCAGGCCCCTCCGGGTGACTAGTCACCGGACCGGCGTCAGGTCTGCAGGCCGAACCGCTCGGAGGATCTCGGCGACCTGGGACCTGAAAAGAACGCAGCGGAGTCCGAATAGATCCAGTGGAGCTGATTGGTGACCGCGAGGGGCACGAGGTCGTGCCAGTGGCCCACGCGCCCACCATTCGGGGGATCAACGCCCCGGGAAAGCCCGGCGCGGTCGCCCGGATCTCCTCCAGCAGCGCGACCTCGGGCTCGCCGAGAGAGAGGTCTCCGTCCGGTGCGGTGAGCACCCCGGAGGACCACGTCTCGGCCGCCAGCCCGAAGAACACCTGGCCCATCCGGCGGTTCGCCTCGACCGTCGGCCCCCTCCGGCGCGGCGTACCCGGGACGGGCGTGCCGAAGATCAGCAGGAACCGGTTGAGCTGCCGATCGCCCACCGGCGATAGGAGAGCACGGCCGCCTCGAAGTTACCCCGCACCGACGCCGGTCCCCGCGCCGCCTCCTCGACCGCCTCGGCGAGGTCGGTGTAGGCGTCGGAGCAGTTCGGTGAGCAGCGCGTCCTGGATGGGAGGCTGCGCGTCGCCATCGGCCGCGCCTCCGACTACTTCGGACCGCATGCCGACAACTCCGCCTTCACGGCCCTGGCCATCGAGCCCGCCGTCGAGGGCAGGCCGATCCGTTGGATGGGTGCCCTGGATGCTCCGCACTCGTGTGCCTACCTACCGGACATGGGTCGCGCGTACGTGATCCTCGGGACGAGGCCCGAAGCCGACGGACGCGTTTGGCACCTCCCCCCGCGCCCCGTCACCGGCCAGTCACCTCGACCTGGTGAACCGGAGCCTTCCCCGACCGTCGAGGCTCCTGGTACCGGGACCGCAACAACCGGTTGCCCGCGCCGACACACCGGGGTTAGGGTTTCCGCACGACCGCGCCGCATGCCGGCGCAGACCGTCGATCCCGGGAGGAACCAACATGAGGCGATGGCTCGTCGCTCCGGCCGTGCTGATCCTGGCACTGGCCGCCTGTACCACGACCACCGAGGACACCACAACCACGACCACGGCCGGCCCAGACGGGGAGACCACCACGACCACCGCGTCCAACGGAGGCGCCCAGCCTGCCCCCAGCGGAGCAACCCTGGCGGCGGTTCAGCAGCGGGGAAGCGTCCGCTGCGGGGTCAACGAAGCCGTACCTGGATTCGGCTTCGTCGAAGCCGACGGGACCTTCTCGGGCTTCGACATCGACTTCTGCAAGGCCGTGGCAGCGGCGGTGCTGGGCGACGCCGACGCCGTCGAATACGTCGCGTTGACCGCCCCCCAGCGGTTCACCGCCCTCCAGTCCGGCGAGATCGACGTGCTGATTCGCAACACGACCTGGACCGCCAGCCGTGATGGCGGTGAGGGGGCGACCTTCCTCCACACCACCTTCTACGACGGCCAGGGGATGATGGTGCGCGCCGACAGCGGCATCACCTTGGTCGACGACATGGCGAACACCTCGGTGTGCGTGCTCTCGGGCACCACCACCGAGCTCAACCTGGCGACCCGCTTCGCCGGGCTCACCTACACCCCGCTGACGTTCGAGGACAACGAGACCCTCCAGGCTGCATTCCTGGCGGGCCAGTGCGACGGCTGGACGTCGGACAAGTCCCAGCTCGCCGCGATCCG
>JAWOJB010000090.1:0-25054 GCA_046484325.1 Acidimicrobiia bacterium | reverse complement strand
AGGCTGCGCGTGATCCTGATGTGCTCGCAATTAAGCAGACACTTTATAGGGTTGGACTGGATTCACCGATTGTTAGATCTCGTATTGAAGCTGCTCAACTTGGCAAGCAGATTGCTGTTCTTGTTGAATTAAAAGCAAGATGAACCGGCTCGGGTCCTGGAACCACCGCTCGAGCAACAGCGCCTGCTCGAACCGGGTGAGGCCGTCGGCCACCACCTCGGCGGCGAGGAGCCGCACCTCGGGGGCGGTGTCGTCGGGAAGCTCGAGGAAGCGGTCCGAGATGGATCGTGGTCTCGGAGAGAACTGTGGGTCGCGGGGGTTCCCCAGGTACGCGCCCGCCCTGGCCGCCTCCTGGAAGATGGGTGAGAGCTCCCCGCCGACCGACGCCAGCCGATCGAGGTCGGGCACCGGCACGTCCGACACCACCTCGTACTCCCACCCGGACCGCAGGCCCACGTCGATCTTCACCGCGCCGTCCTCCCGACCACGCAGGCTCTCCGCGATCAGATCGACGCCGGTCCGCAGCTCGTCGGGTGCATAGAGCGCCGGGAGCAGCTGGCCGCGCAGGCCCTCGATCCGGATCCGCTGGGACACCCTGACGGTGGGTCCGGCGAACGCCCATTCCGGCCGCTCCCACCCGGACCCGGGCTCGGGACGCGAGTAGGCCAGTGCGCCCGGCATCCAGTTCTCGCCATCGAACACGTCGAGGGTGACCAGCGGCCAGTAGAGAGAACCGGCGTCCCGAGCCGAGTCGCTGAGCCGGGCCACGAAGACCGGTTCGTCGCCGAGCGACAGCACCTGCTGGCGGAGACCCACGAAGACGTTGAGCGAGGTTCCCCCGAATGCCCCGGTGCCGAAGCCCGACCGGCTGCGCCACTCCAGCATGCCCCCGTCGGGCACGGAGGCGGCGAAGGCCGTGGTTGCCGAGACGGCGAGGAGGCCGGTCGCGGCGAGCAATGCCACCGGCCGGGCGGTCGATCGGCGTCCCAGGAAACGGCCGTCCCGGTCCCGGACCCGGCCGGAGTCCGGCGTATCTCCCGTGAAGGTGGCGTACAACGCCGCCCCGACGATCAGGAGCCCGACGACGATCCAGCCGGTGCTCGGGCCTGCCCGGTCGAGGACGGCGAGCGAGAGGTAGAAGGCGACCGGCGGCACCGTCGCCGGCCATCGGGGGCCGCGTTCGCCACCCCAGGCGACGCAGGCGCCCAGCAGCCAGAAGCCGATGACGAGGATGCCCACGAGCCCGCCGACCGGGGCAACCGGGGCCGAGCCGAATCGGATCACCTCGAGGCCGAACCCGAGCTCCTCGATGAGCCCAGGTCCGGTCTCCGCCGTCGGCAGCACCCCGAAGGCGAGGGTGTCGGGGACCGTCACCCGGAGCAGAGCGATGCCTGCCCCGACGACCTGGATGGGGATCGCCGCCCACACGGGTAGGCGATAGGCGATCGACAGCCAGGCCGTCACCCCCCCGAGCACCGCCGCCGCCACCAACACCACCTGCCACGAGACGTCGCTCCCCTCGGCGGGTGCGATGAGCCGCCCGAGCCGGGCCAGCGCCAGCGCCAGGGCGGCCGTCCCGGTCAGCGTGCCGAGACGGCGTGCCATGTTCGGGAGGTCGCTTGCATCCAGGCCGTTGCCCACGAGCCATCGGGTGGGACGGACATCGTCACCGCCCCGGCACGCCGGAACTCCGATGTCGTGCCCTCGTGCCCGTCGACGGCAGCCATGAGCACGACGCTGCGGTACTCGCGAGACAGCGCCTGTTTGACGCTCAGGAGATCGGCGTCGGGGGTCCCTGTGATCAGGAACAGCGCACCACCCCGTCCGGTCCTGGCCAGGTGGGCCGCAGCCGCCCGGACGTCGATCCGAGAGTCGGTGGACACGAGCGCCAGCGCCTCCATGACCGATGCGTAGCGATCGATCCCGACGGTGGCGGTGCCGCCGGCCCACAGCTCGGCGTCGAACCCTGCCGCAGCCAGATGCCTGACCACCGAGGCCGCCCCGCTCACCGCCTTCTCGAAGCAATCGGGCGTCTCGTATGCGCGTGCGCGGACGTCGAGCATCACGAGCGCCAACGACTTCCAGGGTGTCTCGAGCTGGCGGATCATGAGCTCGTCCCGCTTGGCGGACGACGGCCAGTGGACGCGCCGGAGATCGTCTCCCACCCGGTACTCGCGCATCGTGTAGAAGTCCTCGCCCCCCCGATGGCTGAACTCCGGGCGCGAGGCGTGGTTGGCGGGATCACGGCCCCGGGTGACGGGGAAGCCGACGAGCTCCTCGGTCTCGGGATAGACGATGAGTCTGTCCCGGGCCCCACCGGTCCAGGCGACCGACGCCAGGCCGAGCGGATCCGAGGTAGACACCCGCGTCGGGCCGACGTCGTACACACCCCGGGGTCTGCAGAGGATGTGGTAGGTGGCCTCCACCGACTCGCCCGCTCCCAGGGCGGCGACGTCGAAGCGGGCGTCACCGAGCCCGCGTACCTCGTCGACGATCGTGAGATCGGCCAGCCGGCGGCGCCCCGGGTTGGTGATCGTCACCCGGACCGCAGCTCGGTCGCCCTCGTGGACGAGCGCGGGCGCCAGACGCCGGGAAACCTCGACGCGGGGTCTCGTCCAGCGGGTGAGCACGATGGCGAAGACGACCGAGCCGACGAGTAGCGTCGCCACCCCCAGCAGTTCGAGCTCCCCGAGCGCCGCCCAGACGACGAGCAGGCCCAGACCGCACCCGGCAACCGCCCAACCCCGGCGGCCCACCATCAGGGGGCTGCCCGGGCGGTGCCGGGGACCCGGAGGTGCCCCAGCACCGAGGTCACGACCCCGGCGGGTCCGGAGCCCCGCATCTGGGCCTCGGGGCGCAGCGCCATGCGGTGCTCGAGCACGGGGAGTGCCAGCGCCTTGACGTCGTCGGGGGTGACAAACCCGCGTCCGGCCGCTCCGGCCCTGGCGCGGGCCACCCGCAGGAGGTACAGGGCGGAGCGTGGCGAGGCGCCGAGCAGGACGTCACCGTGGGATCGGGTGGCGTCGACGAGGTCGATGATGTACGAGCGCACGGTCGGGGCGACATGGATCCGGCGGGCGGCGTCGACCAGGGCGCGTACCTCCTCGTCGGTGACGACGGGCTCGAGATCGAGGAAGGTCGACCGAATGCCGTGGGTGTCGAGCATCTCCAGCTCCTTCTCCCTGGCCGGGTAGCCGAGGGAGACCCTCATCATGAAGCGATCGAGCTGGGCCTCCGGCAACGGATAGGTTCCCTCGTGTTCGAGAGGGTTCTGGGTGGCCACGACCATGAACGGCGGCGGGAGGGGTCGGGTCACCCCGTCAACCGTCACCTGGCGCTCTTCCATCGCCTCGAGCAGAGCGGCCTGGGTCTTCGGGCTGGCCCGGTTGATCTCGTCGCCGACCACGATGTTGGCGAAGATCGCCCCCGGCTTGAACACGAACGTGCTCTCTTGCCGGTCCCACACCGACACGCCGGTCACATCCGAGGGGAGGAGGTCGGGGGTGAACTGGATGCGGTTGAAGCTGCAGTCGATCGACCGGGCGACCGACTTGGCCAGCAGCGTCTTGCCGACCCCCGGCACGTCCTCGATGAGGACGTGCCCCTCGGCGAGGAGGCAGAGGAGGACCAACTCGATCGACTCGCGCTTGCCCTGGATCACCCGTTCGACGTTCGCCGCGACGCGATCGAACCGATCGGCGAACCACGTCACCTCGTCGGGATTCATCGTCTCCACGTGATCGTCGTCCCTGAGCCGTGAATCTGGAACTCTAGACCCCTGGTCGTGGCATGTTCCCGGGGTAACCTCATGACGACGGCGGGCCCCCGCCGCTGGGAGCGAGGTGCTGGGAGTGGGCAATGCGGTCCTGATGGTGCTGCGTCGCCCTCACCTGTGGGGTGAGGCGATGCGCTGGTGGTGGTCCCACCGTCGCCGCCGGTGGTGGGGCTCGGCCCCCTTCCTCCCGCTGCCCTCCACCGCCCATCTCGATTGGCGGCTCGCCACCGCGTACGGGCGCGCCGACCATCCGCTCGAGGCCGGCGACGTGGTGGCGTACCTGGCATGGCGTCGCAGGGCTCGGAGGGCGAGGTGAACGGGCTCGCCGAGAGGCTTCGGTCCGTCGACGGGGTCGAGGAGGTGAGACTCGAGGTGACCGACGGCGGCATCGAGGCGATCCACGTCCGGCTGACGGAGCGCACCAACGAGGGCTTCGTGCTCGACGAGATCCGGCGGCTGCTCGCCGCCTACGGCCTGCGGTCGCGCCGGCCGCAGCTCGCTCTGACCCAGATCGCTCCGCCATCGGGGGAGGAGCCGGTCGAATCTGCCCCGGGCCCGGTCGAGGTACGGGTGACGCCGGTCGGCGAGGGCCTCGAGGTGAGGCTGGCGGGAGCTGGGCGGGCGGTGATCCGGCGAGCCGAGGCGACCCGCCGCGGCGCCGCCGCCGCCATGGCCGAGGCGGTGGCTGCCTGGTGGGGGAGCGCCGCACCGGAGGTGGGCGGGATCGAACTGGACCGGGTCGGGGGATACCGGGTGGTGACGGTGGTGCTCCTCCACCCTGCCGGTCCCGCGTGTGCAGGAGCGGCCATCGTCGAGTCCGACCTCCACCACGCCCTCCATCGAGCCGTGACCGCCGCCTTTCCCGAACTCTGACCCGCACGCGGCCGCGCCCTTCGGCGGTAGGCTCCCGGCGTCGCGGAGGTAGGCGTGTCCAGGGCCCTCGTCCTCAACGCCAGCTATGAGCCGCTGTCGGTGGTGGCGGCTCGCCGGGCCGTGGTGCTGGTGCTCCACGGCAAGGCGGTCGTGGTCGCAGCCCGGGACGAGCGCTGGTATTCCGAACACGTCACGTTCGAGGTGCCCTCCGTCGTGAAGCTCACCGCTTTCGTCCACGTTCCCTTTCACCGGGTGGTACCGGTGACGCGCCGGGCGGTGTTCGGCAGGGACGGACACCGATGCCAGTACTGCGGTGCCCAGGCCGAGTCCATCGATCACGTGCTGCCCAGATCGCGGGGTGGGGGGCACACCTGGGACAACGTCGTCGCCTGTTGCCGGCGCTGCAACGTGCGCAAGGGCGACCGTCTACCTGGCGAGGCTGGGCTCTCGCTGACCGGCAAGCCCGGAGCACCCCTCCGCTACGGGTGGATCTTCGCCAGCGCGGGATTCTCTCTCGACCCCACCTGGCACCCGTACCTGCTGGCCGACTCGGCGTAGAGCCGTCTCACGTCTCACGTCTCACGTCTCACGTCTCACGTCTCACGTCTCCCGTGGGGCCGTTGGGCCCAATTGTGGGGCAAAGTGTTGACAAGTGGCATGATGTGGGCCATAGTGGCGCCTCACGGAGGACCAACCGGCATGCGAGAGGGGATCGAGACATCGTGTTCCTCGGCGAGGACGTCCACACGCTCGACGGCAAGGGCCGCGTCGTGATGCCGTCCCGGTTTCGCGAGCGACTCACCGACTCCTGCATCGTGACCAAGGGCCAGGACGGCCAGCTGGTCGTGTTCCCCCGGGCCACGTGGGAGCAGAAGGCAGCCGATGCGATGCACCGTCCCCAGAACCGTGCCGGCCGCCAGTTCGCCCGAACGTTTTTCGCCAGCGCCGACGAGCAGTCGCTCGACAAGACCGGACGCCTGCTCGTCAAGCCCGAGCTCCGGGGCTACGCCTCCCTCGAGTCGGGGAGCGAGGTCGTGGTCCTCGGTGTCTACGACCACGTCGAGCTCTGGAACGTCTCGTCGTACGAGAGCGACCGGGCCGCCGGCGACGAGGCCTTCCTCGAAGACGACGACGAGGAGGTGCCCCAGAGCGAATGACTCCTCGGCGGTGAGCGGTCCGATTCATCGCCAGCCCCCCGGTTACCAAGTTGGAAGGCCCCTGACTCCGCCCGCTTCCACTCGGTGCCAGCGCCCGGGGGGCTGGCCATGAACCGGCCCCGGGAATACCACCGGCCGGTGATGGCCGACGAGGTCGTGGCGTTGCTGCGGCCCGTCGTGGAGGGCGTGGTCGTCGACGCCACATATGGCGGCGGCGGGCACACGAAGAGAGTGATGGAGGCGATGGGAGAGCGAGTGAGGATGATCGGCATCGATCGGGACCCCGACGCCCACCGGGAGGTGGTCGAGGGGGTGACCTTCCTCGCCGGGGACTTCCGCCATCTCGCCGACCTGCTCGACAAAGCGGGCATCGGTGACATCGCTGCCGTCGTGTTCGACTTCGGCGTGTCCGGCCACCAACTCGACGAGAGCCGCCGTGGGTTCTCGTATCGGCTCTCGGGTCCCCTCGACATGCGGATGGACCCGGCCCAGGCCCTCACGGCCGACGAGCTCGTGAACAGCCGCGCCGCCGACGAGCTCGCCGGCATCATCCGACGGTATGGCGAGGAGCCCTCCGCCCGGCGGGTGGCAGCGGCCATCGTGGCCAACCGGCCGATCCGGGACACCGTCCATCTCGCCGAGGTGGTCGCCTCGGCGATCCCGGCCCGAGACCGTCGGCGCGGGCATCCTGCCCGCAAGACCTTCCAGGCGCTGAGGATCGCCGTCAACGACGAGTTGTCGGCTGTGGCGGACGGTCTCGAGGCCGGCCTGGAGCGACTCCGGCCCGGCGGCCGGTGTGTCGCCATTGCCTACCACTCGCTGGAGGATCGAATCGTCAAGCGCCGCTTCGCCGCCGGAGCGACCGGCTGCACGTGCCCGCCCGAGCTGCCGGTGTGTGGCTGCGGCACGGTGGCCGAACTGAAGATCCTCACCCGGTCCCCGATGCGGCCATCCCGGGCGGAGGTGGACGCCAACCCTCGGGCGCGGTCGGCGCGGCTGCGGGCGGCGGAGAGGGTGGCGGCATGACGGCCCGACCGATCCGGGCCCAACGCTCCCACCGCAACCTGCGGGTGCTGGAGGGACGTCGGACCCGCAGGATCCACGTTGCCCCCTGGATGGTGTTCTCGCTCGTCGCGATCGCGGCCATCTTCGGTCTGGCGTTCTCGCGTACCGCGCTCGACGACGGGGCGTTCCGGCTCTCCGAGCTCGAACGGTCGATCTCAGAGGCCGCAGACCGCAACACCCTGCTCCGGGTGGAGATCGCCCGACTCGAGAACCCCGCCCGGGTCGCCCCGCTGGCAACCCAGATGGGCATGGTCTACCCGGACTCGCCCGAACAGCTACTCGTGGCGGGCATCACCATTCGATCCGACATCGAAGACCCGCGCTGGGCGGAGATCGACCGCCTCGCGGCCGACTTGCCATGAACCCCCGAGCCTGCGCTGGAGCCGGGTGGGCCGTCGTCATTCGAGGGCCCGGCGGAGCACTCCGGCGCCCGAGGTAACCCGTGGCGCCACGGCGACCACGGCGTCCCGCCCCGGGTGCCGTGCGGCTCGGACTGCTCGGCATCACCCTCGTGTTGATGTTCGGCGGATTGGCCGCTCGCCTGTTCCAGGTTCAGGTCGTGCAGGCTGCCGACTTCGCCGCCATGGGCCTGGATCAGCGATTGGTGACCCGGCAGGTGGCACCCGAGCGAGGCAAGGTCTTCGACCGGAACGGTGATCCGCTGGCCCTCACGGTGGAGGCGGAGAGCATCTATGCGGTGCCACCCGAGATCGAGGACCCGGTCTTCGCCGCCCAGCAGATCGCGGTCATGGCCGGTCGCGATCCGGTCGAGCTGCTCGAGCAGTTCCGGAGCGACTCCCGATTCGTGTACATCCGGCGGCAGGTCGACCATGCCCTCGTCCAGCAGGTGATGGACCTGGGGCTGGCGGGTATCTACACCCACCCCGAGGCGACTCGTGTGTACCCGGCGGGCTCGGTCGCCGGACAGGTCGTCGGGGTGGTCGACATCGACGGCAAGGGTGTCGAGGGCCTCGAGTTCGCCTACGACGAGGCTCTCACCGGCACGCCCGGAGAGCTGGTCTTCGAGCGCGACCTGCGCGGTCGTCCAATCCCCCAGGGCAGGAGGGAGATCCGGCCGGCCGTCCCCGGGCTCGACCTCGTCACGACCATCGACCTGCCCCTCCAGTACGTGGCGGAGCAGACCTGCCGGACCACGCTCGAGCGGACGGGGGCCGCCCAATGCTGGATCGTCGTGCTCGAGCCGGAGACGGGTGAGATCCTGGCGCTCGCAGGGGCCCCGTCGTACGACCCGACCGCCCGGCGGTCTGAGGACGGGTCCGGGTTCTCGAACTTCGCCGTGCGCGGCCTCTATGAGCCGGGCTCGACGATGAAGCTGATCACGTTCGCAGCGGCCCTCGACAGCGGGACGGCGCGGGTAGGCGATGTCGTTCCTCAGGTCTCGTGGGAGCACGAGGTCCGGCCCAAGGCCTGTGTCAGAGACGACGACGAGATCTACGGCTGCTATCGGGACTTCCTCCGCCACCCGACCCGGGACATGACCGTGGCCGAGGTGTTCCGGGAGTCTTCCAACGTCGGGACGATCAAGATCGCACAGCAGTTCGCCCCCGGACTCTTCGAGGACTATGCGCGGGCCTTCGGATTCGGGACCAGGACCGGGGTCGACTTCTCCGGCGAGACGAGCGGGATCGTGGATCTCGACCCTCGGATCGTCACCGATCTGGCTTCGGCTTCCATCGGGTATCGAGTGGCGGTCACCCCTTTGCAGGTGGCGGCGGCATATGCCGCCATCGCCAACGACGGCGAGTGGGTGCAGCCGCACCTGGTCGCAGCGCAGATCGACGGCGAGGGAGAGACCACACCCTTCGAGCCTGAGCGACGCCGGGTGGTGGACCAGGGTGTGGCATGGACGCTGCGTCAATTGCTGGCCGAAGTCGTGCTCGAGGGAACCGGGACCGGCGCAGACGTGCCGGGGTATCGGGTCGGTGGCAAGACCGGCACCGCGTCGAAGGTGGGACCGGACGGCACCTACACGAGCATCAACATCGCCTCGTTCGTGGGGATGGCTCCTGTCGACGATCCGGCGGTGGTGGTCGCCGTCGTCGTCGACGGCCCTTCGTTCGAGTACCGGACGGGTGGCCGAGCGGCGGCACCGGCGTTCGCCGAGGTGATGGAGGCTGCGCTGCATCGCCTGGGAGTCACCCCCGATGCCCCCGAGTAGGAGTCTCGACGAACTGGCCGCCGTCACCGGCGGCAGAGTGGTGGGCAACGGCACGACCCGAGTCCGCGACGTCACCCACGACTCCCGTCAGGCGGGTCCGGGCACGCTGTTCGTGGCGATCACGGGGTTCCAAGTGGATGGTCACGCCTTCGCAGGTGGGGCAGTGGAACGGGGAAGCCCGGCCGTGGCGGTCGAGCACGAGTTGGACCTCGCCGTGCCCCAGCTCGTCGTCGCATCGACCCGATCGAGCCTTGCCGGCCTGGCAGCCGAGGTCCATGGGCAGCCGTCGCGACGCCTGGCTCTCGTCGGGGTCACCGGCACGAACGGCAAGACGACCGTGACCCACATGATCGAAGCGATGGCGATCGGGGCCGGGAAGAAGGCCGGCCTCATCGGGACCGTCCGAACCCGGGTGGGCGGAGAGAACGTCCCCACCGTACGGACCACGCCGGAGGCCTCCGATCTGCAGCGCATCCTCGCCCATATGGCAGACCGGGGTGCGGAGGTGGTGGCGGTCGAGGTGTCGTCGCACGCGCTCGAGCTCGGCCGCGTCGACTCGATCTGGTTCGAGGTGGCGGCATTCACGAACCTCGGGCACGATCATCTCGACTTCCATCACACCGAGGACGCCTACTTCGCCGCCAAGGCGCGGCTGTTCGATCCCGTGCGCTCTCGAACCGCGGTGATCTGGGTCGACGACGCCGCCGGCCGGCGGCTGGCGGAGGAGGTCCGTGTCCCCGTCCTCACCGTGGGCACCTCGCCGGGGGTCGACATCCGCGGCCGGATCGTGCGAGCCGGCCTCTCCTCCCTCGAGGTGGACGTCGATGGGGTACCCGGCCTCGGCCACCTCACCGTGCCCGTGGGGGGAGCCTTCAACGCCGCCAACGCCCTCGTGGCGCTGGGCTGCGCCGTGGCGCTGGGCTTCGATCCGTCCGCCGCCGCAGCCGGGCTCGCCGATCTCAGCCCGATCCCGGGCCGGTTCGAGCTCGTCTCGGGTGACGATCCGGTCGGGGTGATCATCGACTACGCCCACACTCCCGACGGCATCTCGGCGGCACTGGAGGCCGTGCGTGGCGCCGCGACGGGGCGGGTGGCGGTCGTCGTGGGTGCCGGGGGCGACCGAGATCACGAGAAGCGGCCACTCATGGGCGCGGCCGCGGCGAGGGCCGATGCAGTCTTCGTGACCTCGGACAACCCGAGATCGGAGGATCCCGATGCCATCATCGACGAGGTGATGGAGGGAATCCCCGCCGATTCGACGGTGTGGCGCCAGGGCGACCGGCGTTCCGCGATCCGTGCCGCGCTGACGTGGGCGGAGGCTGGCGACGTCGTGCTCGTGCTCGGCAAAGGCCACGAGCGGGGTCAAGAGGTGGCGGGAACCGTCGTGCCCTTCGACGACCGCCAGGTGGCGAGGGAGGAGCTGAGGACGCTCAGAGGGGGGACCGTCCGGTGATCGGGCTCCTCGTCGCCGCCACCGTCGCCGCACTCGTGTCGATCTTCGGCACCCCCGTGGCGATCCGGGTCCTCCGGCGCAGGGAGATCGGGCAGTTCATCCAGGAGGAGATCCAGGGGTCGCACGCCCACAAGCAGGGCACCCCGACCATGGGCGGGGTGGTGATGGTGACCGCCGTGGTGGTGGCCTACCTCGCCGCCCACGTCCAGCTGTGGACCCCGGTGACGGGTCTCACCCTCAGGCTGCAGCCGCTCCGCCCCGGCGGCCTCCTGGCGTTGCTCGCCCTCGTCGGCATGGCGTCGATCGGGTTCGTCGACGACCTCCTCAAGTACACGCAACGCCGCTCGCTCGGGTTGGGCAAGGGATCGAAGTTCCTGGGTCAGCTGACCGTCGCCGGCTTGTTCGCATGGGGGGCGGTCGAGGCGGGGATCGTCACCGAGCTCTCCTTCACCAGACCGCTGGGGATCGAGTTGGGCAGTGTGGCATTCGTGGTTCTGGTCCTGCTGATGCTCACCGGGGCGGCCAACGGGGCGAACCTCACCGATGGGATGGACGGGCTGGCGGCCGGATCTGCCGCTCTCATGTTCGGGGCGTACACGATCATCGCGTTCTGGCAATTCCGCAATGACGGGCTCTACGAGGCGGTGAGCCCGCTGGCCCTGTCGATCGTGGCGGCGGCGATGCTCGGGGCACTCATGGGGTTCCTGTGGTGGAACGCCGCCCCTGCCCAGATCTTCATGGGTGACGTCGGATCCCAGGCCATCGGGGGCCTGCTGGCAGCCCTCGCCCTGCTCACGAACACCCACCTGCTGCTGGTCGTCCTGGGCGGTCTGTATGTCGCGGAGGCCGCATCGGTGATCCTGCAGGTGGCGAGCTTCAAGCTCACCGGTCGCCGGGTCTTCCGGATGGCTCCCCTCCACTTCCACTTCGACCTGGGGGGCTGGCCCGAGACCACCGTCGTCATCCGGTTTTGGATCCTGGCGGGTATCGGCGTGGCGCTGGCCCTCGGGCTGTTCTACGCCGACTTCATCCGGCTCGAGGGACTGCTGTGAGCCGCCTGCTTGTGCTCGGTGCGGGCGTGTCCGGGGCGGCGGTGGCCCATCTCGCCACCCACCTGGGACACGCCGTCACCGTGTACGACGCCGAGCCGCCCTCCCAGGACCTGGCTGGGGCGGCGACGGCGGTGGGAACCTGGGACCCTCTGCTGCTGTCGGGTGTGGACCTGGTGGTGACGAGCCCGGGGTTCTCCGAGCGCTCGGCACCGGTCGTCGACACGCTCGAGGCGGGCCTGCCGATCGTCGGCGAGATCGAGTTCGCCTGGCGTCACTTGCCGCCTCGGCCCTGCGTCGCCGTCACCGGGACGAACGGCAAGACGACGGTGACCGAGCTCGTCTCCGAGATGCTCGAGCACAGCGGTCTCCGGGCCCCGGCGCTGGGCAACATCGGCACGCCGCTGTCGGAGGCGGTGGTGGATCCTCCCGACGCCCTCGTCGTCGAGGTGTCGAGCTTCCAGCTCCGGTTCGTCGAGAGCTTCCGAGCCGACGCCGCCGTTCTTCTGAACCTCGCCCCCGATCACCTCGACTGGCACGGGAGCTTCGCCGCCTATGCCGCCGCCAAGGCGAGGGTGTTCGAGCGCCAGAGGCCCTCGGACGTGGCCGTCTACGACGCCGACGACATGGGGGCGGTGCAGCTGGCGGCGGGGTCGGCCGCCCGACGGATCCCGGTGTCGGGGCGGCGTCTCCCCGAGGGCGGGGGCGGGGTGGTCTCCGGCCGGCTCGTGGTCGGGCCGGTGTCGGCGCGCGTCGACGAGCTCGGGGTGACCGATCCCGCCTTCCTCCTCGACCTCGCCGCCGCCTGCGCCGCCGCCATCGAGGTTGGAGCCGAGCCCGATGCCGTCCTCGAGACCTGGCGCACCTTCCGGCCCGGCCCCCATCGAAGGACCCTGGTGGCCGAGCTCGGTGGCGTGGCGTTCGTCGACGATTCCAAGGCCACCAACCCCCATGCCGCACTGGCCGCCATTCGCTCTTACCCATCGGTGGTCCTCATTGCCGGTGGGCTGGCCAAGGGCCTGGACGTGAGCCCGCTCGTGCACGAGTCGAACGTGCGCCGGGTGGTGGCCCTCGGCACGGCGGCCGCCGACCTGCTGGCGGCCGATCCCGACCGGGTGGAGGTGGCCCCGAGCATGGAGGCAGCCGTCCGGATCGCCGCCGCGGCATCCTCGGCTGGTGACACGGTGCTGCTCGCCCCCGGGTGCGCCAGCTTCGACATGTTCGAGTCGTACGCCCGCCGGGGCGATGCGTTCGCCGCGGCCGTCCGGGAACTGGTCCACGAAGGGGAGAAGGTGCCATGACGGCGAACGTCACGTCGATCACCCGGGCCCGGGCGGCCGCCGTCCGTTCGGCGACCCGCACGAGGGTGAACAACCGCACCGCCACCGTGATGATGGTGGTCGGATTCATCCTGATCGTCATCGGCCTCGCCGCCACGCTGTCGGCGTCCTCGACCGTGGGGCTCGCCCGCGACGAGGGGCAGTACTCGATGTTCGTTCGCCAGCTCGTCGGGGTGGGGTTGGGGACGGTGGCGATGCTCGTGACCGCCCGGGTGCCGTTTCCGGTGTACCGCCAGACCGCCATCCCGTTGTTCCTCGCCACGCTCGGCCTGCTCGTGTGGGTCCTCGTCGACGGGGTGGTGGCCGGGGGCAGCCGCCGCTGGATCGCCGTCGGCCCGCTTCCCGCATTCCAGCCGGCGGAGCTCGCCAAGTTCACGGTGATCGTGGCCCTGGCGACGGTCATGGAGCGGAAGCATCGGCTCCTCGGCGACTTCGGGCACTTCCTGGCACCGGTGGCCATGATCCTGGGCACCACCGGGCTCCTCGTCATGCTCCAGCCGGATCTCGGGACGACGATCGTGATCGCGGCCTGTGCCATCGCCGTACTCGTCGCCAGCTCGGCACCCTTCCGCTATGTGGTGCTCACCGGGCTCGGAGGGGTCGTCGTCGCGGCGATGCTGGCCGTCGCAGCCCCGTACCGGTTCGCCCGGATCACCGGGTTCCTGGAGCCGTGGGCCGACCCGGCCGGGAACGGGTACCAGCTCATCCAGTCCTACCTGGCGCTGGGGACCGGCGGCATCTTCGGGGTGGGGCTCGGCAACAGCCGTGCGCGTTGGTTCTACCTGCCCAACGCCCACACCGACTTCATCTTCTCGATCGTCGGTGAGGAGACCGGCTTCATCGGAGGGGTGCTCGTGATCCTCCTCTTCGTGGTGCTGGCGCTCTCCGGCTGGGCGACCGCCCGCCGGGCCCCCGACGAGTTCGGCCGGATGATCGCCGCCGGTATCACCACCTGGTTCTCGTTCCAGGCGATCGTGAACATCGGTGGCGTGGTCGGGGTGCTGCCCATCACCGGGATCACCCTTCCGTTCGTGTCGTTCGGCAGCACGGCGCTCGTGGTCTCGATGGCTGCGCTCGGCGTGCTCGTCAACGTGGCACAACACGGCACCGCACCCCGATCGTGAGCTATGCCATCGCCGCGGCCGGCACCGGTGGCCACGTCTACCCGGGCCTGGCGGTGGGCGAGGCCCTCGTCGAGTCGGGCGTCGCCCGCGAGGACGTCCTCTTCATGGGAGGCTCCCGCCTCGAGGCCACCGTGTACCCGGAGGCAGGCTTTCCCTTCCTCGAGGTCGAGCTGAGGGGCCTCCAGCGTCGCCTCACCACCGCCAATCTCGGCATTCCCGGGGTCGTCAGGAGGGCCGTCCGCCGGATGCACGAAGCGCTGATGGAGCGGGGCGTGCAGGTGGTGCTGGGGATGGGCGGATACGTCACGATTCCCGCCGCGCTGGCGGCCCGCCGGGCGGGTGCCCGGCTCATGGTCGCCGAGCAGAACGCCGAGGCGGGCCTGGCGAACCGGCTCGCCGCCCGGATGGCCGGCAGGGTCTTCGTCTCGTTTCCGAACACCGAGGGCCTCCGCGGCGAGTGGGTGGGGAACCCCGTGCGGTCGGCGATCGCCCGATTCGACCGGGTGGCTCTCCGTCCTCGGGCCCTCGCCCGTTATGGGCTCGACGCCGACCCCCCGATCGTCGGTGTGTTCGGCGGGAGCCTGGGCGCCGCGGCGTTGAACGATGCGGCGGTCTCGGTGTTCACCGCCTGGGACGGCCCTCCCATCCAGGTGCTCCACCTGGCAGGACCGAGCCACCGCGCCGAGGTGGCCGCCCGCGCAGAGACCGCGAATCTGGCCTGGGTGGTGCTGGACTACGAGCTGCACATGGAGGACTTCTACGCAGCCGTCGATCTGGTCGTCGCCAGGGCCGGGGGGGCGGTGGCCGAGCTCACCGCCACCGGGACGCCGGCGATCCTCGTCCCCGGATCCTTCGGCTCCGGAGATCATCAGCAGGCCAATGCGGCCGCCCTGGCCTCCTGCGGAGCAGCTCTCGTGGTCCCCGAGCCGGACCTGCCGGGCCTCGGAAGGCGGTTGGCCGAACTGGTGGGCGACACCGACATGCTCGTGTCGATGCGAGCCGCCACCTCGACACTCTCGCGGCCCGAAGCGGCCGGTGTCATCGCCGCGGCCATGGTGGATGCCCATGGCTGACCTCGGGCGGCTCGGACGCATCCACCTGATCGGAGTCGGCGGCGCCGGCATGAGCGCTCTCGCCAAGCTCCTCCACGGCTGGGGGAGTGTGGTGAGCGGCTCGGATCTCAGGGCCGGTTCGGTGGTCGCCTCGCTCGCCGAGCTGGGCATCGAGGTGTGGTCGGGCCACGAACCCGAGCGGCTGAGAGGCGTGGACCTGGTGGTGGCCTCGTCGGCGGTCCCGGAGACCGATCCCGAGATCGGAGCGGCCCATGCGGCCGGGATCCCGGTGTGGAGGCGCCCCCGGCTACTCGAGGAGATCACCTCCGAGATCCCCACCGTCGGGCCGACGGGCACGCACGGGAAGACGACCAGCACCGCGATGCTCGTCGCCGCCCTTCGCCGAGCCGGTCTCGATCCGTCGTTCGCGGTCGGTGGCGATCTCATCGACCTGGGCACGAACGCCGCAACCGGCGAGGGGGATCTGCTCGTGCTCGAGGTCGACGAGGCGTTCGGCACCTTCGAGCAGATCGAGCTCCGAGGGCTCGTGGTCACGAACGTGGAGCCCGAGCATCTGGAGCACTTCAGCTCGGTCGATTCGATGGAGGATGCGTTCGCCCGCGTGGTCAGGCGGGTCCAGGGCCCGGTCGTTGTTGGCATCGACGACCCCGGGGCCCGCCGGCTGGCCGACCGCACCGGTGCGGCCGGCTTCGGTTTCGAGTCGAGCTCGACATGGCGGATCACTGATCTCGCCTCCGAGCCCTCGGGTGTGGCCTTCCGGCTGGCCGGCCCCTCTGCGGAGATAGAGGTCCGGGTCCCCCGCCCTGGCCGCCACACCGCTCTCAATGCGGCCGGGGTACTCGCCCTGTGCGGAGAGCTCGGCATCGACCTGGAGGCCGCCGCCGCCGGGCTCCGGTCGTTCCACGGTGTTCGCCGTCGTTTCGAGGTGCGGGGCACGGTGGCCGGTGTCACCGTGGTCGACGACTACGCCCACCACCCCACCGAGGTGGCGGTGACGGTGCGGACCGCGCTCGATGCCGGTCACCGGAGGGTTTGGGCGGTGTTCCAGCCACATCTGTATTCCCGCACCCAGCGGTTCCAGCGGGACTTCGGGGCGGCGCTCGCGCCGGCCGACCGAGTGGTGGTGACCGACGTGTACGGATCCCGGGAAGAGCCGATCCCCGGTGTCACCGGCGAGCTGGTCGCTGCTGCCGCGGTGCGGGCGGGTGGGCAGGTGGAGTACGTCCCCCGCCGCTCGGAGCTGGCCGCACACCTCGCCGCCGGCGTGGAGGACGGGGATCTGGTCCTTGTGATGGGGGCGGGAGACATCACCATCACCGCAGGCGAGCTGCTGACCCTGCTGGCCGACGAGGAGCACCTCGATGCCGGCTGAGTGGCAGCGCCTCGCCGCCGAGGGGATCGTGTCCGAAGGCATCGCCCTCGATCGTCTCACCACCTACCGGATGGGCGGCCCGGCCCGCTGGTACGCCGAGCCGTCCGACCACGCCGATCTCTGTCGGATCGCTGCGGCCCTCTCCGTCGAGCCGGTACCCGTGCTCGTGCTGGGGAGGGGGAGCAATGTCGTGGTCTCCGACGCCGGGTTTCCGGGCCTCGTCTTGCACCTGGGTGCCGGCTTCGCCGGGCTCCGGATGACCGACGACGCGGTGGAGGGGGGAGGCGGCCTGCCGCTGGCGCGACTCGCCCGCGGTGCGGCGCGAGAGGGCCGGCTCGGGCTCGAGTTCCTGGTCGGTATCCCCGGCTCGGTGGGCGGTGCCGTGCGCCAGAACGCCGGATGCCTCGGCTCCGAGGTGTCCGACTGGCTCGTCGATGCCGAGATTTTCGATCTGTCGACCGGCGTCGCCGATCGCCGGACACCGGTCGCTCTCGAGCTCGGATACCGGCACTCCGCCGTGGGACCGTCCGAGATCGTCGTGTCGGCCCGCTTCCGGTTCCGGCCCGGCCCGGTCGACGAAGGCGAGGCCCGACTGCTCGAGGTGACCCGGTGGCGTCGAACCCATCAGCCGGGCGGGACCCTCAACGCGGGTAGCGTCTTCAAGAATCCGCCGGGTGACGCCGCGGGGCGGATCATCGACCAACTCGGCCTCAAGGGCTTCGCCCTCGGCAGGGTGGCGGTCTCGACCAAGCACGCCAACTTCTTCGTGGCCGAGCACGGTGCCACCGCGGCCGAAGTCCACCGACTGGTGGCGGCGGTCCACCGGCAGGTGCTGGAGCGGACCGGGATCGACCTCGAGCCGGAGGTTCAGTTCGTGGGCCAGTTCGAGGGGGACTCGTGACGTCCATCGATCCTCGCATCGCCGCTCGACGCCGTGAGGTGCAGGAGCATCGTGCGAGCGGCTCGCTTCGGCGGGCGCTGTGGCTGCTGGCGCTGGCGGCAATCATCGGGATCGGAGTGTGGGTCGCCCGATCGCCGCTCCTCTCGGTGGAATCGGTCGTGGTTCGCGGTGTCTCGTCGAGCTCGGCTCGCTCGATCCTGGCCGAGGCCGGAGTCGTGGCCGGCATCCCGCTCGCCTCGGTCGACGCCGGAGCGGTCGAGCGGGCCCTGCTGGCCGATCCCTGGATCCGCGCCGCCGTGGTGGCCCGGTCGTGGCCCGATCGGGTCGAGGTACGCATCGAGGAGCGGTATCCGGTGGCCTGGGTCAGACGTCAGGATGGGTGGGTATGGCTCGCAGCCGACGGGGTGGCGCTCGGGTCCTCGGCCGAGCCGGCCGATGGGTTCCCCAAGGTGGTTGGCCCGGCCGGCGAGCCAGTGGGGGAAGCCGTCGATCGAAGGCTGACGGCGGCGCTGGCCTTCGTCGACGCCCTCCGACCCGACATCGCCACTGGAGCGGTGGTCGTGCTCGACGACGAGCTCACGGCGGAGGTGTTGGGGATGGTCGTGCGCCTGGGGGCTCCGGTCGACATGGAGGCCAAGGCCCGGGTGCTGGCGGCGATACTCGACGGGGGTCTGGAACCCGGCTCGACCGTCACCCTGGTCGCCCCGTCTCGTCCTGCGGTCCTGCCACCGGGGGAGGAGCCGGTGGGCGAGGGGGGGGAGGTCGTCACCGAACCAGAGAGTGAGGACGGGTGAGCCAGGCGGACTCGAAGTCTCGATGTCTAGATGAGGTTGAGTCTTCAAGGGTTGAGGTTTGCGGCGTGATGCGGTAAACCTCTAGTTGACCGTACGGGCGGCGCCTTCGCGTCGCCGTTTCTCGATACTCCCGGAGGACGTTCCATGGCGACCGGAAAAGCGGCTCAGACCGGCGGGTACCTCGCCGTCATCAAGGTGGTGGGGGTCGGCGGTGGCGGCGTCAACGCTGTCAACCGGATGGTCGACGCCGGGGTCCGCGGGGTCGAGTTCATCGCCCTGAACACCGACGCCCAGGTGCTGCTCATGTCGGACGCCGACGTGAAGCTCGACATCGGACGGGACATCACCCGGGGTCTCGGGGCGGGGGCGAATCCCGAGGTGGGGCGGGCGGCGGCCGATGCCCACCGCCAGGAGCTGGAGGAGGTCCTCAAGGGTGCCGACATGGTCTTCATCACCTGCGGCGAGGGGGGTGGGACCGGGACCGGTGGTGCGCCCGTGGTGGCCGAGGTCGCCCGCAACCTCGGCGCTCTCACGGTGGGTGTGGTCACCCGACCGTTCGGGTTCGAGGGGCGCCGCCGAGCGGTCAACGCCGAGGAGGGGATCTCGGCTCTCCGCGAGGCCGTCGACACGCTCATCGTGATCCCCAACGACCGCCTGCTCGAGATCGGCGACCCCAAGGCGCCGATGCTCGAGACCTTCCGGCTCGCCGACGACGTGCTCATGAACGGCGTGACCGGCATCACCGACCTCATCACCACCCCCGGGCTGATCAACGTCGACTTCGCCGACGTGAAGACCGTGATGTCCGACGCCGGATCGGCGGTGATGGGCATCGGCCGGGCGAGCGGGGAGGAGCGGGCGAAGCAGGCGGCCGAACGGGCCATCGCCAGCCCGATGCTGGAGGCGGGGATGGACGGGGCGCGTGGGGTGCTGCTGTCGGTGGCCGGCCCATCCTCGATGACCCTGCACGAGGCGACCACCGCCGCCAAGGCCGTGGCCGACCATGCCGACGACGACGCCGACATCATCTTCGGGGCGTTCATCGACGACAACCTCGGCGAGGAGATGCGGGTGACCGTGATCGCAGCCGGGTTCGATAGGCGCAACCGGCGTCCGGCGGCGGGGACCCGACAGACCGCGGCGGCCTCCTCGTCCGGGGACCTCGAGATCCCCTCGTTCGTGCAGGGATGATCCGACCCCCCGGTCGATCGGGGGTGGCGTTCACGCTCGGCGCAGACGGCGACATGCGGGGCGACCCGGGGGCTCGCTCGGCGGTGTCCGGCCTTCTCGGCATCTCCGACCGGTGGGCCACGGTGGCCCAGGTTCACGGTGCCGGCGTGGTGCTTGCGTCGGCGGCCGGGGACCAGGGACCGGCCGACGCAGTCTTCACGCAGACACCCGGGCTTCCGCTCGCGGTCTTCACCGCCGACTGTCTGGGCGTCGTGGTCGAAGCCGAGCGTGGCGTGGGGGTGGCCCACGCCGGGTGGCGAGGGCTGGCTGCCGGGGTCATCGGCGAGTTGGTGCGGGCCATGCACGACGCCGGCATCGAACCGCTTCGGGCGGCCGTCGGCCCATCGATCGGGGCGTGCTGTTACGAGGTGGGGCCCGAGGTGGTCGCGGCGTTCCCCGGCCACATCGGGCACACGACCTGGGGCAGCCCATCGGTGGACCTCTGGGGGGTGGCGGCCGCCCAGCTCGAGCCGATCCCGGTGTGGATGGCGGGGCGATGCACCCGGCACGAGCCCGGTTGCTTCTCACATCGGGCCGACGGCACCGGCCACCGGATGGCCGCCATCGGATGGTTGTCGCCATGACCCTCGGTACGGTGCGGGAGCGGATCGCCACCGCCGTCGAGCGCTCGGGCAGACGTCCGGGGGACGTGAGGTTGGTGGCCGTCACCAAGGAGCGGACGGCCGACGAGATCCGTTGCCTCTACGAGCAGGGACAGCGGGACTTCGGGGAGAACCGCGCCCAGGAGCTGCAGGCCAAGGTCCCCGCGCTCCCCGCCGACATCCGCTGGCACTTCATCGGCCCGCTCCAGCGCAACAAGGTGCGGGTGGTCCGTCCGGCGGTCGTGCTCCTCCACTCCCTGGACCGTGTGACCCTGGCCGAGGCCTGGATCAAGGGGCCGGGACTCCCACCGCCGGCGCTGTTGCAGGTGAACATCGGCCGGGAGCCGCAGAAGCACGGGGTGATGCCGGAGGAGGCGGTTGGGACCGCCGAGCAGATGCTCGCCATGGGAGTACGGGTGGCCGGCGTGATGGCGATCCCGCCCGTCGTGGAGACGGCCGAGTTGGCCCGCCCCTACTTCGTGGAACTCCGCCGGATCCGGGATCGGGTGGCTGCCCTCGAGCCGGCCGCCGGCGAGCTCTCGATGGGCATGACCGACGACTTCGAGGTGGCGGTCGAGGAAGGTGCGACGTTGATCCGGGTCGGACGGGCTATCTTTGCGCCTTGATGGCATCGTTGTTCTCCAAGGCGCTCGTGTATCTCGGCCTCGTCGACGAAGAGGGGGTCGATCACGACCCCTACGCCGAGCAGGGCGGTGAGCCTCCGGCCCCGCGCCGAGCCCCCGTCCCCGAGCCGGTCGAGCCTCCGCCTGCCGCCCGGCCCTCGAACGTCCTCTCCATGGGCCAGATCGAAGGTCGGAGGGTCGAGCCGTCGGCGTCGGCCTCCCGGACGACGGCCACCCGGAACGAGTACGGCCGGACCGTGCCTGCCGACCGTGTCCAGGCGGACATCCTGGTGGTCGAGGAGTTCTCCGACGCCCGCTCGCTCGCCGACCGCGTTCGCGATCGCGTGCCGGTCGTCCTCGACCTGCGGTTCTGTCACCCCGAGCTCACCAGGCGGGTGATCGACTTCTCCTCGGGCCTCGTGTACGCCCTCGACGGCACCATGACGAAGGTCGGAGAAGGCCTCGTGCTGGTGTCGCCGCCGCGAGTGTCCCTCGGCGAGCTCGAGAGGGACCGGCTGCGGAGCCTCGGCGCGTATGAGCTCGACGACTGACGCATGGGATTGCGCGGTCTCGCCTGCTTCCTCCTGCAGATCTACTCGTTCGCCGTCCTCCTGTGGGTGATCTTGAGCTGGATCCGGATCGGCGCGGACCATCCCCTCGGCCGGGTCGTGGTGTTCCTGGATCGGATCATCTACCCGGTCGTGCTCCCGTTGCGACGCGTGCTTCCCCCCATCCGGCTGGGAGGCGCCATGCTCGACCTCTCGCCCATCGTCCTGCTGCTCGGGATCGCCCTGTTGCAGCGGTTGGTCTGCTGATGGTGCTTGGTAGGTCGCGGGTGGGGCCGTATCCTCGGCGGATGGCACCAGAGGTTGTGTGATGCCCTTGACACCCATTGACGTCCAGCAGAAGACCTTCGGTACCGCGCTGCGCGGGTACGACCTCGACGAGGTCGACGACTTCCTCGACGAGGTCGTCACGTCGCTCCGGGACTACGAGCAGCAGCTCGAGACGGCGCGGGAGCGGATCGCGTCGCTCGAGCGGCAGATGGCCGAGGGCGGTGGGGACGCCTCGTCCATCTCGCGTGCCCTGCTGGCAGCGCAGAAGGCTGCCGACGGGATGCTCGACGAGGCCCGGACCGATGCCGAGCGGATCCTCGCCGATGCCAGGATCGAAGCGGAACAGATCGTCGACGAGCGGGATGAAGAGCGGACTCGACTCAGCCACCAGGTGCTGACGATGCGCCAGGCGGTCGAGGAGCTCCGCGGCAAGCTCCAGGGCCTGGCCGCCGCGGTCGGGGCGGACCTGGTCGCCATGGAGGAGGCGGTCGAGTCCGCCGGGGTGCAGCTCGAGACGATCGGTTCGGACGAGGAGCCGGAGCCGGTCGTCCTCGGCGGAGATGACGCCCTCACCCCCGACGAGATCCTGGCCGAGGCCGAGGCCGAGGCCGCGGCCTCGGCCGAGATCGACGAGGCCGAGGCGGGCGAGCTGGTCGAGGCCGTGGAAGCCGAGCTCGAAGACGTCGGTCTGGTGGACGAACCGGACGACGTCGAGGACCTGGGCGCCACCGGCGAGCCGCCGTCGGACGAAGGCTCGTCAGAGGGCGCGGACATCGATGCCGAGGTCGTGGAGCCGGGCGATGAGGCCGTGGAGGCAGAGGAACCGGTCGCGGGCGACGAGGAGCGCTGGATGGCAGGCGGCTAGGTAGCCGTCGACCTGTCGCAGCGTCACGTCGACCCGACGGCCGTCGACCGTAACCGTGGCCGCCGAATCGGCAGTCGCGCGCACGAGGCTGACGGCCAATACCTCTCCGGCGATCGCCTCGGCGTGGGCTTCGATGGCGGCGGCGAGCGTCGGGTCGTCGGAGTACCAGGTGACGGCGACCCGGTCCGACACCGCCAACCCGACCTCCCTTCGAAGCTGCTGGAGCCGGCTCGTGAGCTCGCGGGCGAGACCCTCGGCGGCGAGCGCCTCGTCCACGCGGGTATCGAGGGCCACCGTGACCTGCCCCTCGGCGGCGACGGCCGTGTTGGCCCGAGGGGTGCGCACCACGACACAGTCGTCGATGCCGATCGTCTCCCCGGCGGCGTCGACGGTCGCCCCTTCCAGGAGCCTCTCGACCGTGGCAGGGCCGAGTGCGCCGATGGCGGCCGCCACCTCCTTCATCTTCGGGCCAAGCCGCGGTCCCAGCCTCCGGAAGTCGGCCCGCGCCGCCAGGTCAACGAGCTCGGTCTCGTCTCGGTGGACGACGACCTCGTGGACGTTGAGCTCGTCGGCGATCAGCTCGATGTGGGTCTCCACCGATCGGTGTACCAGCTCGTCGCGGCTGAACACGGTGAGCCGTCGAAGCGGCTGGCGGACCCGGATCGCCGACTCCTTGCGGAGCCCGTGCCCGAGTCGGATGATCGACCGAACCGTACTCATCGAGCGCTCCAGATCGGCATCGATGAGCCGGTGGTCGGCTGCCGGGAAGTCGAGGTGGTGGACGCTCAATGGCGCCTCCGGAGCGTGGGAGGCTACGAGCTCCTGATAGAGGCGCTCGGTCACGAACGGCAACACCGGGGCGAGCACGGCCGCGAAGGTCGTGAGCACCTCGTACAGGGTGGCGAAGGCGGCCAGCTTGTCGCGATCGTCGCCGGCCCCCCGGGTCCTCCAGAAGCGCCGGCGGGAGCGCCGCACGTACCAGTTGGTGAGGTCGTCGATGAACCCGAGCGTCGGGGGGATGACGTTGTAGAGGTAGTAGCCCTCCATTTGGCGGTTGACCTCTCCGATGAGGCTCTGCAGCACCGACAGGACCCAACGGTCGAGCTCCGCCCGCTCGTCGGGAGGTGGCGCGGCGGCGAGATCGCCGAGCGTGATCCCGTCGGCCTCGGCGTAGGTGGTGAAGAACGAGAAGGTGTTCCAGAGGGGCAGCATCACCGAGCGGACCACCTCCCTGACGCCATCCCTCGAGAAGCGGAGTGGCTCGGCCCGCAGGACCGGTGAGTTGATGAGGAATGCCCGGAGGGCGTCGGCTCCCAACTCGTCGAAGATCTCGAAGGGATCCGGGTAGTTCTTGAGGCTCTTCGACATCTTGCGGCCGTCCTCGGCGAGGATCAGCCCGTTTACGACGCAGTTCTGGAAGGCGGGTGCGTCGAAGAGGGCGGTGGCGAGCACGTGCAGGGTGTAGAACCATCCTCGGGTCTGGTCGAGCCCCTCGGCGATGAACTGGGCGGGAAAGGCCTGACGGAACCGGTCCTGGTTCTCGAACGGATAGTGGACCTGGCCGTACGGCATCGAGCCGGCGTCGAACCAGACGTCGAGCACCTCGGGCACGCGCCGCATCGTCCCCTGGCATCCTCCCTCCTGGCGAGCACACGGCCAGGTGATCTCGTCCACGACGTGCTTGTGCAGGTCGTCGGGGCGGGTGCCCGAGCGTTCCTCGAGCTCGTCGAGCGACCCGACGCAGTCCTGGCGGCCGCACCGGTCGCACTCCCAGATCGGGATGCACGAGCCCCAGTACCGATTGCGGCTCACCGCCCAGTCCCGGGCATCCTCCAGCCAGTTCCCGAAGCGCCGGGTCCCGACGTGGTCCGGGACCCAGTGGATTCGCTTGTTCAGCTCGACCATCCGGTCCTTGAGCCGCTCGACCCCGACGAACCAGGTGGGAATGGCCTTGTAGATGAGGGGGGTGCCGGTGCGGTAGCAGAAGGGGTACGAGTGGCGGATCCTCGATCGGTGCACGAGTACCCCGGCGCCCTCGAGGAGACCCAGGATGACGTCGTCGGCATCCTTCACATTGAGCCCTTCGAGGTCGGGGACCTCGGCCGTGAAGCGACCTTCGGCGTCGACCGGGTCGACGAGCACGGCCAGCCCGGCTGCCTGGAGGGCATGGAAGTCGGCCTCGCCGTAGGCGGGCGCCATGTGGACGAGACCGGTGCCCTCGTCGGTGGTCACGTCCTCGGAACCGATCACCCGGAACGCCCCGCGGGCGCCCTCGCCCGCGAAGTAGTCGAACGGCGGCCGGTACTCGGTACCGAGCAACTCGGCTCCGACGGCGGTGGCCGCGATGTCGGGAGGTTCCTTCCACACCGAGCCGACACGGTCGACGGCGATCCAGTAGTGATCGGCGCCGTCGGCGACCCGGGCGTACTCGAGGCTCTCACCCACCGCCACCGCCAGGTTCCCGGGCAGGGTCCAGGGGGTGGTCGTCCAGATGAGCAGGTGATCGCCGGGCCGGGCGGGCCCCGTCCCCCCGGTCACTTCGAGCCTCACCGTGATCGACGGGTCGTCGGTGTCCCGGTAGTCGAGGTTCGCCTCGAAGTTCGACAGGGGCGTGGTGGCACCGAAGTAGTACGGCAGGACCTTGAAGTCGCGGTAGACGAGGCCCTGGTCCCACAGCTGCTTGAAGGCCCACCACACGCTCTCCATGAAGCTGAGGTCGAGGGTCTTGTAGTCGTTCTCGAAG
>JAWOJB010000072.1:0-8409 GCA_046484325.1 Acidimicrobiia bacterium | reverse complement strand
CGATCTAACGCTGCTGGTTCACAACAACAAGGTCTACGGCCTGACCAAGGGCCAGGCCTCGCCCACCTCGGACCTGCAGATGGTGACCCGGGGGCAGCCCTACGGCGTTATCGCCGAGCCCTTTAATCCACTGGCTGTCGCTCTTGCGCTGAAGGCAGGATTTATTGCCAGGGGCTTTGCAGGAAACAAGGAACACCTGAGCATGCTGATTCAGGAGGGTATCCGCCACAGGGGCTTCAGCCTGATAGATATTCTCCAGCCCTGCGTCACCCACCCGCTTGCCGGCCTCCTGGCGGTTCAGGCGCTCGTGGCCTGGATGTGGTGGATGGGCGTGCAGCAGGAACGGTGGCGCCCGCCCTCGCCCCGGTTGCTCACGGTCGCTCTTGGGTTCACGGCCGGCCTGCTGATGGCGGTGTGGGCGCTGCGGTGGGCGGCGGGGACGCTGCCTCCGGTCTGACCGGGGCCTGGCGCCGGCGCCACAAGACGGCCCCGGCGATCCCCGCTCCGGCAGCCACCACCAGAGGGACCCACCACTTGGCACCCACCAACTGGGCGGCGGCGGAGCGGGCGGGGCTCCGGCCACGACCCGGATCGAGGACCCATGAGGCCAGGCTCGTGATGATCGCGAAGGAGAGCGCCGACACGGCGATCCGGTTGAAGAGCGAGCGCACCATCAGCCTGCGGTCGTCGGCCAGCGCCACGGCGCCGGCCCCGGCCACCACCATCACCGCCAGCGCACCCAGGGTCGCCAGGTAGAGACCGCGCGCCGCCGGAGAGCCGGCCCCCACCACCGGGACCGAGCCCTCCGACCGGATGACGATCGGGCGCAGGCGGGCGACTGCGTCGGCGACGGAGGCCTCCTCGAGCGACAGGCCCTGCTCGTCTGCCAGGCTGGAGATGACCTCGGCCGCCGGCGCCAGGTGCCCGGCGACGTCCACCACCGCCATGCCACCGGCGGGCTGGGACGCCGCCACCACGACGTCCTCGACCAGGCCGACGATCGCCCGTTCCACGATGGGCTGGGCGAAGGCCTCCTCGAGCAGGCCGGTGCCCTCCGCCTCGGGCAGCTCGTCGGCGACCCACGACTCGACCCGGTCCACCACCACGTCGGCGGTGGCGGCGGTGGCCGCCGCCGAGCGGATCAGGCCGGTGTCCACCACCACCGCCCTCCCCCACAGGCTGATGAGCGACACCGTGGTGGCAATGCCGAACACCCACAGCACGACGGGGAGACCGAACCGGCGGGCTTCCATGACCGGCCTCAGCGGATCACGAGCTCGGGGTGCGTGCGCACCCGCGGCCGCCGTGCGACCACCCCGGCAGCCAGCTCGCCGAACGCCTGCTCCACCTCGGAACCGGGGGCGGCGACAGTCACGGGTCGACCGGCGTCGGCTCCCTCCCGCATCGCCGGGAGCAAAGGGATCCGGGCCATCAACGGAACATCCAGTTCGGCGGCGAGGGACGCCCCACCGCCCTCCCCGAAGATGGGGTACCTGACGCCGTCGTCGCCGGCGAACCACGACATGTTCTCGACGACCCCCATCACCTCCTGATTCACCTGTTCGGCCATGAGGGCCGCCCGGCGGGCCACCCGCTGGGCGGTGACCTGGGGCGTGGTGACGATCAGGACCTGGGCGCGGGGCAGGAACTGGGACATCGAGATGGCGATGTCCCCGGTGCCGGGTGGCATGTCGACGAGCAGGAACTCGGGCTCGTCCCAGAACACATCCTGGAGGAACTGCTCGATCGCCTTGTGGAGCATCGGGCCCCTCCAGATCACTGCCCGGTCCTCGGGCACGAAGTAGTCCATCGAGATCGCCTTCACCCCGTGGGCCTCCGGGGGGATGATCGACTCCTCGATGACCACGGGCGCGTGCTCGACCCCGAGCATCTTCGGGATCGAGAAGCCCCAGATGTCGGCGTCGATAACGCCGACCGAGTGGCCGAGTTGGGCGAGGGCCACACCCAGGTTGGTGGTCACGGAGGACTTGCCCACCCCGCCCTTGCCGGAGGCGACCGCGACGACCCGGCTTCTCGAGCCCGTCGCCCCGATCGCCGGGCCCGCCTGCTCCCGGATGCGTTCCATCATCGCCGCCCGGCGGTCGTCGTCCATGACGGCGAACTCGATCTCGGCGCTCCGGGTGTGCGCTTCGACGGCTTCACGGACGCGCCGATCGAGCTCGGGCATGACCGGGTAGTTGGGAACGGGCACCGCCACCCGAACCCGATCGGGCCCGAGCCGGGGGGACTCCACCGCGTCCACCATGTCGAGTGTGCCCAGCGAACGGTGGAGCAGCGGATCTTCGACGGCTTCGATGGCGCTCCGAAGGCCGTCCTGTACACCCATGTCGACTCCTGCCTGAGGTCGGGAGCCCTCGAGCCCGTCCGGGTTTCCCCTATGGCCCTGTCCGGGTTTCCCCTATGGCCCTGTCGGGGTTTCCCCTATGGCCATAGTGGCTAGAGAGCGCCTCGAACTATAGTTCAGCCCTGGAACCTCACACATGGACGCTGCCCACCTCGACCGCACGATCGGCGACCTCACCGCCTCGCTCGGGGATCCCACCCGGCGAGCCATCTACATCGCCGTCCGAGAGTCCCCGGAGCCCACCACGAGCTCGACGGTGGCCAGGTTGTTCGGCATCCACCCCAATGTCGCCCGCCACCACCTCGACAGGCTCGCCGCCGACGGTTACCTGAGGATCACCCATCGCCGGCCATCCGGCCGCTCGGGGCCCGGGGCGGGACGGCCCGCCAAGTGCTACGAGGCCACCGCCAAGGAGATCGACCTCCATTACCCGGCCCGCCGGTACGACCTGCTGGTCGAGTTGCTCACCCGCATCATCGGGCGCATCGCCCCCTCCGACCTGGCGTCGGTCGCCGAGGAGGTAGGCCGCGAGTACGGAGAGGAGCTGGCGGCCGAGATCGGCGGCCCCGAAGACTCCGGCTACGACGAGGCCGTCACGGCCGTGGCCCAGGCGATGAGCGGTATCGGCTTCGGGATCGACCCCGATCTCGCCGCCCACCGGCTCCTCACCTCCCACTGCCCGTTCGGCGAGGCGGCCGCCGGGCATCCCGAGGTGGTCTGCTCGCTCGATCGCGGGATCGTCGCCGGTCTGCTGAGCCGGCAACAGGCGGGCGGCACGCCCGTGCTCCACCCCCATCCGAGCCCGTCCGAGGACTGCATCACCGAGGTTCCGGTCACGATCGGCACGCGCTCCCGCGGCTGATCCGGGCGGGGGTCGGGCCGAATTGCCCCTCGGTAGACTCGGCCATAGACCTCGAGGAAAGGTATCCATGGCGGATCCGTTCGGCGCTCACACGACCATCGCCACCCCGCTTGGCGAGCGCAGGATCGCCAGACTCCGGGCGGCCGGCGACATCGATCTCCTCCCGTACTCGATCAAGGTCCTCCTCGAATCGGCGCTCCGCAACCTCGACGGCAAGGCCGTGCGCGAGCAAGACGTGCTCGCCATCTCCGGATACCACGCGGCCTCGGTCGGCGAGATCGAGATCCCCTTCATTCCGGGCCGGGTCGTCCTCCAGGACTTCACGGGCGTCCCGGCCGTGGTCGATTTGGCGGCGATGCGGGCGGCGATCGTCCGCATGACCGGCGATCCCGGCGCGGCAGACAAGGTCAATCCGCTCATCCCGGCGGACCTCGTCGTCGACCACTCGGTCCAAGTCGATGCCTTCAATCGCCCCGACGCCCTCCTCATCAACAGCCGCAAGGAGTTCGAGCGCAACCAGGAGCGGTACGAGTTCCTGAAGTGGGGTCAGCTGGCATTCCGGAACTTCCGGGTGGTGCCACCCGCCACCGGCATCGTGCACCAGGTCAACCTCGAGTACCTGGCGGGTGTGGTGTGGGACGACGGGACCTGGCTGTACCCCGACTCACTGGTTGGCACCGACTCGCACACCACGATGATCAACGGGCTCGGTGTCGTCGGCTGGGGCGTCGGCGGCATCGAGGCCGAGGCCGCCATGGTCGGGCAGCCCATCTACATGCTGCTGCCCGAGGTCGTGGGGTTCCGGCTGACGGGCCGACTACGTGAAGGCTCGACGGCCACGGACCTCGTGCTCAGGGTCACCCAGATGCTGCGAGAGCACGGGGTGGTGGGCAAGTTCGTCGAGTTCCACGGGCCCGGGCTCACCGACATGCCGCTGGCCAACCGGGCGACGATCGCCAACATGGCCCCTGAGTATGGGGCGACCATGGGCTTCTTCCCCGTCGACGACCAGACCATCCGCTATCTGCGCCTCACCGGCCGGTCGGAGCCCCTCGTCGAGGCCGTCGAGCTCTACTACCGAGACCAGGGGCTCTGGCGGGACGATGCCCGCCATATCGAGTACTCCGCCGAGCTGGAGCTCGACATGGGCACGGTCGAGCCGTCGCTGGCCGGGCCGACCCGGCCCCAGGACCGGGTCGATCTCTCCGGCATGAAGGCCCAGTGGGAGCAGGACCTCGCCAACGTGTTCGGGAAGGCGTCGCCGGCCGGTGCGGGCACAGTGTCCGACTGGGTCGGCGAGGGAGGTTCTGCCGACGGCGGTCCCGCCCCCACCGCACGGGCCGAGGTCACGTTCGAGGGGTCGACCTTCGAACTGGGCGACGGCGATGTCGTGATCGCCGCCATCACGTCGTGCACGAACACCTCGAACCCCGACGTCATGGTGGCCGCCGGGCTGGTCGCCCGGAAGGCCCGCGAGCTCGGGGTGACCCGCAAGCCTTGGGTGAAGACCTCGCTCGCCCCCGGATCGAAGGTCGTCACCGAGTACCTCACCGCGTCGGGCCTGCTCACCGATCTCGAGCAGTCTGGCTTCTACCTGGTCGGCTACGGATGCACCACGTGCATCGGCAACTCCGGCCCCCTCCCAGACGAGATCTCCCGGGCCATCAACGATCACGACCTGGTTGCGGCTGCCGTCCTCTCCGGGAACCGCAACTTCGAGGGCCGGATCTCCCCGGACGTGCGGGCCAATTACCTGGCATCACCGCCTCTCGTGGTGGCCTACGCCCTCGCCGGGACCGTGGCCTGGGACCCCGACACCGAGCCGTTCCCGGGCACCCGGGTCTTCCTGCGCGATGTGTGGCCGAGCCAGGAAGAGATCCACACGGTTGTCGAGCGTCACGTAACCCGTCGCCAGTTCGTCGAGAAGTATGCCGACGTGTTCAGCGGCGCAGAGGAGTGGCAATCGATCGACATGTCGGGCGGCGCCCTCTACGACTGGGACGAGGACTCGACCTACATCCAGGAGCCCCCCTTCTTCATGCAGCTTTCGCCCGAGCCCTCGCCGCTTGCTCCGATCCGGGGCGCCCGGGTACTCGCCAAGCTGGGCGACTCCGTGACCACCGACCACATCTCGCCGGCCGGATCGATCAAGCCGGATTCGCCGGCCGGGCGGTTCCTCATCTCACGAGGGGTCCAGCCGCCGATGTTCAACTCCTACGGCTCGCGGCGGGGCAACGACCGGGTCATGACCCGCGGGACCTTCGCCAACATCAGGGTGCGAAACCAGCTCGCACCCGGCACCGAGGGTGGATGGACCACGAATCTGCTCACGGGGGAGGTCACGTCGATCTACGAAGCCGCGATGGCGTACCGGGAGGCGGGCGTGCCGCTCGTGGTCATCGCCGGGACCGACTACGGCATGGGCTCGAGCCGGGACTGGGCGGCCAAGGGCACCTTCCTCCTGGGCGTCCGAGCGGTCATTGCCGAGAGCTTCGAGCGGATCCACCGCTCCAACCTCGTGATGATGGGGGTCCTCCCCCTCGAGTTCCTGGATGGCAACGACCCGAGGACGTTGGGGATCGACGGCTCGGAGGTGTTCGAGATCGATGTCGACGACCGCCTGCTACCTCGCTCCGAGGTGACGGTCAGGGCGACCAGGTCGGGCGGGGCCGCGATCGCGTTCCGGACGACCGCCAGGGTCGACACCCCGATCGAGGTGGAGTACCTGCGCCACGGAGGGATCCTCCACTATGTCCTGCGGCAGATGGCCTCGGCGTGAGCCGATAGCGCCGGGATTCGGCCACCATCGGGGCGATGACCGAGAGCCACGAGCCACCGCCGCCGCTCGCCATGAGGATGGGGAGGCTCACCCTGATCTTCATCATCGTGGTGGCACTGGGCGTCGCGGTTGCGCCCTTACTCATCGGACGGGAGGGGGCACCTGCCACCGCCATGGAGGGCGAGACCGCCCCGGAGGTCGTCATCGCGGGCTTCGACGGATCCGAGTGGCGGCTGAGCGACCACCTACGTGACGACGGACGGCCCGTAGTCCTCAACCTCTGGGCTTCGTGGTGCGGACCGTGCCGGGCGGAGATCCCCGAGCTCGGCGCCTACGCCTCCTCGACGCCGGGGGTGATGGTGGTGGGTGCCGCCGTCGAGGACCGCGAGCCCGAAGCCAGGGCCCTCGCCGAGGAGCTGGCACCCGCCTACCTCATGGGCATGGACCCGACCGGGAGCCTCCGTGAGCGCTACCTGACCCCGGGCCTCCCGGCCACATTCGTGATCGACGGCAAGGGCGTCCTCCGGGCGGTGTGGTTCGGGCCGATCACCGAGGACGGCCTCGTGGACCTGGTGGGCCCACTGACCGCCGGGAGGTAGGGGGACCGGAAGCCCCCGCGGACGGGTTCGCCGGCCCCCTACCCCGCGGCTGGCGCCGCGGGGCCCCTTCCCCCACTTCGTGCGGCCGTGGGACGTGAAACGTGGGACGTGTGGCATGTGACGCTATGCCGACGTATCGGGCATACTGACCTCATGAACCGGCGACCCTCCGCCGGTCGCCTGCGAGCGGCGATGGTCGTGCTCGCGGCGGCACCGGTCATCGTGACCGCCCAGGCCCCCGACCCACCGGAGGTCCTCGTCACCGACGTCGTAGGGCCCATCACCCCGGTCACGACCGTGAACCTCGCCGACGCGGTCGCCGACGCAGCTGCGGGCGGCTACCAGGCGCTCGTCGTACGTCTCGACACCCCCGGTGGCCTCGACACGTCGATGCGGGAGATCGTCCAGACCTTCCTGAACGCCCCCGTACCGGTCGTCGTCTACGTGGCCCCGTCGGGTGCCAGGGCGGCGTCGGCCGGTGCCATCATCACGCTGTCCGCCCACGTGGCGGCGATGGCCCCCGGTACGACCATCGGGGCGTCCACACCGGTGGACCTCGAAGGCGGCGAGATCAGTGACAAGATCATCAACGACGCCGCCTCCTACGCCGTCTCGATCGCCGAGCAGCGCGGGCGGGACGCCCAGTTCGCCGAGGACGCGGTTCGGGACGGACGCTCGATCGGGTCCACCGAGGCCGTCGAGATCGGAGCCGTCGATCTGCTCGCCAGGGACGTCGATGAGTTGCTCGCCTCGATCGACGGCATGACCGTCGAGGTCCAGGGGGCCGAGGTGATCCTCTCCACCGCGGGTGCGCGCGTCGACCGCCACGACCCGGGCTGGGCCCGGGAGCTGCTGGCCCGGATCGCCGACCCGAATCTCGCCTTCATCTTCCTGTCACTCGGGTCGCTGGCGATCATCTACGAGATCGCCAACCCCGGTCTCGGCCTCGGCGGCATCGCCGGTGTGATCCTCCTCGTTCTCGCGTTCTTCGCCCTCTCGGTGCTGCCCGTCGATCTGGCCGGTCTGGCCCTGCTCGTTCTCGCCCTTGGCCTTCTGATCGCCGAGCTCTTCGTACCGGGTGTGGGGGTGATGGCGGCGGGAGGGGTGATCGCGCTCGTCCTGGCGGGCCTGTTCCTGTTCGAGGGGGACGAGCTGCGGGTGAGCCCTGCCGTCCTCCTCCCCACCGCGGTCGTCCTCGGCCTGGGAACGGTGATCGCCGGCCGCCTGACCTGGGCCGCCCGGAGCGCACCTCCCGCCACGGGCACCGCGACGCTCGTGGGACGCACGACGGAGATCCGCACGGTCGATCACGACGGTGGCGAGGTGTTCCTGGAAGGCGCGTGGTGGAGAGCACGTGGCACCGGGGCCATCCTCGAGCCCGGCCAGCGGGTTCGGGTCACCGACGTGGACGGCCTCGACCTGATAGTGGAACCCGACGAAGGAGAATAATGTTCGACAGCATCCTCGGACTCGTAGCGGCGGTCGCCCTCGCCGCAGCCCTGTTCAGTGCGGCCATCAAGATCGTCCCCGAGTACGAGCGGGGGGTGATCTTCCGGCTGGGCCGGGTGATCGATGCCAAGGGGCCGGGACTGTTCGTGATCATCCCGATCGTCGACCGCATGGTGAAGGTGAGCCTCCGCACCGTCACGATGGACATCCCGCCCCAGGACATCATCACCCAGGACAACGTGACCGTCCGGGTGAACGCGGTCACCTACTTCAACGTGGTGGACCCGGTGAAGGCGGTGATCTCGATCGAGGACTACATCTACGGGACCTCCCAGATCGCCCAGACCACCCTGCG
>JAWOJB010000013.1:0-16063 GCA_046484325.1 Acidimicrobiia bacterium | reverse complement strand
CACCCGCGCCCTCGCGAGGGTGGGCATCGTGGCCCTCGCCCCCGATTTCCCCCACCACGGTGGGCGGCAAGGACCTGCGGTGGGCCCGGACGAGCTCGGGTCGCGCGAGTTCTTACACCGGGCGGTGGACGACCTCAGGCAGGTCGGGGCCGCCGCCGGCGAGGCCCTGGGCGGCCTCCCACTCGGTTTCGTCGGGTTCTCGATGGGGGCGGTCATCGGGGTGGCGCTGCTGGCCCGGCGTCCCGACGTGCGGGCGGCCGTGCTCGTGGTGGGGGGAGTGCCGCGGCAGGCGGTGGCCCAGCCCGACGTCCGGCTCGACTTCCTCGCCGATGCCGCGTCGATCACGACGACCGACGTGCTCATGATGCAGGCGGATCGGGACGAGATCTTCGATCGGGACTCGGCCTTCGAGTTGTACGACGCCCTCGCCTGCCCCAAGCAGATCCTGTTCTTCCCGGGTACACACGCGGCGTGGACGGACGCGGCCGAGCGATACCGCACGATCGTCCACCACCTCGGGTCCCGGCTCGGCGGCGCGTAGACTGCCCGGCCGTGCCCAATCCTGGATGTCCATGCGGAGCCGGTCGTGGCTGAGGCGTCGGCTCCCGCCTCGTCGGCCAACCTCGGCCCGGGATTCGACTGCCTGGCGCTCGCCCTCGACCTCCGATGCACCGTTCGTGCGGCGCCCTCCCGGGAGTGGTCGGTGCACCACACCGGGAGCCACATCCCCGACCCTGGTCACGATGCCGTGCTCGCCGCGGCCCGGGCGGCGGTCGGCGAGGGCCGTCCTCTGGCCCTCGAGGTGCATAGCGACATCCCGCTCGGGCGGGGGCTCGGCTCGTCTGCCGCTGCCTTCGCCGCAGGAGCCGCGGCCGCCTGGAGGGCGGTGGGAGAGCCTTCCGGGCCGGCCCGGGTCTACCAGCTCGTGGCCGGCCTCGAGGCCCATCCCGACAACGCCGCCGCCGCGGTGTACGGCGGGTTCGTCCTCGTCGGTGCGGCCGGTTCGGTGCACCGGCTGGCGCCACCGGACTCGCTGGCGATCGTCCTCGTGATCCCCGATCGACCGCTCTCGACGGTCGAGGCCCGAACGGTGCTCCCCGCCCGGTTCGAACGCGCGGTGGCGGTGCGCAGCCTGGCGAGGGTGGCGGCGTTGATGGCGGGGTTGCTGAGCGTCGACGACGAGCTCCTGGCCGCCGCCGCCGGTGACGAGATCCACGAGGCGCCCCGAGCCGCGTTGCGGCCCGAAGTGGGAGCCTGGATGGCGGCAGCCCGCGAGGCGGGTGCGCTCCACGCCGCCTGGTCGGGGGCGGGGCCCTCGATGATCGCCTTCGTCCGGCGGACGTCGGTCGAGACGCTTGCCGACGCCCTCCGGGACCGGGTGGCCGGCGAAGCGGATGTGGTCGTTCCCGCCATAGCCGACCAGGGGCTCTGCTGAGTCATCGGGTTTGACGCCCGGCCCGGCAGCGGCGACCATGTACCCGTCCCCGAGTCGTGGTCCGAGGTAGCTGCATGGGTTCGCTGATCAAGAAGCGCCGCAAGAAGATGTCCAAGCACAAGTACCGCAAGCGGCGTAAGGCGAATCGCCACAAGAACAAGAGCTGACCCAGGGGGCCCGGCATGCCGGGCCCCTCGTCATGCGGGCCGGACGAGCAGGGTCTTGTCGGGCGGCTCGGCCAGTATCTCCGGTGCGTCGTCCCAGTCGACGACGGCCTCCGCCACCGGGGTGGGGTCGAAGCCGCCTCCGGCCACCACCTCCAGCACCTTCGGCATCAACGCCCGGGCGTGCGGCCGCTCCGTCTCTAGGGTCACCCCTGCCGACGAGGCGCCGAGCATCGTCAGCGGGGGCTCCACGTAGTAGATCCCGGTCGAGGTGCAGAGACCGCCTTCGACCGTGGAACGAACGGCGAAGGCGAGCCCCTCCGGCCGGCAGCTGGCGTCGACGGTCACCGGGAACCGCCCGATGGGATGCGGAGGGATCCGCTCGAGCACCTCGGCTCCCAGCACCCCGGCCACGACCCTCCGCCGTTCGTCGTCGTCGATATAGACAACCGCGCTGGATCCGAGAGCGAGGGCGAATCCGACTGCGTACAGACCGATGCTGGGGTTGCCCCCGCCCACCACCAGCACCTCGCCTCCCGGTCGTCGGGCGAGCGGCGGTCCCACCGCCCGGTACCCGGCGGGGAGGTTGTCGCCCGCCGAGGCCAGCTTCAACAGGTCGACCCCGGCCGGGACTTTCACGAGCATGGCGTCGGCGTGGGGGACGCGGGCGAGGTCGGCGAAGAGACCCCCCCAATCGCCGCCGAGCGGGAGCATGCCGTACGACGCCGGGTGGAGCTGGGCCGTGCAGGTCCCGGTCCGGCCCGACCGGCACTCGCCGCAGGCGCCGCACGAGATTTGGAAGGGCACCACCACCAGGTCGCCCGGGGCCACGGTCGCGACATCGGCCGCCACCTCCACCACCTCGGCCACCGCCTCGTGACCGAGCGGGAACGGCCCGGGGACATCCACGAGCCCCCGCAGCACGGCGGTGTCGACGTCACAGGTCGCGGCCACCACCGGCCTCACGAGGGCGTCGCCTGCGCCGGTCAGGAGGGGCTCGTCGCACTCCTCCCAGTGGAGAGCGCCGGGGCGCTCGAAGATCAGGCTCCGCACGGGCGAACCCCGGATGGCCGATGTCTCGTCATGCGACCTGGACCGCCGGCGCCGGCACGAAGACCCGGCCTCCATCCAGGTCCTCGACGTAACCCATGCCCGGCCTCGGGTAGTGGCCGGCGGCGAGCACGGTGCCGGTGCCGCTCACCTCGCGGAAGAGCCGCTCACGGGTCGATGTCGCCTGGTCGCGGTCGACATCGAAGGGGATCCCCCAGGCCGGGTGGGCGACCTGGACCGGGTGGTGGGTGACGTCCCCGCTGATCAGCACCCGCGACCCCCGAGATGTCACGACCACCGACTGATGGCCGGGCGTGTGTCCGGGCGTGGGGACCACGGTCACGCCGGGCACCACGGTTGCCTCGCCCACGACCGTCTCCAGGCTCCCGGCGGATCGGAGCACGGTCAGGATTCGGAGGGCTCCGTCGGCCGCCGGGCCGGATCCGGTGGTCCAATGCTCGACCTCCGACCGCTGCACAAGCACCCGGGCCTCTGGGAAGAACGGCTCGCCATCGGGGGTGAGATCACCCCCTACGTGGTCGAGGTGGAGATGCGTGTGGATGACGCTCTCGATGTCGGCGGGACGCAGCCCCAGCATCGCCAGGGCACCGGGCATGCGCCCGGTCACGGCCCCCTCGCCCAGTGGGGAGGGGTCGTCCCCGGCGCCCGCATCGACCATGACTACGCGAGAGCCGTCGGTGATCACGAAGCAGCCGATCGAGATCCGAAGCATGCCGTCGACCAGCGGGTTGGCGCCCGTAACCCACACGCCAGGGTCGGCGTCGGGGAACTGGGCGAGGGCGTCCCGGAAGAACCAACCGTCCTCGACACCGAAGACGCCGAGTGAGCCACAGGCGAGGCTCCAGATCATGACGGGATCCTACGCCGGCGAGCCACCGGATCCGTGGGCGTGGGATCATCGGGCGATCGCGAGAGGAGGCGGATGTCGGTGACGTATCGGCGCCGGGGACGGGTGGCGGTGATCACCATCGACCGCCCCGAGCGTCGCAACGCGGTGGACCGTGCCACCGCCGAGTCCCTCGGATCGGCCTGGCGACGGTTCGACGACGAACCCGATGTCGCAGTCGGTGTGCTCTGGGGTGCCGGAGGAACCTTCTCTGCCGGAGCCGACCTCAAGGCCTTCGACCTCGTGGACGGACCCGATGGGTTCCTGGGGTTCACCCGCATGATGGTCCGGAAGCCCACCATCGCCGCCGTCGAGGGCCACTGCGTAGCCGGTGGACTCGAGATGGCATTGTGGTGCGACCTGCGGGTCGTCGCCGAGGGTGCCATCTTCGGCTGCTTCGAACGACGGTTCGGCGTACCCCTCGTCGATGGAGGCACCCAGCGCCTGCCCCGGATCGTCGGCCTAGGGCGGGCGCTGGACCTGATCCTCACGGGCCGGCCGGTCGACGCCCGGGAGGCCCTGGCGATCGGGTTGGTCACCTCGGTGGTTCCCGACGGGTCGGCACTCGACGCCGCGTGCGCGCTCGGCGAGCGGCTGGCGGAGGCCCCCCAGGAGACGCTTCGCTCCGATCGGCTCGCCGTGATCGAGGGGATCGGGCGTCCACCGTCGGATGGGCTCGAGATCGAGCGGCGGCTCGGCCTCGGCGTCCTTCCGGAGGCGGCCGAGGGCGCCGCCCGGTTCGCCGGTGGGGAGGGACGAGGCGGCGGCCAGATCCAACCCCGCCCACCCGGGTAGCCTGGAGGGGTGCCCGAGCTCGAACGCATTCGCTGGGTCCACCGGCCCCCGGCACGTGCCCGGGCCGCGGTCGTCGCCTTCGCAGGATGGGGCGACGCCGGCGAGTCGTCGACGGGGGCGATCGACCATCTGCTCGACACGCTGGCCGTGGATCCGGTGGCGGTGATCGAGCCCGACGAGTTCTACGACTTCACGGTCCGCCGGCCCCAGGTGGAGATCGTGGGGGGAGGGCAGCGCCAGGTGGTCTGGCCGGATACCCGGGTTTCGCTGCTGGCGGTGCCGGGCGAGTCACGCGAGCTGGTCATCGTGCGCGGGGAAGAGCCGCACGCCCGCTGGAAGACGTTCAGTGCAGCCCTCGTCGACGTGTTCGAGGCTCTCGGCGTGGAGGAGGTCGTGAGCTTGGGGGCCTTCATCGGCCAGGTCCCCCACACCGTCCCCGTACCGCTCGTGGGCTCAGGGCAGCAGGCGTCCGTGCTGACCCGCCACGGTCTCCTCGCATCCGGCTACGAGGGCCCCACCGGCATCATCGGCGTCCTCAACCAGACCCTGCTCGAGCGGGGTGTCGCCGGGCTCTCGCTGTGGGCGGCGGTTCCCCACTACCTCTCCAGCCAGGCCTACCCGCCGGGTGCCCTGGCGTTGGTCGAGAAGGCGCTCGCGATCCTCGACATCCCGATCGAGTGCCCGGTCCTGCGGATCGAGGCTGCCGAGTTCCGGGCCACGGTGGACGCGGCGGTGGCCGACTCGGAGGAGCTTTCCGGCTACGTGGAGGAGTTGGAACAGGAACTCGACCCCGACCTCGTCCGGCCGGCGCCCGACTCGGGCATCAGGCTGGTCGAGGAGATCGAGCGGTTCCTGCGCGACCGTTGAGCGCCTGGCCGCGGATCAGGGCCGGAAACGCCGGAGCCGCAGGCTGTTCGTCACCACCGACACCGACGAGAAGGCCATCGCCCCGGCCGCGATCATCGGGTCGAGCAAGCCGAGGGCGGCCAGCGGGATGGCGGCGGTGTTGTAGAAGAATGCCCAGAACAGGTTCTGCCGGATCGTGCGAAAGGTCCGCCGGGCAAGGGCGATGGCGGTCGGCACCAGGGCCGGGTTGCCGCTCATGAGCACGACGTCGCCGGCCTCGATCGCCACGTCGGTGCCGGTGCCCACCGCCATGCCGAGGTCGGCCATGGTCAGGGCCGGGGCGTCGTTGATCCCGTCGCCGACGAACGCCACCCGCCTGCCATCCTGCTGATGGCGGGCGACCTCGCCCGACTTCTCGCCGGGGAGGACCTCGGCGATCACCGAATCGATCCCGACCTTGGCGGCGATGGCCTGGGCGGTGCGCCGGTTGTCCCCGGTGATCATGGCGGTCTCCGCCCCCAGGGCCTGGAGCGAGGCGACCGCCTCGGCGACGGCGATCACGCCCCGGACCCGGCCGTCCCAGCCGGCTGCGAAGGCCGTCTTGCCCTCGGATTCGAGTCGGTCGAGCGCGTCGAGCCAGCGGCGGTCGGCCTGGAGGCCGCGGCCGGCCATCAGCGAAGGCCGGCCGACGGTGACGAGCACGCCGTCGGCCACCCCCTCCGCGCCCAGGCCGGTCAGGCTCTCCACGTCGAAGACGGCGGGCAGGCGGAGATCACGCTCCTCGGCGCCGAGCGCCACGGCTCGGCCGATCGGGTGGCCGGAGGCGGCCTCGACCGCGCCGACCAGGCGCAGGAACCGGTCGGGGTCCTCGTCGGTCTCCACGTCGGTGAGCGCCATGACCCCGGTGGTGAGGGTGCCGGTCTTGTCGAACAGAACGAGGTCGACCGCCCGGGACCGCTCGAAGATCTCCGCCCCCTTGAAGAGGACCCCCAGTTCCGCTCCCCGACCACTCCCGACCATGATCGCCGTCGGGGTGGCCAGCCCGAGCGCACAGGGACAGGCGATGATGAGCACCGCCACCGAGGCGCGCACGGCGTCGGTGACCTCGTTGCCGAGGGCAAGCCACACCCCGAGGGTCAGGAGGGCGACGACGATCACCACCGGTACGAACACCGACGCCACCCGGTCGGCCAGCTTCTGGATGGGGGCCTTGGTCGCCTGTGCCTGCTCGACGAGTCGCACGATCTGGGAGAGGGCGGTGTCCGATCCCACCCGGGTTGCTCGCACCATGAGCCGCCCCTGCTGGTTGACCGTCGCCCCGAACACCTCGTCGCCGGGCCGCTTGTCCACGGGGAGCGATTCGCCCGTGAGCATCGACTCGTCGATGGACGAGTGACCCTCTTCGATGAGGCCGTCGGTGGGGATCTTCTCGGCGGGGAGCACCAGCATGAGGTCGCCGGGGAGGAGACGGTCGACCGCGACCGTCTCCTCGACCCCGTCCTGCAGGACCCGCGCCTCCTTGGCGCCGAGCTCCAGCAGGCGAGTGATCGCCGTCGAGGCGCGCCCCTTGGCACGCGCCTCGAGGGCGCGGCCGAGGATGATGAGGGTGATGATGACTGCCGCCGTCTCGAAGAACACGTGCTCCCCGGCGAGCATCGCCCATACCGAGTAGCCATAGGCGGCGAGGGTGCCGATCGTGATGAGGGTGTCCATCGACACCCCGAACGAGCGGAGCTGGCGGAACGTGACCCGGTGGATCGGTGCGCCCAGCACGAACACCACCGGCGTCGCAAGGGCGAGCTGGACGACCTGGCTCCAGCGGGCGTCCATCGGGCCGAACATCGCCAGCGCCACGATCGGCAGGGTGAGGGCGGCCGACAACCAGAACCGTCGCCACTGCGATCGCTCCTCGTCGGAGTACCGCTCGGCCACGCTCTGCCGCTCCTCGCCCTCCGTGACCAGGTGGAGGTCGTACCCGATCTGGCGGACCGCGGTTCTCAGACCCTCGGGATCGAGGGCAGGGTCGGCCCGGACGACGGCCTGATGCCCGGCGAAGTTCACCACCGCCTGCTCGACGCCTGCATGCTTCGAGAGCACCCGCTCGATGCGGCCTGCGCAGGCCGCACAGGTCATCCCCTCGACGTCGAAGGTGATGATCGGTTCGGCGGCGCGGGTGTCGGTCATGTCCTCAGCGGGCGACGTCGTAGCCCTGCTCCTCGATCGCTCCCACGATGGTCTCGAGGTCGACCACGGCCTCGTCATATGCCAACGCGACCGTCCGGGCGTCGATGGCCACCTCGACCGTCGTCACGCCCGTGAGTGAGCCGACGGCGCCTTCGATGCTCGACTTGCAGTGCCCGCACGAGATGTCGGGTACGGACAGGATCAGCTGGGTCATGGGACCTCCTCCGGGTCGCGGGGCGCCGGTCCCGTGACCGCCGCCGTGTACTTCATGGTCTCCATCAACTCGTCGACGATCTCGGCCGCCCGGCCCTCCGCCACGGCGTGGGTGACGCAGGTCTCCAGGTGGTTCTGGAGCAGGATGCGGTTCACCCTCTCGAGCGAGGCCTGGAGGGCCGAGACCTGCTTCATGATCTCCGGGCAGTACCGCTCCTCGTCGACCATGGCGATCACCCCGTCCAGGTGGCCTCGCACCGTCTTGAGTCGGTTGAGGGCGGACCGTTGGTGTTCCGGCTTCATGGTCGCGAGGATAGCCGTTCCCACCCCACCGGGGGTGGGGTCAGGTCATGCGAGGTGAGCGACGGGCGAGGGAGAAGACTGCAGAGGCCCCGGTGCATGTGCACCGGGGCCCCTGTCGGCGTCGCAGCTGAGGGGGAGGGGAGAGCCTGGCTGCGAAGCCGGGATCCGGAGGGTTTCAGATGCCCTCCGGAAGGATGCGCCCGCGCACCCGGGGGAACTTGACGGGGGCGTGGGCGTGGCAGTGATCACGCCGGTTGTAGCGGCTGAGCTTGGTGTCGCAGTCCTTGTTGGCGCAGACGCGATCTCCGCTGTACTCCTTGGAAGGTCGGGTGACGCCCTTGATGGAGCGGCCCTTGAGGATATCTGACATGGTGGCGGCCTCCTTGTTGGGGAAGCGGTTGTCTCGTTCAACCATGCCGGCGGGCGGTTCATTCCCGGCGGGGATCCCGCCGACGTGCACCATACGGAGCCTGGGCCTCGTCTGGATGGCGCCAATCGTGCCGGACGCCGGCTAAATCGGCCGTAAAGGGCCGGGGTCGTCAGCCCTCGATGCCCAGATGCCTGAGGAACGCCCGGTCGTCGGGCTCGCGACCGAGGAACTCCCGCAGCAGATCGGCCCCGTCCACGGTGCCGCCCCGTTCGAGGATGATCCGCCGGTACTCGGCGCCCACCGAAGGGCTGGTGACCCCCTCCTCCTCGAAGCGGGAGAACATGTCGTCTCCGTAGACCTCGGACCACAGGTAGCCGTAGTACCCGGCGTCGTACCCGCCCATGAGGTGCCCGAAACTGGCAGGGAAGAACGTTCCTTCGTGGAGGGGCAGCATTGCCACGGCGGTCGCGTCGATCAGCACCCGCTCGAGGTCGAGCTCGGCCTCCTCGCCGTGGAGGGCCAGGTCGAGAACCCCGAAGCTCATCTGGCGAAGGGTGGCGATGGCGATGTTGAGGCGCCGGGCAGCGGTGAGGCGCTCGACGAGCCCGGGTGGGATCGGTTCGCCGGTCTCGTGGTGTCGGGCGAAACGCGCCAGCACCTCCGGTCTCCACACCCAGTGCTCCATGATCTGGGACGGCGCCTCGACGAAATCCCGCTCCGTGTTCGTCCCGGAGAATCGCACCAGCTCGGCCCGGGTCAGGGTCTGGTGGAGGATGTGGCCGAACTCGTGGAACAGCATCTCCACCTCGTCGTGGAGGAGCAGCGACGGTCGGTCGGCGGTGGGTTTGGTGGCGTTGGCGACGATCGCCGAAACCGGTCTCCGGTAGCTCCCGTCGGGGAGTCGGTGGCCCCGGACCAGCGGGAAGGCGGCGGCGTGGCTGTACTTCCCCTCCCGTGGGAACAGGTCCATGTGCACGTGGGCCAGGCGCTCGCCAGAGCGCCGATCGTGAATGGCGTAGGTGCGCACGTCGGGGTGCCACGCCGGCGCGTCGACCTCGAGGTAGGTGAGGCCGAACACCTCGCCCGTGATCTCGAACAGGCCGTCGACCACCTGCTCGAGCGGGAAGTACGCGGCCACCTCGAGCGGGTCCACGCCGTACTCGGTCACCCGTCTTCGGGTGTCGTAGTAGCGCCAGTCGTAGGACTGGAGCAGGGGGTCGCCGGTGTCGGCCTCGAGGAGCCTCGACATCACGGTGATCTCCTCCGCCGCCCTGGCGGTGAGCGTCGGGCGGAGCGATGCGTAGAACGCCTCCACCGCGCCGGGCTCCTTCGCCATGCGGTCCTCGAGCCGGTGGTGGGCCCAGGACGGGCGGCCGAAGATCGTGGCGATCTCGTGGCGGATCCGGATCGCCTCCTCCAGGATCGGCCGGTTGGACTCGACCGCCCGGCTGTTGAACTTCCGGCTGAGTTCCTCCCGGAGGTCGCGCCGCCGGGCGTTGTCCATGAAGGGGATCACGTGCGGGTAGGCCATGGTGACCCGATAGGTCCCCGTCTCCACCCCCGGCTCGAGGGTGGCGACGTACGACTCGGGGAGCCCGTCGAGGTCCTCGCGCGTGACGAGCAGGTGGTCCTCGTGCTCGGCGATGTTCCGCTCGAACTCGACACCCAACTCGACCAGCCGGTTGCTGAGCTCCTTGAGGCGTGCCCGCCGGTCCGGTGCCAGTTCGTGGCCCGCCCTCCGCAGGTCCCGGAGGGTGAACTCGAGCAACCGCCGGCGCTCGCCCTTCAGCGCGCCTGCCTCCCCGGTCTCGGCGAAGGCCTTCACGGCGGCGAAGAGATCGTCGCGGAAGTCAAGCTCGACCAGCCACTTCGAGGTCGTCTCCTCGGCCTCGCGCCCCGACTGCCGGACCCCGGCGTCGGGATGCACGTAGCCCATGAACGACGTGGGGCCGAACGCCTCGGCGAGGATCCCGGCGACCTCGTCGAGCGGCGCCAGGGTGGTCGCATAGGTGCGGTCCGCGGAGGGGTGGACGATGCGAGCGACGATCTCCTCGGCGCGGGCGAGCGCATCGGCGGCGCCGGCGCGGACCGAGTCGGCGGTGATCGAGCCGTAGTCCGACAGCATGCGCCCAGCGTAGGGGTCGTCAGGCCCCGGTTGGTAGCCTTGCCGGCCAGGAGGGCACGACGTGCAGCGGGTGATCACCGGGATCTTCTGGATCGTCCTCTACCTGGTGGTGGTCCTGTCCCCCCTGTTCGTGATGCTGGTCGCACCAACTCCACCGGCGCGGGGCTTCTGGGTCGAGTTCTCGATCGCCCTCGGATTCGTGGGCCTCACCCAGGTGGCGGTGCAGTTCGTGCTGATCGCCCGGTACAAGAGGATCACCGCGCCCTACGGGATCGACCTCATCCTGCAGTACCACCGCCAGATCGCCATGCTGGCCCTGGTCATGGTCCTCGCTCACCCGGCCATCCTGATGATCCTCGATCCGGATCTGCTGCGGCTCCTCGATCCCTTCGGCGGCTCCTGGGCCAGCCGTCTCGGCCTTCTGTCGGTGGTGGCCCTCGGAGCCCTCGTGGTCCTCTCCGTGCGCCGGCGGCGGTTGGGGCTGAACTACGAACGCTGGAGGCTGTCCCACATCGTCCTCGGCATCGTGGCGCTGATCACCGCCCATGCCCACGTCTCGCTGGCAGGGGAGTACCTCAACACCTCCTGGAAGCAGGCGATGTGGAAGGTGTTCGGGGCCGTGATGCTCTCGTCGCTCGTATATCTGCGCCTGGTGAAGCCGGTCATACAGCGCCGGGAGCGGTACCGGGTGGCCGAGGTGCGAGAGGAGCGCGGCGACAACCTGACGCTGGTCCTCGAGCCCGTCGACCAGCCCGGTCTCCGGTTCCTGCCGGGCCAGTTCGCCTGGCTCAAGCTGGGCAGGTCCCCGTTCACGATCGATGAGCATCCGTTCTCGTTCTCCTCCAGCGCGGAGGAGACCGATCGTCTCGAGTTCGGCATCAAGGCACTCGGCGACTTCACCCGGGATCTCGCGCACGCGCCGGTCGGTACCACCGCCTACCTGGACGGGCCCCATGGAGCGTTCTCCATCGATCTGATCCCGGCGGCGGGTTACGTCCTGATCGCAGGCGGGATCGGCGTCACGCCGATGCTGAGCTTCCTCCGAACCATGGCCGACCGTGACGACGTGCGGCCGGTCCTCCTGATCTACGCCGACACCACCTGGGAGGACATGGCGTATCGGGAGGATCTCGCCGCCCTCGCCGAGCGTCTCAACCTCCGGGTCGTCGCGGTGATCGAGGACCCACCGGCGGATTGGGATGGCGAGTCCGGGTTCATCACCCCCGAGGTGCTGGGACGCAACCTGCCGCGCGAGCGGATCAGGCGGGAGTTCCTCGTGTGCGGCCCCCCCGCCATGATGGACGCCGTCCAGGAGGCCCTGCTCGACCGGGGGGTCCCGCTTTCGAGCATCCACAGCGAACGATTCGACCTGGTGTGAGCAGCGGACCGTGCGCCACATCTACGCCTACCGTGTCACCTACCTGATCGGAGCGGTGATCGTCGGCGGTGCGCTGGTGTTCGCCTGGCTCCGCGGATGAGGTCGGCCTCGGCCCGTCTCACACCACCCGCTCCCCGTCCTTCCAGACTCCTCGCACGGCGATCGTGGCCTGGTCCCCCTCGATCGGGTCCCTGTCGAGGAGCACAAGGTCGGCGGGGCTCCCTGGGGCGAGGGCCGGGCTCCGGCCTGCGGCCAGCCGGGGCCCGTCCAGGAAGAGCGACAGCGCCTCGCCGGGCGACAGCCCCGGCCGGCCGTCCAGGCCGTGGCGGGTCCGGGCCGCCCTCATCCCGGACCAGGGGTCGGGGATCTCCACCGGGGCGTCGGACCCACCTGCCATCGGGATCCCGGCGTCGGCCAGCAGGCGGAAGGGGTAGGCGGACGCCAGCCGTCCAGGACCGAGCCGGCGGGCCAGCCAGATCGAGTCGGAGGCCAGGAAGGCGGGTTGGACCGATGCGATCGCCCCGAGTCGACCGATCCGGGTGATGTCGTGCTCGGAGAGGACCGAGGCGTGCTCGAGCCGGAGCCGGGTTCCGGCGACCCCGCCGACGGCGAGGGTCTCGAACAAGTCGAGCACCCGCCCGGCGGCGGCGTCCCCGATCGCGTGGACCGCCACGCTTCCGCCCGACTCCAGCGCGGCCAAGGCGAGCGCCGGGGTTCGGGGGTCGAGCCGGTCGGTTCCCCTCACCCCGGGCGCGTCGGAGTAGGGCTCCCGCAGAAGGGCGGTCCGGGCTCCCAGGCTCCCGTCGGCGAACCCCTTCCAGCCGAGGAACCGGAGCCGGCCCCCGGCGGCGGCGATGCGGGCGGCCGCTCTCCGGAGGTCGTCCGGATCCGGGGTCATGACGAGCACGTCGACGTCGATGGGCAGGTCGCCGGCCACCTCGAGCAACGGCGTGAGCTCGTCGCTCCCCCCGCACCAGCCTCCCACCCCTGTCGAGACCATCCCGGTCACGAGGGTGATCCCCCGCCCGAGGAGGTCTCGGAGGGCGGCCAGGATCTCGGCGGGCCCCGGCGCCGGGAGGCGGGCAGCCAGCGCCGACGCCACGATCTCGACTGCCGTCTCCCGGAGGATGCCGTTGGGGCCATCGGAGCCACGGGCGATCGACCCTCCCGGCGGATCGGGCGTGGCGGGGCCGATCCCGGCGAGGTCGAGCGCTGCGGTGGAGGCCGAGGCGACATGGCCGCACACCCGGTGGACCAGGATCGCCCGCCCCGGCGCGGCCGAGTCCAGGTCGGAGCGCAGCGGCATGCGGCCCTCCGCCAGTCGCTCGTCGTCCAGTCCGATGGCGGCGACCGCCGTGGACTGCGGAGCCTCCCCAGCCCGGTTGGCGATGGCCGCCAGCACCTCGCCGAGGCTGCGAGCCGCCCGGAGGTCCACGTGCATCGAGGCGGCGGCCAGTGCCACCGGGTGGAGATGGGCATCGGCCGGTGCGGGAACGAGAACCCCGGCGAGCCTCCGTTCCATCCCGGCGCGGATGCACAGCGCGTCCGGCGGGCCGACGGCGGCGATCCGGCCGGCCTCGATCAACACCCCGTGGGCGGCGGCCCCGGCGGGGGTCACGAGGATGTCGGGGGTCAGGAGGATCGAGGTCAACGGAGGTGATCGGGGAGGTTGGCCGCCACGACGGTGAGGAGGGCGCGATGGACCCCCGGCGTGGCGGCGACCACCCCGACCGCGTCGAGCAGGTAGTCGGCCCCACCGACATCGGTGGCGATGCCCCCGGCCTCGGTCACGAGCAGGAGCCCTGCGGCGGCGTCCCAGGGCTTGAGGCCGTACTCCCAGTACCCGTCGAGGCGCCCGGCCGCCACCCAGGCGAGGTCGAGTGCCGCCGAGCCGAGCCGGCGGACCCCCTGGCAGGCGGCCAGCACCGCCCCGAGGGTGGTGGCATAGCCCGCCGCCCGCTCCCTGCGGTCGTAGGGGAATCCGGTGACGATGAGGCTGTGATCCAACCGCGTCTCGCCGCTCACCTCGACGCGCCTCCCGTCGAGCGAGGCACCTAGGCCGGCGATCGCCGTGAACTCCTCGTTCCTGAGCGGATCCAGCACCACTCCCACCAGCGGAACCCCCCGCTCCCAGAGGGCGACGGATACCGCCACCTGCGGGATCCCGTGGACGAAGTTCACGGTTCCGTCGAGCGGATCCACGATCCAGATGCGCTCGGAGGTCGGGTGGCCCTCGCCACCCTCCTCGGCCAGCACGCCGTCGCCGGGTCGCTCACGGTGCAGGACCTCGAGGATGGCCTCCTCCGCAGCCCGATCGGCATCGGTGACCGGGTTCACGTCGCCCTTGAAGTCCGGGGCGACGGGCCGGCCGAACGCCTCTCGCACGACGGTGCCGCCCTGGCGGGCGGCGGCGAGGGCGACCTCCAGGTCCTCTTCGGACCGCGCCCGAGCGGAGGGAGGGTGGATCACGACCGGATCCGGAGCACGAACGGCGTCATGGGGTGCGACGCTACCCCCGGGTCGGGCTGCCCATACAATCCTCGGGTGCGATCCCTCCTGGCGGCGGTGGCCGGGGCCGTGCTGTCCATCCTCGCCTTCCCTCCCTACGGCATCGGTGGATTCATCGTGCCGGCCCTGATCCTGTTCCTCGTCTCGATCCGATGGGCGAGCCGGCCATCCGCGGCCTGGGCGGCGGGCTGGACCTACGGGTTGATTTCGTTCGGCTTCCTGTTCCCCTGGCTGGGGGAGCTGGGAGTGATCGCCTTCCTCCCGTTGCTCGTCGTGCAGGCCGCCTACCCGGCGGTGTACGCCCGGCTGCTGTTCGGCGCCCGCGGCTGGAGCGCCGGGCGATGGTGGGCCGCCGCCACGGGTGGATGGGCACTCATGGAACTCGCCCGTGAGCGCTTCCCGATCGGCGGCTTCCCGTGGGGGATGGCCGGCTACCCCTTGGGGGAGTACGCGGCGGTGAGGGGGGCTGCCCAGTGGATCGGTACGTCCGGATGGTCGGTGGTGATCGCCGGATTGGCCGCAGCGCTCGCCCTCGTGGTCACCGCCCCCCCGATCCGTGGGGCCGTGGCGCGCCTGACGGCCATCATGGCCGGCATCTTCGTTGCGCTGGTCGTGGTCGGTGCCGCCGTGCCGTCGCGCGCCGATGGGCGCGAGGTCCGGGTGGCCATCGTCCAGGGGAATACCCCCTGTCCCGGTACCCGCTGCCCGGACGAGCGGTACCGGACCTATCAGAACCATGTGAGACTCACCCGCCAGCTCGCTCCCGGGGGCCTCGACCTGGTCGTGTGGCCGGAAGGCTCGATGGGGGGCTTCAATGCCGACCCGATCAACTCCGCCGAGGTCCGCGCGGAGCTGGCGGCCGAGGTCGCCCGACTCGGCGCGGTCCTGCTCGCAGGGACGGATCGCCCCCTCGACGACGCGCACTGGGTCAACGCCAACATCGTGTTCGACCAGACCGGGTCCATCGTCGGCGAGTACCGCAAGCGGCATCCGGTCCCGTTCGGCGAGTACATCCCGGCTCGCCGGCTGTTCTCGTGGATCGAGGTGCTGGACGCCGTCCCCCGTGACATGATCCCCGGCCACGGCCCGGTGGTCTTCGACCTCGGGTTTGGACCGTTCGGATCGGTGATCTCGTTCGAGGGCTCGTTCTCGCGGTACGCCCGCGATGCCGCCAGGTCCGGGGCGGCATGCCTGGTGGCCGACCTGGCGGCGGCCATGGCCGCGGTGGGGCCCACCCTCAATCGCTACCCGGACCGCGACGCGACCGCGCTGCGTGAGGATCTGGCCGACTACCTGGGCCGGGGGTTGACGGCGTCCCACGTCTGGCCCGCGAACGGGTCGAACGAGGTGCTCCAGCAGCTGCTGCAGGCCTTCGGTGGTGTGGGCCGCTCGGCCTTGGGGTTCGAGCCCTCGTACTCCATGCACCGGCTGATCTCGATCGGGACCTCCACGCGCTGGATCGCTGTCCCCCGCGGCGAGGACTTCGCCCTCGACGCAGACCTCGGAGCGGCCTCGGTCGCGGCGGTGCAGCCGGACGTCGTCTTCCTGTGCTCACCGAACAACCGGCCCGGTACCGCGCTGGACGCCGACACGGTGGCGGCGGTCTACGACGCAGCGCCCGGCATGGTCGTCGTCGACGAGGCCTACACCGAGTTCTCCCGACGTCCGAGGGCGCTGGACCTGCTGCCCGGGCGGCCACGACTGGTCGTGACGCGGACCCTCTCCAAGGCCTGTGCTCTGGCCGGTGCCCGGGTGGGGTACCTCGTCGCAGACCCGGCCGTGGTG
>JAWOJB010000053.1:0-11161 GCA_046484325.1 Acidimicrobiia bacterium | reverse complement strand
TATGTCGGCTACGACGAGGGCGGCCAGCTCACCGAGGCGGTGCGCCGCAAGCCGTTCTCCGTCGTGCTCTTCGACGAGATCGAGAAGGCCCACCCGGACGTGTTCAACACGCTGCTCCAGATCCTGGAGGAGGGCCGGCTCACCGACGCCCAGGGTCGCATGGTCGACTTCAAGAACACGGTCATCATCATGACCTCCAACCTGGGTACCCGCGACCTCCGCAAGAAGTCGATCGGCTTCCAGGCCGACGACGACCAGGCCACCTACGACAAGATGCGCGAGAAGGTGATGGAGGAGCTCAAGCGGTACTTCCGCCCCGAGTTCCTCAACCGGATCGACGAGATCATCGTGTTCCACGAGCTGACCCTCGACGAGGTCAAGTTGATCGTGGATCTCATGCTCGTGAGGGTGCGCCAGCAGCTCATGGCGGCCGGGCTCGACCTGGTCCTCACCGATGACGCCAAGGCGTACCTCGGCACCAAGGGCTACGACCCCGAGCTGGGGGCCCGTCCGCTGCGGCGGGCGATCCAGCGGATGCTCGAGGACCCGCTGTCCGAGAAGGTGCTGCTCGGCGACTTCAAGACCGGGACGACGATCGTCGTCGGCCTCGACGAGGAGAACGGCGAGCTCACGATGGAGGCGGTCGAAGCCTCCGAGACCCCCGACGTCCCCCCGGTGGAGATGGCCGGCTCCGACGGCTGAGCCAAGACCAACCCAGGGCTGGGGAACACGAAGATCGTGTTCAGCGGCCCACGGTTCACGAGAGAGACCCCCGCCGATCGGCGGGGGTCTCTCGATGTCGGCACGAGGGTGGTCAGTCGAGGCGGGTGATCCGCCCCTCGCCGCCCTCCGGGTAGTCGGTTGCCGAAACGACACCGCCCAACCCGTCCTTCAGGTAGTTGGCCAACGCCTGCTGGTAGGTGACACCCAGCGTCGTGAACGCCGCCCCCCGGTACGGGTACTGGTCGCCGCCCTTGGCGAGGAAGTCGATGGTGGCAATGGTGATCGGATCACCCGCCACCACCGCCCCTCCCGTCACGATGGCGGTGCCGTCGTCGAGCACCACCTCGCGCACCCGGGTCCCGGCTGTGGTCACGTTCCCGTCCGCATCCACGATCTGGGCAACGCCGCTCGCGTCGTAGGTCACCCGGAACCCGGCGATCTGGGCGAACCGCCCGTCCCCGAACTCCACGCGGGAGTAGGCGTTCTCCAGGAGCTCCTTGAACTGGGCGCGAGGGATGCCCTCGACCACGCTCAGGAAGTTGGCGAAGGGCACCATCGCGAAGGTGTCGAGCTCCGTGAGGTTGCCGGCCGGGATGATGTTGTCGTTGCGGATGCCACCCCCGTTCTGGAGTGCCACGTCGGGTGCCTGCACCCCGAAGCTCGCCGCGAGCTGGGTGGCCTGCCACAGCAGCGAGTCGGCGATGAGGTTGCCCTCGTTCGTCTCCATCCCGCGAACGCTCGTCCGGCGCCCGTCGAGGTCGACCGCGCTGACGGCGATCACGTTCGTGGCCAGCTCCTCGAGGGCTGCGATGAGGGGATCCACCACCATCGACTGCATCTTGGGATCGGGCATGACCGCGTCGTCACACGGCAGCGTGTCGTTGCAGGTGCCCCCGGCCACCCGGACCGGGCCGCTCGAGCCGTGGACCCGCACCACGTCGCCCCTGCGGTCGAACCCCACCACCAGCTTTCCCACGTAGGAGTAGTTGCCGGCGGTGGTGACAACCGGGATCTCGGTTCCGAGTTTGTCGACGGCCGTCAGCGGATAGCTCCCTTGGATCGCGTCGCCGGGTACGAGAAGGTCGCCGGGGTTGGCGAGCACCTCGTCGCCCCCGCCGGCCACCATCACGTCCACGCCGGTGAGCTCTCCGGCAAGGGCGAGATCCTCCTGGACCGACTGGAGGTGGCTGATGAGGATGATCTTGTTCACGCCACTTCGTTGCAGCTTCACCACCTCGCCGTTCACGGCCGTGGCGACGTCGCCGACCTTGACGTTGCGAGGGCTGGAGATGAACGGCAACGCCTCGGTGGTGGCGCCGATGATGCCGATCCGCTCGCCCCGGACCGTGACCACCGTGCTCCGGGCGATCCGTCCACGGTCGAACAGCGCCTGGAGGCGGGGCTCACCCGAGTAGTCGAGGTTGGAGCTCAGATACGGCGGCCTCGTGAACGTGAACCCCTCGATGAAGTCGGCGAGCACGTCGGGGTTGAAATCGAAGTCGTGGTTGCCGATGGCTATTGCGTCGTAGCCGATCAGGTCCAGGGCGATGGTGTCGTAGAACGGCACGCCGGTCTCGAGGCTCACATTGAACTCGGGCCCGGCCAGGAAGTTGTCACCCGATGAGACCATGATGACGGCTCGCTTGGCCCCGGGCGTGGGCGGAATTCCGGTGACCGCCTGCCGCTTGAGGTTGTCGGTGACCGTCTTGAACCGCGCCGCGCCGCCGAAGTCCTCGAGTCCGACACCCCGGTTGATGAGCTTCGACTCGCCGTCGTTGTTGTGCAGGATCGTCAGCCAGAGGGCGACGCCCGGGTCGGGACTGCCGGCCAGGGTGACGCCCGGGTCGGCCGGGCCCGGGAGCGAGCCGGGCCTGGCGGCCGCAGGGGCTGCCAACGCCAGCACCAGGGCGGCGATCACGCCGATGAGAAGCGTTCGTCTGGAACGCATGGAAACCTCCTCCACTCTCTCCGCGATCTCTCCCGGTCGACGGTACCCGTCGAGCGTGAACGGGGGGAGGTGAAAGAGGACCCTATCCGTGAAAGTTCAGTACGCCAGGCCCGGGGTGCGGTGGTGCTCACCCATGGCACCTGCCTCGGGGCCGAGGACCGCGTCGGACCACAGGGCGTAGTCGAGCCGGGGCGTCGAGAGATGCCGACCCCTGGCGGCGAGCGCCTCCCGGATCAGCTCACCGGCCCGGATCGTCGCCCACCTGATGGCCACCTCCCAGGTCGACCCCGACGGGATGAGCATCCGCTGGTCCACCGCCTCGCCGAGGCCGCTCTCGTAGACGAGCACCCCGAGGTGTCGGAGCGTGCGGGGAACCATGTAGTCGGCGAACACCGGGAAGTCCCCGATGCCGCCGATCGGGCGGTCCGAACGGGCCGCCATCATCGCGGTGGCGAGATGGGCGAGCTTGTCGAAGCGGACCGTGCCGACCGGGGTTACGGCGTGATCGTCGAAGCCGGGGATCGTGCCCACCAGCAGCTCGACGATCCGCCTGCCGTCCCAGCCGGCGTCCTCGACGAGCGACGCCGCCGAGCCCGCCCACCGGCCCTCGAGGGCGCCACCCACCTCCCGCAGGCGCTTGACCCGATCGGGGACGAACTGCAGCACGCCCCGACCGGCGAACATCGCCCGGCCCGAGGTGTCGTCGAGTTCGGCGTACCGCCGCGGTTCCCACCCCTGTCGCGTGATGCAGGAGAACAACCCGGGGGCGTCGTCCAGCCAGGCCCCCTCGTGGTAGGTGGCCCACATCTCCGAGCCCTCCGGGGCCCACAGGCACCCGCACACCGCCACGGCCAGCACACAGAAGTCCAGCCAGCCCGACGCTCCCGCCGGCGGCATCCCGGGGTAGTCGTACCGGGGCTCATCGAGATCCCGATGCACCCACGCCCCGGCCAGGCCCCGGATGGCCCCGGCATCGACGGTCACGCCCCATCCCGCCGGGGGGCCCGAGACTCGCGGGTCGATCAAGGCCATCTGGCCATTGTGGCCGGATCGGCCGGGCCGTCATGATCGATCGTTAGCATGGTTGGAACCCCGGGAGGACCACCGCGTCGCGCCGTGGCTCCCGACCGCGTTCAAGGAGGAATCGATGACCAGCGGACCCAGTGATTCGGGCGCACCGGCCGGTGGCGGCAACGCTCGTACCTGGTGGATCGTCGGCGGCGTGATCGCCGCCATCGCCATCATCGTGGGCATCGTCGCCCTGACCGGCGGCGACGACACGACGACGACCACGACCGAGGCAACCACCACCACCGCCGCCGAGGCGACCACGACGGCCGGCGAGGAGACCACCACGACCGAGGGTGAGACCACGACGACCGAGCCCGTATCCGGAGCCGACGTCCTCGTCGGCCTCGCCTACGACATCGGCGGACGAGGCGACCTGTCGTTCAACGACTCGGCCGCCGCCGGCCTCGACCAGGCCGTCGCCGACTTCGGCATCCAGGCCCAGGAGCTCGAGCCCGACGAGGGCGGCGAGAACCGGCAGGAGAACCTGCAGCTGCTGTCGGAGCAGGGCGCCAACCTGATCTTCGCCATCGGCTTCGCCTTCGCCGACGGCGTGACCGCGGTGGCCCCCAACTTCCCGGACAGCTCCTACGGCATCGTCGACTCGGTGGTCGACCTGCCGAACGTGGCGTCGCTCGTCTTCGCCGAGGAGCAGGGCTCAGCCCTGGTCGGGTGCATCGCCGCCCTCACGAGTGAGACGGGCCAGTTGGGCTTCATCGGTGGGGTCGAGATCGACCTCATCAAGAAGTTCGAGGCCGGGTTCATCTTCGGTGCGCAGCAGTGTGATCCGGATGTCCAGGTGTCGAGCCGGTACCTGACCCAGTTCCCCGACTTCAGCGGCTTCGGCGACCCCGCCAAGGGCCGTGAGGCGGCTGCCGCCCTCTACGACGGCGGAGCCGACGTCGTGTACCACGCCGCCGGTGGTTCCGGTAACGGTCTCTTCCAGGAGGCCGCCGCCCGCAAGGCGGGCAATCCCAACATCTGGGCGATCGGGGTCGACTCCGATCAGTACCTGGCGGTGGGCGAGGACCTGCAGGGCGTGATCCTCACGTCGATGCTGAAGCGGGTCAACGTCTCGGTGTACGAGACGATCAAGACCTACCTCGAGACCGGCAGCGTCGGCGGGGTGCAGGTGTTCGACCTGGCCCGTGACGGGGTCGGCTACTCGACGTCGGGTGACTTCATCGCGGCAGACGTGATCGCCGCAGCGGAGGAGCTCAAGGCGGCCATCATCGCCGGCGATGTGACGGTGCCAACGGCTCCGTGAGCCGACGGGCGTGAATGGCGCCCACGTAGCGCAGGCGACGGGCCCGAGGCAGTAGCCTCGGGCCCGTCGCTCGTCCCCGGGTCGAGGAGGAGGGGTGGAGGAACAGGTGCATCAGGGGTTGCCGCCGGCAGCGCCCTCGGTCGAGCTGGTCGGGATCACCAAGCGGTTTCCCGGGGTGATCGCCAACCAGGACGTGACGCTGCGAGTGATGCCGGCGACCATCCACGCCATCGTCGGCGAGAACGGTGCCGGCAAATCGACTCTCATGAAGATCCTGTACGGCATGCAGTCCCCGGACGAGGGCCGGGTCTCGGTCGAGGGCCGCGAGGTCCACTTCCGGTCGCCCAAGGACGCCATCGACGCCGGCATCGGGATGGTCCATCAGCACTTCATGCTCGCCGGACAGCTCACCGTGCTCGAGAACATGGTGCTTGGTTCCGAGCCGCGCCGGGGGATCCAGATCGACTTCGCCTCCGCCAAGCAGCGAATCCTCGAGTTGGGCGACACGTATGGGCTCGACGTCGATCCCGACGCCCTGGTCGAGTCGCTCACCGTGGGCGAGCGCCAGCGCGTGGAGATCCTCAAGGTGCTCTACCGGGGTGCCCGCATCCTCATCCTCGACGAGCCGACCGCCGTGCTGGTGCCACAGGAGGTCGAAGAGCTGTTCGGGAGCATGCGGGAGCTCACCCGCGAGGGCGTGACGATCATGTTCATCTCCCACAAGCTCGATGAGGTGCTGGCGGTGGCCGACGAGATCACCGTGATCCGGGGTGGTCGCACGGTGGACACGGTCCTCCCGACCGAGGTGGACGCCCGCAAGCTGGCCGAGCTCATGGTGGGGAGCGAGCTGCCCACGCCCGAGACCGGGCCATCCACGGTCACCGACCGGGTCGAGTTGGAGCTCGAGGGGGTGTCGGTCGTGGGTGAGCACGGCCGGGCCGTGCTGAGCGACATCTCGTTCCGGGTCCACGGCGGCGAGGTGGTCGGGATCGCCGGGGTGGAGGGCAATGGCCAGACCCCGCTTGTCGAGACGATCATGGGCCTGAGGGCACCTGCGTCCGGGCGGATCCGCGTTGCCGAGCACGACGCGACCGAATGGACCACGCTTCGGGTTCGCGAGGCGGGAGTCGGTCTCATCCCCGAGGATCGGACCAGCCAGGGATTGATCCTGTCGGCCCCGCTGTGGGAAAACGTGATGTTGGGGCACCAGAGCCAGCCCCCATTCAGCAGGGGGATGTGGATCGACCGGAAGGCGGCGGTCGCGCGCACCGAGGAGGTCATCCGGGCGTTCGACGTCCGCACGCCGGGACCCGACGTGCCGGCGCTTGCGCTGTCGGGAGGCAACCAGCAGAAGCTGGCGGTGGGCCGGGAGATGCTCACCGACCCCAGGGTCCTGGTCGCCTCTCAGCCCACCCGCGGCATCGTCGTCGGGGCGCAGGCCGCCATCTGGGAGCAGATGAAGGAGGCCCGGGAGGTGGGACTGGCGGTGCTGCTGATCTCCGCCGACCTCGAGGAGTTGTTGGGCCTCTCCGACCGGCTCTTCGTCATCCTGCGCGGCCGGCTCGTAGCCGAGCTCGATCCATCCACGGTGAGCGCCGAGGAACTGGGCTCGTACATGACAGGCGCGCGAGGGGAGGCCGTGGCGTGAAGCTGCAGAGGTTCCTCATCTCGCTGCTCGCCCCCCTCGCCGCGATCCTGTTCGCCGTCGGGGTGGCCGCCCTGTTCCTGCTGGCCGTCGGCATCAGTCCCGCCGTGGTGATTGGCGAGATGCTCGCCTTCGCCCGCACCCCGGCCTCCATCGTGTCGATCCTCAACCGGGCCGTTCCTCTGTACGTGTCGGCGGTGGCGGTGGCGGTCGGGTTCAAGATGGGGTTGTTCAACATCGGCGTCGAGGGCCAGTACCTGTTGGCCTCGGTGGTGGCGGCCTGGGTCGGGTCCCAGTTCTCCATCTTCCCACCGCTGCACGTCCTGTTCATCCTGCTGACCGCCATGATCGTCGGCTCGGCGTGGGCCGGGATCGCCGGCGTCCTGCGGGTCCGTCGGGGGGTCTCCGAGGTGATCGCGACGATCATGCTCAACTTCACGGCCATCGGGTTGTCGTCGTGGCTGCTCACCGGGTTCTTCCGTGAGCGGGTCGAGGGCGACCTGAACATCAAGACCCCCGAGATCCCCACCACCGGCTGGATCCCCTCGCTCAACCCGGTGCTCGAGTTCCTCGGCCTCGACATCCCCGGGGGTTCCGAGGCCCAGGGATTCCTGGTGATCGCCGCCTTCGTCGGGCTCTTCTACTACCTGCTGGTCTGGCGAACCCGATTCGGCTTCGAGCTGCGGGCTTCCGGCCTCAACCCGATCGCCGCCCGGATGGCCGGGGTCGATTCGGGCAAGATGATCGTCCGGGCGATGCTCATCTCGGGCGCGATCGCGGGCCTCGTCGGGATGTCCCCCCTCCTGGGGTTCTCGTACCGCTACACCTCTACGTTCCCGACCGGGCTCGGGTTCGCCGGCATCGCGGTCGCCCTGGTCGGCCGCAACCATCCGGTGGGGATGGTGTTCGGTGCGCTCCTCTTCGGGTTCCTGGAGCGTTCCAGCCAGATCCTCGATCTGCGTGGCATCCCCAAGGAGATCGTCGTGATCATCCAGGGAGTGGTGGTGCTGGCCGTGGTCGTCGCCTATGAGGTGGTCAACCGGATCGTCCAGCGCCAGGCCGTGCAGGCGGCGGCCCGCGCCACCGCCGGGACCACCCCCATCGAGGAGGCGGCGGCATGACGGCTGTGGCCGAGCGTCCCACCGAGCAGGAGCCGCGCCGCCTGACCCGCTGGCAGCGGGCGCTGATCTACTTCCTGGTGGGGTTCGCCATCGTGAGCCTGGTCGAGCAGATCACCGGGATCACCGAACTGTCCTCGAGCGGGACGTTCGGGGCCACGCTGCGCCTGGCCATGCCGATCCTGATGGCGGCCCTCGGCGGGCTCTACTCGGAGCGGTCGGGCATCGTGAACATCGGCCTGGAGGGGATGATGATCGCCGGGACCTGGTTCTCGGCGTGGGGAGCCTGGCAGTTCGGGCCGTGGCGAGGGGTGCTGATCGGGATCGCGGGGGGAGCCATCTTCGGTCTGCTCCACGCGGTAGCGACGGTCACCTTCAACGTCGACCACATCGTCTCCGGTGTCGCCATCAACATCCTGGCCGCCGGCGTGATGCGCTTCCTGTCGGTCGTCACCTACGAGGCGGGCTCCGGAGGAGGCGCCACCCAGTCCCCGACCGTCCCGGGCATTCCGACCGTGGACATCCCGTTCCTCGCCGGTGGCACGCTCTTCGGATGGGAGACCCCCGACTTGTTCGGCTGGCTCGAGCGCACCGGGTGGTTCCTCCTCTCCGACATCGCCGCCCTCGGGAAGGGACTGACGGGCAGGATCTCGTGGCTCACCCTGATCGGCCTTGCCCTGGTGCCACTGACCTGGTTCCTGCTGTGGCGCACCGCCTGGGGACTGCGGCTCCGATCCTGTGGTGAGAACCCGTGGGCGGCGGAATCGCTGGGGGTGCCGGTGTACCGGATGAAGTACTACGCCGTCGTCATCTCGGGCGGCCTGGCCGGCCTGGGCGGCGTCTTCCTGGTCCTCGTCCAGGCCAACATCTACCGGGAGGGTCAGACGGGCGGTCGGGGCTTCATCGGCCTCGCCACCATGCTGTTCGGCAACTACAACCCGTTCGGCGCTCTCGGCGGTGCGACCCTGTTCGGTTTCGCCGACGCCCTCAGGCTCCGAGACCCCGAGGCGGTGCTGTCGCTGTTCCTGGTGGTGTCGATCGGCATGGTGCTGCTGGCGGGCCGGTCTGCCATCGCCGGGAAGGTGCGGCCCGCCGCCTGGCAGGGGGCGGTCGCGATCGCCGCACTGGCGGTGTTCATGTTCGTCGGGCGGATCCCCAACGAGTTCATCTTCATCACGCCCTACGTCGTGACGCTGGTCGTCCTGTCGGCCGCCAGCCAACGCCTGCGGATGCCCGCCGCCGACGGGGTGCGCTATCGCAAGGGCGAGGCGACATAGCCGCGCGGACGGGTCCGGTCGGTGGAGTGCGGCCCCCCTACCCCGCAGCTGCGCTGCGGGGGCCCCTTCCCCCACTTCGTGGGGGACAGAGCGTGCGGCGTGAGCCGTGACCTTCGACGCCTACGCCCCCGAGTTCGTCGACGACCCCTACCCCACGTACGCCCGGCTCCGGGCGGAGAGCCCGGTGTTCCACGACGACACCTGGGGCCTCACCTTCTTCGCCCGGCACGGTGACGTGGCCGCCATCCTGAGGGACCGGCGATTCGGCCGTGATGTCCGCCACGCCGTACCCGTCGAGGAGGTCGACGCCGAGGTGTACGGGCGGATCTACCCGCCCGAGTTGCCGAACTGGACCAGGTACGTGCGCGACTCCTTCATCGATCTCGAGCCCCCCCGCCACACCCGAATCCGCCGTCTCGTCCAGTGGGCCTTCACCCGCCGGGCATCGGAGAGCTACCGCCGACGCATGCAAGAGACGGCCGACCGTCTGGTCGAGCGGGCGCTCGAGATGGGGTCGATGGAGGTGATCGCCGACTACGCCACGCCGATCCCGTTCACGATGATCGCCGAGCTGCTCGGGGTGCCGGGGGCGGATCAGCCCCAGCTCATCGATTGGTCCCACGCCATCGTCCGGGTGTTCGACGAGGCCTGCACGGCCGAGGAGGGATTGCGGGCCGAGACGGCAGTGGTCGAGTTCGTTGGGTACGTCCGGGAGCTGCTCGACCGGCACCGGGCGAGCCCCGTCGACGACCTCACGTCGGCGCTGATCGCGGCCGAGGTCGAGGGCGATCACCTCTCGGACGACGAACTGGCTGCGACGATCATTCTCACCCTCAACGCCGGCCACGAGGCCACAGTTCAGGCGATCGGCAACGCCGTCCTCGCCCTCGCCCGGGATCCCGACGAGTACCGCAGACTGCGGGTTGATCCGGGCCTCCTCGCCACGGCCACCGACGAGCTCCTGCGGTTCGACACCCCGCTCCAGATGTTCGAGCGTTGGGTGCTGGAGGACGTCGACTGGCAGGGTGTGGAGCTCCGGCGGGGCACGAAGGTCGGCCTCTTGTTCGGTTCGGCCAATCACGACGAGTCGGTGTTCGAGATCCCCCACCGGCTGGACGTGGGCCGGGTCGACAACCCCCACGTCAGCTTCGGCGGCGGGATCCACTTCTGCGTCGGCGCCCCGCTCGCCAAGATCGAGCTCGAGGTGGCGCTGGGAACGCTGGCCCGCCGGGTCGCCGGGCTGGAGCTCACGACGGAACGGGTGGATCGGGTTCCCAGTCTCGTGTTCAGAGGTGTGAGGGCGCTACCGGTCGCCGTCGCACCTGGCTGAGCTAACCGCCCTCGGACGTCGTGGTGGTGCCGTCCGGCTCGCGCACGGACGGGGCCGGGTAGCCGATGACGTTGATCCCGTTCACAGCCAGTTCGGTGAACACGTCGCCACCCGTGACCTGCGGTTCGTAGACGTCGGAGATCTCGAGCTCCAGGCGGAGGGTCCGGAGGCTCGAGAACTCGATGACCTGCGACCCGGGCTGGTCCGCGAGCGCCAGCGGGATGGACACGGGGTTGCCGTCGGTGGTCGCGAACACCGTCTTCGCCCGGTAGTTCCGGAGGAAGCGGTCCCCGTCTGGGAGGTTGACCCACTCGATCGCCCGGATGACGATCGGCTCGGCGAAGTTGAGGGTCACGGTGGCGGTCTCACCCGGCCCAAGGTCCGTCCACTTGAGCTGCCACTCGCCCTCTCGCTCGTTGATCAGGTTCTCGCAGGCAAAGCTCCCGCCGAGCCCCGGCGGGACGCAGTCGACCCGCAACACCGTCTGGGGTGCCGGGGTGGGCTCGGTCGTCGCCGTCGTGGTCGTCTCGCCGGCGTCGGGTACCTCGCCCTCGTCTCCGGCGAAGAGGTTGAAGAGCAAGGCGATCACCACGACGCCGAACAGGATCCCGCTGATCGCCATGACCGCCCGTGTCCCGGCGGTCGAGGTGACGGCCGGCCGGGGGGCCACGGGCATGGTGGCCTGCGACAGCCGGGCGCCGCACTCCTCGCAGTGGCGGTTGTTCGCAGGGTTGGCGGACCCGCACACCGGGCACGTGACCGTCTCCTGGGGGAGGATCCGCCGT
>JAWOJB010000050.1:0-2817 GCA_046484325.1 Acidimicrobiia bacterium | reverse complement strand
GTGGTGATGATGTGGGCGTGGTGACAGAGCCGGTCGAGCAGTGCCACGGCGGTGGGCTGGTCGGGCAGGAACCGTCCCCAGTTCTCGAACGGTGAGTGCGATCCGATGGCGAGGGAGCGCTTCTCGTAGGCGGCGGCGACGAGGCGGAACAGGAGCTGGCAGCCGGTGTGGTCAAGGGGGGCGAAGCCGATCTCGTCGATGATGAGCAGCTGGTTCCGGCGTAGTGTCTCGATGGTCTTTCCGACGGTGTTGTCGGCGGTGGCCCGCCAGAGGTGCTCGACGAGCTCGGCGGCGGTGAAGTAGCGGACTCGATGTCCGGCTTCGACAGCGGCACGTCCCAAGGCGATGAGGTAGTGGGTTTTGCCGGTGCCGGCGGGCCCGACCAGGCAGAGGTTGTCCGCCCGGTCGATCCAGTCGAGCGTGACGAGGTAGTCATGGGTTGCCCTGGGGATCGAGGACTCGTCGACGTTGAACTCCTCGAGGGTCTTTTGTACGGGGAACCGGGCGGCGTTCATGCGGTTCCGACAGTTGGATTGGTCACGGGCTGTGATCTCGAGGTCGACCAGGACCCGGAGGGTCTCTTCGGGCTTCCAGCGCTGAGTCTTGGCGGTGAGCAGGATCTCGGGGGCGGCTCGGCGGATGGCGGCGAGCTTGAGCCGCTTGAGCCCGGCCTCGAGATCAGCGGGCAGCTTGGCGGCTGGGGTGGGTGGGGTCATGCGAGATCCTTGAAGGCATCCAGGCGGCGCTGGGCGGCGATGGGGAGATCGACCACGACACGTTCACCGGGGGCGGCGGGTTCGGGGGCGGCGGGCCCGATGGCCAGGATCGAGCGCACATCATCGGCCCGGAACCGGCTGAAGCGAACCGCCCGTTGGAGTGCTCGGGTCACGGCTTGGTCGCCGTGGGCGGGCAAGAGTTCAGCAACGATGATCTCGATCTCTTTGGGCAGCATCGTCATCCCCGCCGCCGCGCCGGCCCGGATGAACGCGTCCGCTGACTCGCCGAGGGCGAGGAAGGCGCGTTCGGTTTCGGTGCGGGCCCGAGGCCCACGCGAGGGCGGCTTGCGTGGGGTCGGGTAGTGCTCGTCGAGGATCGAGGACTCACCGGGCGCGAGCTGGTCGTGGGTGGCGACGAGCTCGCCGCCCTCGACGCGATAGATCCGCACAACCCCGTCGTAGGTGACCGCCTCGACCCGGGTGCCGACCAGGGTCGAGGGGACCGAGTAACGGACCGACGCGACCCGGATCGTGGCGAGCTTGTCGACCTTGCGGAGCTCGGCCCGACCGATCCGGGGCCGGGCCGTCGGCAGCGGCCGCAACAGGTCGACCTCGACGGCCAACCGGTCATCGGGGGCCGCGCAGGTCTCGGAGTGCTCGACGCCGTTGCGTTCGGCGCACCAGTCGGCGGCGGCGTTGTTCCAGGCGGCCAGATCAGCGTCGGCATCCGGTGTGGGGATGTCGCGTTTGGCGTAGCCGACCAGGTGCTCGACGATCCCCTTGGACTCCGGGTCGCCCGCCACACAGAAGTCCGGTGAGAACCCGTAGTGGGTGGCAAAGCGCACATAGTCCGGTGTCGGGATCACCACCCCCGCCACGGTGCCGGCCTTCAGACAGCCCATCCGGTCGGCCAGCACCTTGGCCGGCACCCCGCCGAGGGCTTCGAAGCACTCAGCCAGCAGGCTGAACGTGGTCGCGGCGGTCTCGTCACGGGCGTAGCGGACGAAACGGAACCTCGACCATGCCAACACGGCACAGAACACGTGGATTCCCGTGCCTGGCAGCGTGCCCCAGTCGATGACCAGGGTGTCGCCCGGGGTCCACACCGCCGGGCGGCGCTGACGGGCGTGCTTGGCCCGCCACTTCCGCTTCTCGGCAGCGACCAGGCGCCGGAAGTTCCTCGCCGACCCGACATAGCCGACCGCACGTGCTTCGGGCAGGAGCCGCTTGGCGGTGATCTTCGCCTTCGTCTTCTCGACTCGCTGAGCGACCAGATCGCGGGCCACGTCGGTGTTCTTCGGCACGCTCGCCCGGGCCACGCGCTCCTCGTCGAGCTGGCCCGCCTCGTGCGCCTGCACCTTGCGCTTCACGGTCTTGGGATCCACACCGCAGATCTCGGCGGCACCCCGATACGTCCCCACGTTCTTGTACGCGGCAACAACATCCATCGTCTTCCTCGCTGTCAACATTGACGGCAGCCCTCCGGGTGAGCGAGCGGACCTGACTTGGCGTCGGTCACGTTCACCGCCCGGAGCGGCTACCTGGTGGATCTACCCCGCCACCGCGAGGACCTTTCCTGGCCACCAGCGAGGACTTTCACATGGCCACGGACACCGATCTTGTTGTTGGATCCTTCGATTCGGCCGTTGGTGACCCGGCCGGTGTCATGGGAGGCGAAGATCTCGTCGCCCCATTCGAGGAGTGTTTCGACGAGCCGGTCGAACTCGGGGAGCGGGTGGTCGGTGTAGACGTCGAGGAACGCTCCGAGCGCCTGGTTGGCTTCGTCGTCGCCGGTGGCGAGGTGGATGCCGTAGAGGTGTTGCAGCATTCGCCAAGCGGCCTCCAGTCGGGGTCGGCCGGCCAGCACCTGCCCGAGGCGGGCGGCCTGGTCATCGGTGAGGTGGTCGAAGCGGGTGAGCTGGAGGTAGCGGGAACGGAAGATCTCGGGTTCGAAGGCGGGTCGGGATCCGGGTGGGCCGATGCGTTGCATCGACCGGCGGACTTCGATCATCCCGGCACAGAACCAGCGGGCGACATGGAACCGGTCCAAGACGTGGGTGGCATGCCCGAGATGGCGGCGGATGGCGGCCCGGTAGGAGCC
>JAWOJB010000049.1:0-4266 GCA_046484325.1 Acidimicrobiia bacterium | reverse complement strand
GCTCGAGGTAATAATCGCGGTCGGTCTCCGGGATCTCATTCGGGTTCCGCAGCCGGTCCTCCGCCTTCTTCGGCACCCAGATCCGGCCGTCGTTGCGGAGCGACTCCGACATGAGGGTGAGCTTCGACTGGAACTCGTCGGACTGGGGGATGCAGGTCGGGTGGATCTGGGTGTAGCAGGGGTTGGCGATGAGCGCGCCCCGCCGGTGGGCGCGCCAGATGGCGGTGGCGTTGCTCTGCTTGGCCATCGTCGCCAGGTAGTACACGTTCATGTAGCCGCCGGTGGCCAGCACCACCGCATGGCCCGACCACGAGCGGATCTCGCCGGTGACCAGGTCCCGGGTGACGATCCCCACCGCCCGCCCGTCCTTCACGACGACGTCGAGCATCTCGGTCTTGGGATGGAGCGTCACCGTGCCCAAGTGCACCTGGCGCATCATCTGCTGGTAGGCCCCGAGCAGCAGCTGCTGGCCGGTCTGGCCCCGGGCATAGAACGTGCGGGCCACCTGGGCGCCACCGAAGCTGCGGTTGTCGAGCAGGCCCCCGTACTCCCGGGCGAAGGGGACGCCCTGGGCGGTGGCCTGGTCGATGATGTCCACCGACACCTGGGCGAGGCGGTAGACGTTGGCCTCCCGGGCCCGGTAGTCGCCGCCCTTGATCGTGTCGTAGAACAGCCGGTGGATGCTGTCGCCGTCGTTCCGGTAGTTCTTGGCGGCGTTGATCCCGCCCTGGGCGGCGATCGAGTGGGCCCGCCGGGGGCTGTCGTGGTAGGTGAAGACCTCGACGTTGTATCCCAGCTCGCCGAGGGTCGCCGCCGCCGAGGCCCCGGCCAGCCCGCTGCCCACGACGAGCACCTTGAACTTCCGGCGGTTGTTGGGGTTGACCAGGCGGATCGCGGCGATGTGGTTGGCCCACTTGTCCTCGAGCGGTCCGGCGGGGATCTTGGAGTCGAGGGTGCGGGTGGCCGTCGTCGTCATCTCCATCTCCCTCAACTGATCACGCCGGTGAGCACGGCCACCGGGAAGCTCACGTTGCCGATCACGATCACCGCCGCGAACGCCTGGGCGAACCAACGCCGCCAGGTGTTGAAGCGGGGGTTGTTCCATCCCAGGCTCTGGAACATCGACCAGGCCCCGTGGAAGATGTGGACGCCCAGCAGCAGGTTGGCGACGATGTAGAAGGCCGCCACCGGCACCCGGGTGAAGCTTGCGATGAAGTTGTCGTAGATCGCCCCGTACTCCCACCCGGCGGGGGCCATCGGCTGGATGCCCCAGGTGAAGTCGGCGAGGTGGAAGCCGAGGTAGACGAGGACGATGATCCCGCTGAAGCGCATCGTCCGGGATGCGTAGTTGGCGGCCAGGTACTGACGGGGGCCCTGGTATCCGACGTCGCGGGCTTTCCGGTTCGTGATGGTCAGCGCGGCGGCGGCGTGGATGTGGAGGGCGAAGGCGGCGATGAGGCCGATCCGCATCGCCCAGAGCGCGGCATGGTGGGGCACGATCGGGTAGAAGAGGGCGCGCAGCGCCTCGCCGTAGAGGTCGACCTCATAGGCCCCGTCCTCGGGGATGAAGCCCATGTGGACCTTGAGGTTGCCGACCATGTGGGCCAGCACGAACCCGAGCAGGAGGATCCCCGTGACCGCCATCACCCACTTCTTGCCGACCGCCGACCGGTAGAATTCGACCGGCCAGGGGAGGCGCCGGCCGGTGGTGGGGGACGCTGTGACTGCCAACTCCTACCTCGTGATCGCCTGAGGCCGCATTACAGCACGATCCGAATCGATTCCCGTAGCCGGACCCCGGTCTTGACGGCGCTCGCGCCGCCTGGCAAGATCACAGACTTGTAATTACACGAGTGTCGTGGGGGGAGCCCAGCATGCACCGAACTCTGATCGAGGCGCTGGCGGTCGACGAGCTGTCGTGGCAGGACTACGCCAACTGCCGGGGTGCGGATGCGGACCTCTTCTTCCCCGAGCGGGGGGCATCCACCCGGCGGGCCAAGGCGATCTGCAAGGCCTGTGAGGTGCGGGGCAGGTGCCTCGACTACGCCATCGACAATGGCGAGAAGTTCGGGATCTGGGGTGGGCTCTCCGAGCGGGAGCGGCGCCGGGTTCGCCGCGAACGGGTCGTGGCGGTGCGACGGGTCTCCTGACCCTGCCCGGCCGTCCGACCTCCCGCATAGACTGCTGCCCGTCCCACCGAGAAAGGGCCGTTCGTGGAACTCGGCATCCCGTTGATCGTTGTGGCGCTCCTTCTCCTCGCCCTCAACTTCTGGCTCCGGCGCAGCAAGCAGGCCCGTGAACAGGCGGCTCCGGCCGACACGGCGGCCGAGAAGGCCGAGGACCTCGCCCGCCTGCGACCGCCAGTCAGGTCGATGCACGTGCGAGGGGACGAGGTCCAGGTCACCTTCGACGTGCCGATCTCGGCCGAAGACGACGACGTGCTGTCCGAGTTCCTCGTCTCCGAGGCCGTCGAGTACGTGCGCGAGAAGCAGCACACCTTGCCGATGAGCCAGGTCAACCACGTGGTGGTGCTCGCCGGCCGGGACGGCGAGCGGGAGATCGGCCGCGCCTCTCTCGTGGAGCCGGGCAGGCTCCCCCCCCGGAGTGAGATCACCCAGATCCTCAACCTCTCCGCCTTCGCCCCCGATCCCCTCGAGGCCGGCTTCGACCCCGAGGGGGCGGCGGTGCCCGAGACGGTGGCGAGCACCCGGGAAGACGAGCTCCCTCCGCTCTCCGAGGACGTCCGACTGCCGAAGGCGGTGGAGCTGGGGCTCCGGGCTCAGGGCATCGATCCCGACGCCGTCACCGCCGGCCAGCTCTTCACCGGCATCCTCGGGATGTTCGGGTATCGGGTCAGCCAGTTGGCGCCGGGGTCGTACACCGCCGAGAAGGGGGGCGTCAGGACCTTCATCCGAGAGGTCGCCCACCAGCCCGGCGACCATCCGTCGCTCGGCGAGGGTGACGTGCGGAAGTTCGTCGTCGACTTCCAGACCTCTCGTGCCGACCGGGGCGTGCTCGTCACCGAGAAGTACGGGACTTTCGCCATGTACGACGTGGAGCGGCGTGACCCTCGCACCCGGTTCGTGGTTCGCGAACGCATGCAGCGGACCATCGACTACCTGGCCTTGAGCTGATCCACCGGGCCGAACTCGGCCGGGCGGGTACACTGTCTACCCGGAAGGAGGCCGCATGTTCGGTCTGAGAGGCCAAGAGCTGCTCATCATCCTGGTGGTGGTGCTGCTCCTGTTCGGCGCCAAGAAGCTGCCCGAGCTCGCCCGCTCCCTCGGCTCGTCGGCCAAGGAGTTCCGCAAGGGCATCGAGGAGGGCAAGAGCGAGGCCTCTCCGGAGCACCCGTCCGAGGCTTTGCCGGAGCACACGTCCGAGGCCTCCCCGGAGCACACGTCCGAGGCCTCCCCGGATCGGCCGACCGACAAGCCCTAGGGGTGCTCAACCGAGGGCGGTGAGCGCCTCGGTGTAGGCGGCGAACTCGCGGGCGGTGCCGAGCGAGTCGGTGGCGATGATCTCACGCACGACACCATCGGCATCGAGCACATAGGTCACGCGGTTTGGCACCCCCAATGCCTCGTTGAAGGCGCCGTAGGCACTCGCCACCGCACCGTGCGGCCAGAAGTCCGACAGCACCGGGAACCCGAAGCCCTCCTCTTCCGCCCACTTCTTGTTGGTCGGCCGGGCATGGGCGGTGATCACGACCACGTTGGCGTCGAGATCACGCAGCGACGACAGGTTGTCGCGCAACGCACAGGCCTCGGCGTCGCAGATCCCCGTGAACGGGGAGGGGATGAAGACGATCAGGCTCTTCTTGCCGCGGAGCTCTGCCAGGGTGACCTCGTTGCGGGCCTGGTCGACGAGGGCGAAGTCGGGGGCGGGGGAGCCGACCTGGGCGGTCATCGTCTGCGTCCTTTCTCGGCGGAGGCCGGGAGGGTAGAAGAGGCGTCCGGCGAGGGTGAATCGCGGTGCGGTGGACTCGTGGTTCCCCCTACCCCGCGGCTGGCGCCGCGGGGGCCCCTTCCCCCACTTCGTGGGGGACAAAGTCCGAACCGCTCCTTTGCACCTTTCCCCACTTCGTGGGGGACAAAGCCTCTTCGTTTGTCCCCCGGCCGGAGGCTGGGGCCGGGAGTAGGTCCCCCTACCCCGCGGCTGACGCCGCGGGGGCCCCTTCCCCCACTTCGTGGGGGACAAAGCGACAGCGCATCGCGCACAGCGCATAGCGCACTCGTGGTTTGTCCCCCAGCCGCAGGCTGGGGG
>JAWOJB010000100.1:0-37658 GCA_046484325.1 Acidimicrobiia bacterium | reverse complement strand
GTCCTCGGGATGGAGGACGGCCTGGTCCTGACACCAGGCGGCAAACGTCCACAGGGCCCGCATGCCCTCGGCGTAGGCCTTCTGGAGCATGAGCATCCGGCGGACGTCGGGATGGCGAATGATCTCGGTCCGGGGGGCCGTCTTGTCGGTCATCCGGGTCATGTCCGGCCCCTGCACCCGCTGCTGGGCGTACTCGAGGGCGTTGAGATAGCCGGTGGAGAGCGTGGAGGCCGACTTCGTGCCGATCGTCATCCGGGCAGCCTCGATCACCCTGAACATCTGGCGGATCCCGTCGTGCCGGCTTCCCACGAGGTAGCCGACGGCCGGGCGGTCCATCCCGAACGTGAGCTCGCAGGTGGACGACCCCTTGAGGCCCATCTTCTTCTCGACGTTGGTGGCGACCACGCCGTTGCGCTCACCCAGGTTGCCCTCGGCATCGAACAGGTATTTGGGAACCACGAACAGCGACAGCCCCTTCGTTCCCGGCGCCGCCCCCTCCGGCCTGGCCAGGACGAGGTGGATGATGTTGTCGGTGGCGTCGTGCTCACCGGAGGTGATGAAGCGCTTCACACCCTCCAGGTGGTAGACGTCACCCTCGACCTGCACCGCCCTGGTGGTCCCCGCCCCGACGTCGGAACCGGCATCCGGCTCGGTGAGGACCATCGTTGCGCCCCAGCCCTTCTCGACCATGAGACGGGCGATCTCCTTCTGCTCGTGGTTGCCCTCCTCCCACAGGATGCGTGCGAAGAGCGGGCCCCCCGCGTAGAAGACGGCGGTCGGGTTGGCGCCGAGCAGCATCTCCTGGCCGGACCAGAACAGGCTGGGCGGCACGGGCATCCCACCCATCTCGGTTGGCAGTCCCACCCGGTCCCAGCCGTTCTCCCGGAACACCGCCAAGCTGTGCTTCAGCTCCTCGGGGAGCCGGATCTCGCCATCCTCGAGCACGAGCGGGGTGCGGTCGGCGACCACGAACGAGTCTGCCCACTCCGAGGAGGCCAGGCGCTCGATCTCCCGCAGGACGTCCCGGGCGGTCTCGAGATCGATCTCGGCGTAGGCGCCCGTCCCCAGGTACTCCTGGATCCGGTGGACCTCGAACAGGTTGAACTCGAGATCCCGCAGGTTCGACCGGTAGTGGCCCATGAGCATCCCTTCGCCGGAGACTTCTTGACCGAACACTCTAGTTTGGAGCGCTTGCTCAAGAAAGCGGCGAACTACCCGACCGCCAGACGTGCCAGCATCCGCCGGCGCCACTCGGCGCCCTCGTCCACCACCGTCTCGAACCGGGTACCCGTGAGCACCACACCGGCGAAGCCGGCGGCCCGAGCCTCCTCGGCGATCCGCTCGGTCTCCTCCCAGGCGAAGCCCCGGGTGTCACCCTCCAGCCCGGCCAGCCGTCGCTTGAAGTCGGGGGTGGCCGCCACGGTCCCGAACTCCTCCGCTCGTTCGACCCAGCGGAGGCTGAACGGCGGGAGGACCATGAGGTAGACGGGCGGATCACCGGCCCGCAACCCCAGACGTTCCACGCTCGGGCCGACCGTCGCCGGGTCGGTGATGGGGCCCGCCACGAAGAACTGGGCACCGAGGCCGACCCGCTGCTCGAACTGCCACCGGCGGAAGCGGGTGGGCATCCCGACCTCGAAGTCGGTGGCGATCCGGTCCTCCAGCTCCCGCAGGTGCTCCACGATCTCGTGGTGGTGGGCCAGGTGGTCGACCTGGGGCACGGTGTCGCCGACCACCACGAGGAAGGACTTCACCCCGTTCCCGAGCGCCCCCCGGACCTCGGACTCGATCGCCAGGATGTTGCGATCGCGGGTCGACACCACCACCGTGGGCCGCACGGTCGGCACGTCGTGGGTGATGCGGGCGGCGAAGGCGTACGGCGACACCCGGATCTTCCCGAACGTGTTGTCGGTCACCAACACGTGCCGCCAGGCTCCCTCCAGCATGAGATGGGTCATGCTCGGGAGCTCGGGAGGGTTGATCTCGGCCACGGCCGTGAATCCGTCGGTTGCGCTCAGCACGGTCACCTCGCCACGAAGTACTTGGCCTGCGGGTGATGGCAGATGATGGCCGACGTGGTCTGCTCGGGGTGGTACTGCCACGAGGTCTCCTCGGAGCAGACGACGCCGATCCGGTCGGCCCCGAGCAGCTCGGCCACCTTGGCGTTGTCCTCGAGGTCGGGGCAGGCCGGGTACCCCCACGAGTAGCGACCACCCCGGTACTGCTGACGGAAGAGCCCGTGGAGGGTGGGGCCGTCCTCGGCGGCGAAGCCCCACTCCTCCCGGATCCGCCGGTGCCAGTACTCGGCGAGCGCCTCGGCCATTTCGACGCCGAGGCCGTGGGTGTGGAGGTAGTCGATGTATCGATCATCGGCGAAGTGACCGGCGGTGGCCTGGGAGACCCGGTCGCCCATCGTCACCACGTGGAACGCCGCCACGTCCGTCTCGCCCGACTCGATCGGCCGGAAGAAGTCGGCGATGCACAGGTAGGGCGGCTCCGACTGGCGGGGGAAGGTGAACCGCATCCGCTCGCGGCGCCGGTCGGGGTCCTCCCAGATCACCAGGTCGTTGCCGTCGCCGTTGGCCGGGAAGTAGCCGTAGACGATCTGCGGCACGAGCAGGTGATCGGCCTTGGCCGCCGCCAGCCGCTCCCGCAGCTCGGAGCGGACCCGCTCCTTGAACCCGGCGTCCGACTCGCCCTCCACCGGCCGGTACTGCCACTGGTTGCGAAAGAGGGCGGTCTCGTTCAGATACCCGGCGACCTCGTCGATCGAGATCCCCCGCACGACCCTCGGTCCCCAGAACGGCGGGGGGAGCAGCGGGTTGTCGGCCGCCACGTCGGGCGAGCGGCGAAGCCCCGCCGGCGACGAGGTCACCCGCCCCGCCCGGCGCTCCTCGAGCGACCTCCCCGAGGGGATGCGGCCAAAGTCCGGGTCTTCCTCCCCGGTGCGGGCCATCTCGACGAGGCGGTCCATCACCCGCAGCCCCTCGAAGGCATCCTTGCCGTAGAAGAGCCGGCCGGCATAGCGCTCGCGGAGGTCGCGCTCCACGTAGCTGCGGGTGAGGGCGGCCCCACCCAGCAGCACCGGAATGTGCTCCATGCCCCGTCGCTCGATCTCCTCGAGGTTCTCGCGCATGATGAGCGTCGATTTGACGAGCAGACCCGACATCCCGATGGCATCGGCGCCGACCTCCGAAGCCCGGTCGAGCATCTCGCCGATTCCCACCTTGATCCCGAGGTTGTGGACCTCGTATCCGTTGTTCGTGAGGATGATGTCGACCAGGTTCTTGCCAATGTCGTGGACGTCGCCCCGCACCGTGGCGAGCACCACCCGGCCGCGACCGCCCGCCCCCGAGCGCTCCATGTGGGGCTCGAGGTGGGCCACTGCGGCCTTCATGGTCTCGGCGGACTGCAGCACGAAGGGCAGCTGCATCTCCCCAGAGGCGAACCGCTCGCCAACCACCTTCATCCCCTCCAGCAGGACGTCGTTGACGATCTCCAGCGCGGTCCTCGACGTGAGCGCCTCGTCGAGGTCGGTGGCGAGCCCGTCCCGGTCCCCCTCGATGATCCGCTGCACGAGGCGCCGATCCACCGGCCAGCCCGTGCGATCCTCCTTCACCCTCCGGGTCGACTCGACCCCCTCGAACATCTCCAGCAGGCGAGTGAGCGGGTCGTAGCCGGGTCGGCGCCGGTCGTGGATCAGGTCGAGGCACACCTGCCGGACCTCCGGTTCGATCCCGGCGAGCGGGACGATGCGGCCGGCATGGACGATGGCGGCGTCGAGCCCGGCGTCCACCGCCTCGTGCAGGAACATCGAGGTGAGCACGTGGCGGACCGCCGGCTTCAACCCGAACGACACGTTGGAGACGCCGAGCACGGTGAACACCCCGGGCAGTTCGTCCTTGATCCGACGAATCGCCTCCAACGTGTGGACGGCGTCGCCGCGCAGATCCTCGCCGCCGGTCGACACCGGGAAGGTGAGGGGGTCGAACAGCAGGTCACCTGGCTCAAGCCCGTGGCGGTCCACGGCGAGGCGGGCGATCCGGTGGGCCACCTCCATCTTCCACTCGACGTCCCGGGCCTGACCCCGCTCATCGATGAGCAGGCAGATGACGCCGGCGCCGTGCTCGCGGGCCAAGGAGAACACCCGGTCCGCTCGGCTCCCGGGGCCGTCACCATCCTCGAGGTTGGCCGAGTTGAGCACCGACCGGCCGCCGATCCACTCGAGACCCGCCTGCATCACCTCGGGCTCGGTCGAGTCGAGAACGACCGGCGCCACCACCTGGGTGGCGAACCGCTTGGCCAGCTCGTCCATGTCGGCCACCCCGTCGCGCCCGACATAGTCGACGCAGAGGTCGACGAGGTGGGCCGACTCCCGCACCTGATCGGTCCCGATGCGCACGCAGGCGTCCCAGTCCTCGGCGAGCATCGCATCCCGGAAGGCCTTCGAGCCGTTGGCGTTGGTCCGCTCCCCGACGATCAAGAAGGAGGTGTCCTGGCGGAACGGCACGAACGAGTAGGTCGACGACGCTCCCGGTTCGTGGACCGGCATCCGCTCGGCCGGTTCGAGGTCGCGGCACCGCTCGACGACGGCCCTCAGGTGCTCCGGGGTGGTCCCGCAGCACCCGCCGATCACCGACACCCCGAGCTCGGTGACGAACCGTTCGTGGTGGTCGGCGAGCTCGGTCGGCGTGAGGTCGTAGGCCATCTCGCCGTCCACCACCCGGGGGAGCCCGGCGTTCGGGATCACCGCGATCGGGCGGCGAGAGCTCCGGGAGAGCTGGCGGACGTGCTCCCACATCTCGGAGGGGCCGGTGGCGCAGTTGATCCCGACCACGTCGACGCCGAGCGGCTCGATCGAGGCCAAGGCGGCCCCGATCTCGGTGCCGGGCAGCATCCGGCCGGTGAGCTCGATGGTCACCTGGGCCTGGATCGGCACGGTCCTCCCGGCGGCCCGCATGGCGGCACGGCAACCGTTCACGGCCGCCTTCAGACCGAGGAGGTCGAACTGGGTCTCGACGAGGAGCAGGTCGACGCCGCCATCCAGCAAACCCCGGGCCTCGACCTCGTAGAGGTCGCGCAGCGGGGCGTACCGGATCTGGCCGAGCGAGGGGAACTTGGTCCCCGGGCCGATCGAGCCGGCCACCCACCGGGGCCGGTCCCGGGTCGTGTGATCCCGGGCAACCTCGACCGCCAGCTCGGCGCCGGCCCGGGCGAGCTCGTAGGCTCGATCGGCGATCCCGTACTCGCCGAGTGGCACGCCGAAGGCCCCGAACGTGTTGGTCTCGACCACGTCGCAGCCCACCTCGAGGAACGAATCGTGCAGGGCGCGCACCACGTCGGGACGGGTCACGTTGAGCAGTTCGTGACACCCCTCGAGATCCGGGCCGCCGTAGTCGTCGGCATCCAGTCCCGCCCGCTGGAACGTGGTCCCCGCCCCCCCGTCGAAGACGACCACCCGCGTTCGAGCGGCGTCCAGATAGCTACAGGCGCTGTCGTCGTCGGTCACTTCGGTCCGTCCTCGTCCTCGGCGTCCGTCGCGCTCGCGAGCGCCGCGGACGGGAGGACGTCCCGCCTCGGCGACTCATCGATCAGGCGTTGGCACCGTGCCGTCCGGCCGGTTGCCGCGGTTTCGCAGGGCCTGTCCCTCCACCGCTCGAGATGAGCGCGTGGTGGGAGGCTATGTCCCGGCGTCGCCGAGGTCAAGGCATGCCCCGTCGTCCGTTCATTGAGCAGATGCGTGGGCTACACCGCCGCCGTTGCTCAATGAATGGGGAAGGCTGCCACCTCGCACATGGGGCGAGGTGGCGCTCACTGGTACGGTTCCCCGATGCGCAACCGAGCCGGGCGCGAAACCCGCGATCGCATCCTGGCCGCCACCCGCCGGCTGCTCGCCGAGCGGGGTCTCGACGGAGTGACCGTGAAGGCCATCTGCGACGCGGCCGGCATCCGCGCCGGCAGCTTCTACAACCTCTTCGACTCGAAGGAGCAGGTGGTGCTGTCGGTGATCGCCGAGGCGATCGCCGCCGTCGACCCCGATCCGGACCACACGGGCTCGGAGACGGTGGCCGATCTGGTCGACGCCTACATCCAAGTGGTGGAGGACCGCGAGCCGATCGCCCGCCTGTACCTGACCGTCGCCGTCGCCGGCGGGCTCACCGACCGCGGGATCGGGGCGCGGGTGCTCCGCCACCACCAGGAGCGGGTCGGTCGCTTCGCCTCCGCCATCCGGCGAGATGACCCAAGCCTCGACGACGCCGAGGCAGGCGTTCGGTCCGAGGCGATGCTGGCCGCCCTCAACGGGTACGCCATCCACTCGCTGCTCGACCCGTCGTTCTCCTTTGCCGCCCACGCCCGCCGACTGGTCGGAACCCGCCACCAGGTCGTGACGTGAGGTGGGAGCACCGGGCGGGCAATGGCCGGCTCGTGAAGCTCTCGGTGGGCGAGTACGACAACAACGCCTTCGTGCTCACCTGCGAGCGCACCCGCAAGGCGGTGGTCGTCGACGCCGCCGCCGAGGCGCCCCGAATCCTGGCCGAGACCGAGGGGTACGACGTACAGGCGATCCTCACCACCCACGGGCACTTCGACCATCTGCAGGCAGTGGACGACGTCAAACACGCCCTCGGAGTTCCGTTCCGGATGCATCGGTCCGACACCGAGATCGCCGGTCGCACCCCCGACCTCCCGCTCACCGACGACCAGGAGATCGAGGTCGGTGACGTCCTCGTCCACGTGGTCCACACCCCGGGCCACACCCCCGGTTCGGTTTGCTTCGTGGTGGAACCCTGGCTGATGTCGGGCGACACGCTCTTCCCGGGAGGGCCGGGGGCAACCCGCTGGGAGTACTCGGACTTCGGCCAGATCATGGACTCGCTCGAGCGCCGTCTCTTCGTCCTACCCGACCCGACGATCGTGTTCCCGGGTCACGGCGCCGACACCACGCTGGGGAAGGAGCGCCCCGAGCTCCCCTCCTGGCGCGCACGCGGATGGTGATCGAGTACGGGGTGCAGACGCTCTGGGGCTACCCGGCCTCGCTGGAGCTCGCCCGCTGGGCCGAGGACGAAGGGCTCGCCGCATTCGCCGTCGCCGACCACTACCTGCTCGGCGACACCGACGAGCCGGCCTACGACCAGCTCACCCTGCTGGGCGGGATCGCTCGTGAGACCGAGCGCATCCGGCTGGTCACCCTCGTCTCCCCCGTCACCTTCCGGCACCCGGCGGTGATGCTCAAGGTGGCGGTGACGCTCGACGAGATGTCCGGGGGCCGGTTCGCGCTCGGGGTGGGAACGGGCTGGATGGAATCGGAGCATCGCCGGTTCGGCCTCGACCTCCCCGGCTGGGACGAGCGGTTCGACCGCCTCGAGGATGCCCTCGGGTACCTCCGGGCCGCCCTCGTTCCGGAGCCGACTGCGTACGAGGGGCGGTACTACCGGTTGGAGGCGTTCGGACCGCGCCCGCTCCCCACTGGCCTCGAGCTCGTCGTGGGAGGCAGCGGGGCTCGGCGGACCCCCGAGCTGGCCGGCCACTTCGCCGACGAGTACAACGTCTTCCCGTCCGAGCACGGCTCGGTGTCCGAGAAGGTCGAGGCGGCCCGCCGTGCGGCCGAGACAGCCGGGAGGGATCCCGACGGCCTGCGTATCTCGGTCGCCTTCCCGGCGCTGGCCGGCCGGACCGACAGCGAGTTCCGATCGAACCTCGCAGAGGTGGCTGCCCGGCGGAATGCCGGGCCAGACGATCTCGTCTCCCGCTTCGAGAAGCTCGGCATCCCACTCGGGCCGCCGTCCCGCCTCGCCGAGGGCGTCGACCGGCTGCAGGGGCAGGGAGTCGAACGGGTCTACCTGCAGGTTGGGGCGCTGTCCGTAGAGACGGCCAAGACGGCGGTCGAGGCTTTCCGCGGCTGACCGGGAGGTAGGGGGCCACAACGGCAGCGGGTACCCTCGTCTCATGGACTTCGCCCTGATGACCGAGCCCCAACTGGGAGGCACCTACGAGGACCTGCTAGCCGCCGCCCGGTGGGCCGAGCAGGCTGGGATGGTGTCCTTTGCCCGGTCGGACCACTACTACTCCGGCCGCGACCCCCGTCCTGAGGCCACCGATGCCTTCGTCACGCTCGGCGGCCTGGCGCGCGAGACCGAGCGGATCCGGCTCTGTGTGCTCGTCAGCCCCATCACCTTCCGGCACCCGGCCGTCATCGCCAAGTCAGCCGCCACCCTCGACCAGATGTCCGGGGGGCGCCTCGACCTGGGCGTCGGGACCGGGTGGATGGACCTGGAGCACGAGGCATTCGGGATCCCGTTCCCCGACTGGGCGGAGCGCTTCGATCGCCTCGAAGAGGCCCTCGGCTACCTCCAGGCGGCCTTCGGCCCGGACCCGGCCGGTTTCAGCGGGGCTCACTATCGACTCGAGGCCGAGGTGGGGCCGAAGCCGACCGGCATCCGGATCGTGGTCGGAGGGACCGGTCCCCGCCGCACCCCCGCTCTCGCCGCCCGGTATGCCGACGAGTACAACCACTTCATCGACACGCCCGAGGTGATCGGTCCCAAGCTCGACGTGCTGCGCGCTGCCGCCCGCGAGGCAGGGAGGGAGCCCGACTCCATCACCGTGTCGGTGATGGGACAGGTCGTCACCGGTCGCACCGAGGCGGAATACCGGCGCGTGCTCGAGCAGGGGGCCGTCTCGCGGGGCCTCGACCCGGAGACGTGGGCGGCGAGGCTGCGCGGCCACGGAATCCCGGTGGGACCGGCCGAAGCGGTCCGCGAGAGTCTGGCTGCGCTGGCAGGGATCGGGGTGGACCTCTTCTACCTCCAGTGGCTCGACCTCGCCCACCTCGACGGACTTGCGGCCACCTTCGAGGCGATCGCCGGCTGAGCCGGCGGGGTAGCGTCGGCGTCATGCACGTGACGCTGCTCTTTGTGGTGGACTCGACGCCGTTCGCCTCTGAGGCCGAGCTCGAAGAGGCGGCCGAGCTTCTCACCCGACTGGCGGCGGCGCTCGAGGCCAATCCCGGCGTGCCCGTGGCCGTCCATGTGGGGGTGGGTGCCCTCACCGGACTCGGCTCGATCGTGCCCGAGGCGCTGTCCCCACTGTCGGGCGAGAGCGTCGAGTGGGTGCGCCGCGGGTTCACCACACCTCACTTCGTGATGCTGCCGGAGCCGTCCCGCGACCTTCAGCTACGCCGGGAGGTCGAGGCACTCGAGGCCCTCGGGATCGCCCCAGGGGGCCTCATGCCCGCCGGTGCCTGGGAGCCGGGCCTCGTCTCGTCGTTCTCCCGCCACGGGATCGACCACCTCCTGCTGCCCTCGGCCCTCCTCGGCGACGGTGGGCCGGCCGTGGTCGAGCACCTGGGCGCCGTGATCACCGCCGTCCCGGTGATCGAGCCGCCACCAGAGCCCCGCGCCTGGCTCGAGGTAGAGGACCGTCGCCACCCCGACGTCCTGGCTGTGATCGCGATCCCCCCGGAGGTGGACCCGGGCGCCGCGATCGCGACCTGGCGGGCCCTCCCCGGGTGCGACCTCACGACGCCTACCGCCTACCTCGCCGACCACTCGGTGCGCCGGCGGGCGTTCCCACCGGCCGAGCCTTGGCAGCAGCACCTGGCGGCCTCGCCGGCCGTCGAGTTGCTCTACCGGAAGATGCTGCGAGTCGGCCGCCGGCTCTCGGACCGGACACCGGCTGCGACGGTCGATCAGGTGCTCGCCGCCCAGACTGCCGCCGCCTACACCGACGAGCCCGGCGCCCACCTCGTTCGCCTCGAGGCCCACGCCGAGCTGGTCGCGGCGGCCACGGTGCTCGAGTCGCGCGGGAAGGGAGACTGGGCGCGAGCACGGCCGGTGGACTGGGATGCCGACGGGTCGACCGAGATCCACATCGAGTTGCCCAAGCTGTCGCTCGTGGTGGATCCCATCGACGGGGCCGCCATCACCTACCTCGACGACAAGTCGAGCCGATGGCCGGCGACGGTCCTTCCAACCGAGGCCGGGGCACCCTCCGTCGTCCTGTGCCGCTTCCTGCCCGATGGCCACCCCGAGTCCGAGCCGCTGCCGGTCATCGAGCTCGAGGCGATGGCGGTCGAGGAGCGACGGGCGGAGGTGGGCCTGAGCATGGAGGGAGACTCCGGCCGGGGTCGGGTCCGCTGTGAGCTGACCGTCCGGGATCGGACCCTCGCCGTCCGCTATCACCTCGAGGGGCTGGCCCCGGGACGGTTCGGGCCCGAGATCCCGATCGCCCTCGGCGCCGGTATCCCCCGGGCTCGTGTCGACGGGGGGCCCTGGGCCGACATCGAAGCGCCGATCGCGCTCGCCGGCCATCGGTTCCGGGTCGCCGACGACACCCGCCAGGTCCTCATCGGCTCACCCACGCCCGCGGGTCTCTTCGTCAGACCGGTGCCCGGTCACGGCGTCGTGCTATGGGCCCACTGGATCAGCCCCGGATCCGGCCGCTACGAGGCGACCGTCGGCCTCGGACCCTGACGCCCAGCGAGCACCGCCTGGAGCGACCGATACACGTATTCGAGATCCTCGAGGGCAACGCTCTCACCGGGCGTGTGGGCCTGGGACGTCTCACCCGGGCCGAAGTTCACCGCCGGGATCCCCCACACGCCGAGACGGGCGACGTCGGTCCAGCCCTGCTTGGAGGCGAGCGGTGAACCCGAGGCCCGCCGAAGCCGGTCGACGAAGGGGTGCCCGGCGTCGACCGGGCCCGCCGGGGCGGCGTCGACGATGGTCACCTCGTCGGCCACCTCGCACCGCCGCCGGATCTCGTCGACGGCCTCTTCGACAGATCGGAGAGGGCTGAACCTGTAGTTGAGGTTGAGAGTGAACTCAGCCGGGATGATGTTGGAGGCGACGCCGCCCGATGCCCGGGTGACCGACATGACCTCTCGGAACTCCAGGCCGTCGATCACGACCGGCTCCGGCTCTAGCCGGTGCATGGCCGCCAGCCACTCCCCTGCCTTCGTGATGGCATTCTCACCCCACCACGGCCGGGCCGAGTGGGCGGCGGTACCACGGAACCCCACCCGGGCATTGACCACGCCGTTGCAGCCGAGCTGGATCTGGCGATCCGAGGGCTCCAGCACCACGGCGAAGGTCGCCGTGGAGAGCCAGTCGACCCGCTCGAGGGTCGGTTCCAGGCCGTTGCCCTCGGCGGGCCCCTCTTCGCCGTCGTAGAACACCCCCACCACGTCATACGGGCCGGCCCGGACTTCGGGGTCGTCGAGAAGGTGGACCATCACGGCCAGCCCGCCCTTCATGTCCGCGGTCCCCAACCCGTACATCCTGTCCCCTTCGATCCTCGCCGGCCCCTGGCCCTGCGACGGGACGGTGTCGAGGTGGCCCACGAGCAGGACCAGCTCGCGCCCGCCGGTGGGCGCTCCCACCACGAGGGACTGGCCCACCCGGCGCACTGCGTGCTCTCCATGCCCCGGCAGCAGACGGGCGGCCAGGGTCGTGGCGATCCTGCCCTCGTTCCCAGTCTCGGAGGAGATGTCGACGAGCCGGCCCAGCGTGTCGATGAGCAACCGGCCGGTGTCGGAGGTGACGCTCACACCGGCACCTCGAAGGTGCGGAGGGCGTCCTCGAGCGAGGTCTTCTGGTCGGTGGCGGCCGAACGGGTGCCGATGACCAGGGCGCACGGGATCTGGTATTCCCCGGCCGGGAAGCGTTTGGGGCGGGTACCCGGGATGACCACCGAGCGGGCCGGGATCCTGCCCGAGTACCGCACGGGCTCGGAACCGGTGACGTCGATGATCGGTGTCGAGGCGGTGACGACCGTGTTCGCCCCGAGTACGGCTCCCTCCCCGACGACGACTCCCTCGACGAGCACACATCGGCTCCCGATGAAGGCCCCGTCCTCGACGATGACGGGCCTAGCCCCTGGTGGCTCCAGCACACCGCCGATGCCGACGCCCCCCGAGAGGTGGACGTCCCTCCCGATCTGGGCACACGACCCCACGGTGGCCCAGGTGTCGACCATCGTGCCGGCCCCCACCCGGGCACCGATGTTCACGTATCCGGGCATCACCACGACGCCCGGCTCACAGAATGCCCCGTAGCGCACCACGCCGGGAGGCACCACCCGGACCCCGGCAGCCGCCAGATCCCGCTTGGGCGGGATCTTGTCGTACCACACCACCGGCCCGGCATGCATCTCCTCGAGCCCGGTGAGCCGGAAGTACAGGAGGATCGCCTCCTTCACCCACCCGTGCACGATCCACTCGTCGCCGGACTTCTCGGCCACCCGCAGCTCGCCTGCGTCCAGCCGGGCGATCGCATCGAGCACCGCCTCGCGGGCTTCGGTAGCCTCGATCGCCCCGGCGAAGGCCGCCTCGATCAGATCCCGGCCAGACACGCTCTCACCGCCTCCACCGCCGCATCGCACTCGTCGAGTGTCGGCACCAGTGCCAACCGGATGAAGCCCTCCCCGCCCGGGCCGAACGCCCGACCCGGCGAGACCACCACCCCACCCTCGAGCAGCCGCTCGGTGACCGCCACGTCGTCGCCCACCCGCACCCACAGGTAGAGGCCGGCGCCCGAGGCGACGACCTCGAGCCCCATGGCCTCGAACCCGCGCCGGAGCACCGCCCGCTTGGCCCTGAAGATCTGGCGCCGTTCGGCGACATGGATGTCGTCGGACCAGGCGGCGATGGCGGCGGCCTGGGTGAACTCCGGGGGGGCGGTCCCCGTCGAGCTCCGGAGCGAGGCCAGGCCGGCGATAGCGACAGGGTCGCCCACTACGGCCGCCGAGCGGTACCCGGTCATGCCCGAGCGCTTGGAGAGGCTCAGGTAGGAGAGGGCTCCGGGCGACCCGGGGCCCGCCACCTCGAGGATCGAAGGAGGCGGCTCGTCCTCGTAGAGGTCGGCGTAGCACTCGTCGGCGCAGACGAGGGTGTCGTGAAGCCGGGCGGTGGCACAGACCGCCTCGAGGTCCGCCCGACCCATCACCGACCCGGTCGGGTTGTGGGGGGAGCACGTCCACAGCACCCGTGTCCGTGGCCAGACATCGGCGGGGACCCGGTCCGGGCGGAAGACGAAGTCGCCGTCCAGCCGGGCCGGATGGCCCTCGGCACCTGCGAGGAGAGCTCCCCGTTCGTAGATCGGGTAGCCCGGAGTCGGCCACACCACCACATCCCGGGCCTGGCGGTCGACGAATGCCAGCGGCGTCGAGAAGATCGCCTCCTTCGAGCCGGTCGTCGGCAGCACCTGGGTCTCGGGGTCCACCGCCACCCCGAAACGCCGGCGGACGTACCCGGCGACCGCCTGGCGGAGGGCGGGCAGGCCCTTGGTCGTCGGGTACTGGGACACCGCCGGCACGGCCGCCTTCAGCGCCTCGGCGATGAACGGCGGCGTGGGCTCTCGCGGGTCGCCGACGGAGAAGTCGACCAGGCGGGCCCCGGCGGCGCGCATGGCCCGCGCCCGGTCGTGGATGGCCGCGATCGGGTACGTGCCGAGGCCTTCGAGCACCGGGTTGATGCGCATGACGGGGACGCTAGTCCCACGTCCCACGTCCCACGTCCCACGTCCCACCCACGTCCCACGTGCTCGGTATCGCCCGCTCACCTCTACCCTCGATCTCCCATGCCCTATCGCTGGATCTACGCCGGGCTCGGCCTGCTGGCGGTGGCCGCCATCGCCCTGGGAGTCGCCTTCGGCCGGAGCGGCGAGCCCCAGCCGCTCCCCCGACCGTTTGAGGCCGTGTACCCGGGCCCCGGCGACACCGTGATCCGCCAGACGTCGATCGAGGTGGATCTCGAGTTCGGCTACCGCGCCGAGATCCACGTCGATGGCTTCCGGCTCCCCGACTCCGAGGTCACCTTCGTCGAGGCGACCGGCGTCTATGCCTGGAGCCCGTCCCCCACCTCGCTCTACCTGGACGCCTGGGCGCCCGGCGAGCACGTGGTCAGGGTCGTGTGGGTCAGCACCACCGGACGGGTGGAGGCGGGCGAGTTCGAGTGGAGGTTCAGGGTCCAGTAGCCGTGCCCGCCGCCGCGGCGGGAAGACCCTCCTTGAGCATCCGCAGAAACCGCTCTTCGCCGAGCACGGGTGTTCCGAGCTCCTCGGCCTTGCGCACCTTGCTCGCCCCCGGCGACTCGCCCACCACCAGCACGGTCGTCTTCGACGACACCGACCCGGTGGCCTTCCCCCCGCGAGCCGCCACCGCCTCCTCGGCCTCCTCCCGGCTCATCGTCGCCAGGGTGCCGGTCACGACGACGGTGACGCCCGCCAGCATCTCCGAGGTCACCGGCCCCTCCGGCTCGGGCTCCTCCATGCACACGCCACCCTCGGCGAGTCGTTCGATCAGCCCCCGGCTCTCCGGGTCGGACGCCCATCCGGCCCAGGCGGCGGCGATGACCGGGCCGATCCCCTCGATGCCGGTGAGCTCCTCCTCGGGGGCGTCGAGGAGGCGAGCCATCGAGCGGTAGACCCTGACCAGCTCCTTGGAGGCGGCGGGGCCCACGTGCCGGATGCCGAGGGCCGTGATGAGCCGGGCGAGCGGCCGGTCACGGGCGGCGTCGATCGCCCGCATCAGGTTGCCGATCGAGACATCGCCCCAGCCCTCGATGCCCTCGAAGTCTTCGGCCCGGAGGAAGAAGATGTCGGCCGGGTCCCGGACCAGGCCTCGTCGAATGAGCATGTCGATCGTCTTGTAGCCCAGGCCGTCGATGTCCATGGCGCCGCGACCGGCGAAGAACGCCAGCCACTCACGGAGACGGCTCGGGCATGACAGCCCCCCCGTGCACCTGGCGACCTTCTCAGCGTCCGGCCGCACGATCGGGTTGCCGCAGAACGGGCAGTGGGAAGGCATCGTCCATGGCCGCTCGGCGCCCGTTCGCGATGCCACCACCGGCCCCACCACCTCGGGGATCACGTCACCCGCCCGCCGCACGATGACCCGATCGCCGATGCGCACGTCCTTGAGGCGGACCTGATCCTCGTTGTGGAGGGTGGCCATGCCGACGTTCGCTCCACCCACGAAGACGGGCTCGAGCACCGCATATGGGGTCGCCGCTCCGGTCCGCCCGATGTTCACGAGGATGTCTCGGAGCTCGGTCACCTGCTCCTCGGGCGGGAACTTGAACGCGATCGCCCAGCGCGGAGCCCTCGCCGTGAAGCCCAGCTCGTCCTGGAGAGCGAGGTCGTCGACCTTCACCACCACGCCGTCGGTCTGGTAGTCGTGGTCGTGGCGGGCGGCCTCGGCGTCGGTGCAATACGCCTTCACCGCCTCCAGGTCGGGGACGACGGCCGACGCCGGGTTCACCCTCAGCCCCAGGCCGCGCAGGTACTCCATGGCCTCGTCGTGCCGGCGCAGCTCGGGCCCGCCCTCGATGAGGCCGGCCTGATAGACCCAGATCGAGAGGTCCCGTCCGGCGGTGATCCGTGGATCCTTCTGACGGACCGACCCGGCGGCGGCGTTGCGGGGATTGGCGAACATCCGCTCGCCCGCCTCGAGCTGCCGCCGGTTGAGCTCTTCGAAGGCGCCGTAGGGCATGTACACCTCGCCCCGGACCTCGAGCAGACGGGGGGAGGCGCCCAGCAGGCGGAGGGGGATGGCATCGATCGCCCGCAGGTTCGAGGTGATGTCCTCGCCCACAGCGCCGTCGCCGCGGGTCGCCCCCTGGATGAACCTGCCGTCCTCGTACACGAGGGTGACGGCGAGGCCGTCGATCTTCAGCTCGCAGGCATACCCGGGGGCAGCCGCCCCGGCCACCCGCACGATCCGCTGCTCCCAGGCGTCGAGCTCCTCGAACCGTTCGGCGTTGTCGAGGGAGAACAGCGGGCGGCGGTGGACGACGGGGGCGAAGAGAGCCGACGGCGGCGCCCCCACCCGGCGGGTCGGCGAGTCCGGGGTGACGAGCTCGGGATGCGCCTCCTCCAGGCCCAGCAACTCCCGCAGCAGGGCGTCGTACTCGGCATCGGAGATCTCCGGGTCGTCGAGCACGTAGTAGCGATGGGCGTGATGCCGGATCAGGTCCCGAAGCTCCTCGACCCGGTGGGCGGCGTCCATGGCGGGCCACGCTACCGGGCCACTGGACACATCGCCCCGACCGCCTAGCCTGGCGAGCGATGGGCACGGGAGGCAGGCACATGCGGCGGTGGGCGCCGCTCGCGGCGGGTCTGGCGATCGCCATGGCGGCGGCGGGACCCGCCTCCGCCGATGCATGCGACCTGATCGTGGAGGCGGTTCGATCCGGCCCGGGTGCCGCCTGGACGACCAAAGGGGCCGATCCCGCGGTGATCACCCTCACCTCCGAGGGGGACACCGTGACCTGGTCCCTCGTCGGCGACCGCCACACCGTTGTGACGGTGACCTCCGAGAGCATGCCGGCAGCCGCCCACTCCACGACCGACGGCTCGGTCGTCGACATCGGATCGGCCCTCCAGGTGCGAGAAGGCACGCCCAGCGGCTCGGTCGAGGGGGCGGCCAGGGTCACGCTGTGCCTGGCCGGGATCCCGCCCGAGACCGGAACCGGGTGGCTGGGCCAGGGAGCGGCCCTCGTGGCGGGAGCGGCGGCCGTGGCGGTGGCGAGCATCGCCGTCGGACGGCGCATCGCCGCTCGCTGAGACCTCATCCGGTCCGGGCGATCACCCCTCCTCCGAGCACCTCGTCGCCCCGGTAGACGGTGGCGGTCTGCCCGGGTGCCACCCCGTACTGAGGTTCGCCCAGGTGCAGCACCTCACCGGCCTCCAGCACCGCCGCCACCGGCGCCCCGTGCGCCCGGTACTGGACCTCGACCGGGCCCGAAGGGGGATCGTGGACCCAGCTGACACCCTCGAGCTCGAGCGACGACACCGCCAGATCCTCGAGGTCGCCCACCACCACTGTGGCGGTCTCGGGCCGCACCTCGACCACGTAGCGGCGGTGACCGTCTGCCAGGCCGAGGCCTCGACGCTGACCCACGGTCACGTCCACCACGCCCCGATGCGCCCCGAGCACCCTTCCCGATCGGTCGACGATCGGCCCGGGATGCTCGGCCCCGGCGGCGACCCGGCGCACGAACTCCCGGTAGTCGCCGTCGCCGACGAAGCAGATGTCCTGGCTGTCCGGCTTGGCGGCGGTGCGCAGGTCGAGGTCGGTCGCGATCCGGCGGATCCGGGGTTTGTCGAAGTCCCCGACCGGGAGACGGACTCGCTCCAGCTCGGCCTGGCCGAGCATCGACAGGACGTACGACTGGTCCTTCGCACGATCGACCCCCCGTAGCAATCGCCACCGCCCGCCGTCGAACCCGACCCTCGCATGGTGCCCGGTGACCAGCAGCTCGCATCCGAACTCGTCGGCCTGGGCGAGGAGGTGCGAGAACTTGAGCGTGCGGTTGCACTCGACGCACGGATTGGGCGTCCGGCCACGGAGGTAGGCGCCGACGAACGGGTCGACCACCCCGGTGCGAAAGGGCCCGGTGGCGTCGAGCACGTAGTAGGGGATGTCGAGCGTGGCAGCCGCCCTCCGGGCGTCCTCGGCATCGGCCACCGTGCAGCAACCGGCGGTCGGTGCCCGGCCATCCGGCCCCTCCCACAGCTTGAGCGTGACCCCGATGACGTCGTGACCGCGCGCCACCATCAGCGCCGCCGCCACCGAGGAGTCGACGCCCCCGCTCATCGCCACGAGCACCGAGCTCACGAGCGGCCCTCGATCGCCGCTGCCACGATCTGGGCGGCCTCGCCGCCCTCCCCGGGCAGGCTCGTCCACCCGAACGAGAAGCGAACCGACTCCCGGGCGGCTTCGGCTGAGATACCCATCGCCGTGAGCACCCGGCTGACGGTGGCGGCCCCCGAGCTGCAGGCCGAGCCCGCCGAGGCGGCTACCCCGAGACGGTCGAGCCGCACGAGCAGGGTCTGGTTGCGCACTCCGGGGACCCGCAGGTGGGCGTGCTGAATCAGGGTCACATCGTCGGGGACCGATCTCTCGACCAGTCCGGCGAGGCCGTCCTCGAACCGCCTCCTCGCCTCTGCCACCACCTGCCGGACTCGGGGCCGGTCGGCCACCGCCGCCGCCATCGCCGCCGCCAGGCCGACCGCGCCCGCCACGTCGTGGGTGCCGGAGCGGCGGCCAAGCTCCTGGCCGCCGCCGTGCAGGACCGGCTCCAGGGCCACGCCCTCCCGTACGAACAGCAACCCCGTCCCCATCGGCCCGCCGAACTTGTGGCCGGCCAGGGTGAGGAGGTCGACCCCGAGCTCGTCGACCCGCACGTCGCAGGACACGAACGCCTGCACGGCGTCGGTGTGCACCGCCGTCCCCGGGGAGACCTCGTGAACCCTGGCCGCCACCTCGGGGACCGGCTGGATCGTCCCCGTCTCGTTGTTGGCGAGCATGACCGACACAACCGCGGTGGATTCGCCCACCTCGGCCGCCACCCGCTCGGGATCGACCCGGCCCGTTGCGTCGACCCCTACCTCGACCACGCTCCGGCCCATGCGCCCGAGGAAGCGGGCGGACTCCGCCACCGCCTCGTGCTCGACGGCGCCGAAGACCACACCGCCCTCCCGGACGAGGGTCGCCCCCTTCACGGCGAGGTTGTCGGACTCGGTGCCGCCGGCGGTGAACACCACCTCCAGGGGACGGCACCCGAGCAGCTCGGCCGCGTGCTCGCGGGCGTCCTCGAGCGCGTTCTTGGCGGCACGGGAGACGCCGTGGACCCCCGACGGGTTCCCAAACCGATCGCCCAGGAACGGCGCCATCGCCTCCACCGCCTCGGGGCGCATGGGGGTGGTGGCGGCGTGGTCGAGGTAGATCACGACCCCACGGTCACGCCCCCGGCGAGGGCGCGGGCGGTCTCGACGAGGGTCCGGACGCCGAACCCGGTACCACCCTTCGGCTGATAGTGCTCGGCGGCCGTGTACCAGGCAGGCCCGGCGATGTCGACATGGACCCAGGGCACCTCGCCCACGAACTCGGACAGCAACAGGGCAGCGTTGATAGCGCCTCCGTACCGGTTGGAGCCGGTGTTCTTCATGTCGGCGACGTCGGAGTCGATGTTGCGCCGGTAGTCCGCCGGCAGCGGCATCCGCCACACCCGCTCTCCGGCGGCCTCCGCCGCCCCCACCACCCGGTCGATCGCCTCGGACCCGTTCCCCCACACCCCGGCGATCTTGTCGCCCAGAGCCACGTGGCACGCCCCCGTCAGAGTGGCGACGTCGACGACGAGATCGGGGCCGGTCTCGGCCGCGAGGGCAAGGGCGTCGGCCAGCACGAGCCGGCCCTCCGCATCGGTGTTGAGGACCTCGATCGTCTTGCCGTTGCGGCAGCGGAGCACGTCGCCGGGCCGCTGGGCACCGCCGCCGGGCATGTTCTCGGCGAGAGGGGTGTAGGCGACCACCTCGACCTCCACGCCCAGCCTCGCCACGGCGAGCACGGCGGCGATCACGGCGGCGGCGCCCGCCATGTCGTCCTTCATCCGCTCCATGTTCTCGGCGGTCTTGAGGGACAGCCCGCCCGAGTCGAAGACGATGCCCTTGCCGACCAGCGCGAGGGTGGCCCGAGCCCCGGCCGGACGGTGGGCCAGCCGCAACAGGCGAGGAGGCCGGTGCGAGCCCGCCCCCACCCCCAGGATCCCACCCATCCGCTCGGCGGTGAGGCGCTCCTCGGTCCACACCTCGGCCTCGAGTCCGGCCTCGGCGGCGAGGGCGGCCATGCGGGCGGCCAGGTCGTCGGGGCCCTTCCCGGCGGCCGGCTCGTTCACCAGATCCCGGGCCAGGCACACCGCCTCGGCGACCACCCGGCCGACGTGCGCCTGCTCCTCCCAGTCGTCCGGAACGGGTCCGGCCAGCTCGAGGTCGGGTCGGGTCACCGGCTCCGGCTCGCTCTTGTGGGCGTCGAACCGGTAGGAACCAAGGATCGAGCCCTCCACCACCGCTCGCACCGCTCCGTCGATCTCGATCTGGTGGACGGTCGTGGAGATCCGGTCGGCCTGCGGTGCAGCCCGGAAGGCGACGGCGGCAGCCTGGCGCAGCGACTCGTGGTCGGCCTCCTCGCCAAGACCGACGATCACGAGCGTGTCGTACGGCAGCGACCCGCCGGTGGGCACCACCGTCACCTCGAGCGCCTTGCCGGCAAATCGGAGCGCCTCGAGGTGGCCGCTCAGCCATGGCAGGGCCCCGAGGACCGCCGCCGCCCCGGGGCCGGGGGCCAGATCGGCGAACACGGGCACGATCAGCACCGGGCCGGCTCCCTCGGCCGGGGATGGTCCGGGTCGAACGTCCATGGGGCTCCTCGCAAACGACGGGTACGGACAAGGCTACCGGGCGACCCCTCCCGGTCCTTCGGCGTCGTCCTCGACCAGTCGGAGGAGGCGATCTCGCACCGACTCCCCCGGAGCCCGGGCCGGCGTGTCGGCGATGCGCCATCCCTTTCGGGAGGAGTAGGTCAGGGCCGGTTCGCGCAGGCGGCCCTCGCCGACCCGCTCGACTCCGGCCAGGAACAGGGTGTGGCCGCGGATCCCGACCCGATCGAAGATGCGGGCATACAGCCATGCAACACAGTCCCTGACCACCGGGAGGTCCCCCACCGACTCGAGGAAGTCGCCCCGGTACCGGAACCGGTGGCCCGGGTACGAGAAGTATTGGGCCGCCTCGATCTGGTCCCCGGCCAGGATCGACACCGTGAACCAGCCCTCCTGCTCGATGAGCGGGTAGGTGTCGTGCTTCGGGGAGACCGAGATCCCCACCACCGGTTCGTCGAAGCTCAGCTGGTACGTCCAGGTCGATGTGTAAGCCCGCACGAGGTCTTCCGACCGGCAGGCCACCACGTTCGCCCCGTAGGTCATCTGCCCGAGGGCACGTTTCAGCGTGGGATCGATCACACCCGGAGGGTAGGTGCCCCGGTCACCGGGTCACCCACCCCCTAACCTCGGGACATGGAACGGGTGCTGGTGGATGGTGGAGCGCTGACCGTCGAGCAGGTGGGGGCCGTCGCCCGTCGAGGCGCCGAGGTCGTCGTCGACCGGGGGGTGTGGGAGCGGATGCTCCCCTCCCGCGAAGTGGTGGAGCGGGCGGTGGCGCAGGACCGGACGGTGTACGGCGTGACCACCGGGTTCGGCGCCATGGCCTCCACCCGGATCGACCCCGCCGCCGCCGAGGAGCTCCAGGTCAACCTGCTGCGGAGCCACGCCGCCGGGGTCGGCGAACCGCTCCCCGACGAGATCGTGCGGGCCATGCTGCTCTTGCGGGCCCGCACCCTCGCCCAGGGTCACTCCGGGGTCAGGCCGGTCCTGGTCGAGCGTCTCGTCGAGATGCTCGACCAGGACCTCCTGCCCGTGGTCCCGTCGCAGGGCTCGGTCGGCGCCTCCGGCGACCTCGCCCCGTTCGCCCACCTGGCGCTCCCGCTCATCGGCGAGGGCTGGGTCCGGCACGAGGGAGCCACGGTGCCGGCGATGGAGGCCCTATCCGCCCACGGGCTGGCACCGATCCGGTTGCGTGCCAAGGAGGGCCTGTCGCTCCTCAACGGAACCGAGGGCATGCTCGCCCACGGGGTCCTCGCCCTGGAACGGGCCGAACGCCTGGCCAGGGCGGCCGATCTGGCCTGCGCTCTCTCGGTCGAGGCGCTCATGGGGTCGGCCCGGCCGTTCCTGCCGATCGTCCACGCGCTCCGTCCCCACCCTGGCCAGACCGCTTCGGCCGCCCTCATCGCCGGGGCGATCCGGGGGTCCGAGATCGGTGCGAGCCACGCCGCCGATTTCGTCCACGCCGTCCAGGATGCCTACTGCATTCGGTGCGCCCCCCAGGTGCACGGTGCGGTGCGCGACACGCTCTCCCACGGCCGGCGGGTGTTCGAGGTGGAACTCGGGTCGGTCGTGGACAATCCCCTCGTCTTCGCCGACACCGGGGATGTGGTGAGCGCAGGCAACTTCCATGGCCAGCCCCTGGCCATGGCCCTCGACTTCATGGCGATCGCCATCACCGAGCTGGCATCGATCAGCGAGCGCCGTACCGACCGCATGCTCGACCCTCAGCACTCCTCGGGCCTCCCGGCCTTCCTCTCGCCCCATCCGGGCCTCCACTCCGGCTACATGCTGGCGCAGTACACGGCGGCGGCGCTGGTGGCCGAGAACCGGGTGCTGTCCCACCCGGCCTCCGTGGAGTCCATCCCCACCTCGGGCAGCCAGGAGGATCACGTGTCGATGGGGTGGGGGGCGGCCCGCAAGCTCTGGACGGCCCTCGACAACACCGCCCTGGTCCTCGCCGTCGAGGTGCTGTGCGCCGTGCAAGGGATCCAGCACCGCTCCCCCCTCCGCCCCGGGCCGGTGACGGGGGCACTGGTGGATGCCGTCCGACGGGTGGTGCCACCGCTGGCGGCCGACCGCCCGATCGGTCAGGAGATCGAGATGGTGGCGCGGCTCATCGAGGCCGGCGGCCTCGACGACGCCGCCGGTTGATCAGCGGACCGGGGCCCCCAGGCCCAGGTACTCGGCGATATCCGCCGCCCACCGCTCCGCCGCCCGGAAATCGCGGAAGTCCCCGCCGTAGCCGCCGTCGACCATCCTGCGGGCGATCCAACCCCCGTCAACGGTGAGCCTGCCGCCGAAGGTGGCTTGGTCGACGACCTCGAGACCCCGGAGGAGCCGGTCGACGTTCTTCGGGAGGGGCTGAGACTCGGCCGCCTCCTCGCCGAGGGGACCCGAATGGAAGAGCCACACGGGCATCTCCCGCATCGCCGGTCCATGCCGGCGGAGGAACCTCACGGAGGCCGGCCGCCACCGCCCGGCGTAGAGCGCGCTGCCGAGGATCACCCCCTGGTAGCCCATGACGAACCGGACCTCGCCGGCGGGCATCAGATCGACCCGGGCACCCCGGGCCTCCAGGGTGTGGGCGACGGCCTCGGCCAGGCCGGTGGTCCCTCCCCGCTTCGAGGCATAGGCAACGAGCAATCTCACGATGTTCTCCCTGATCTCAGGAGGCCACCGTCGCGTGGAGACCATGCCGTCCGGAAGGGGCGAACGGCCCGCGTCAATGGAGAGCTTCGACCTCCACCATGATCGGACCGGTGGCGACGCTCCGATCCACCACCATCCGTCCGAAGGGAACGAGCGCCAGGCCGGCGAGCCTGACATTGGCGACGGCGAACGGGATGCCGATGATCGTGAGCGCCAGGAGCATGGCCGCCAACAGGTGGCCGACTGCGAGCCACCAACCGAAGAGCAGGATCCAGATCACGTTGCCGACCGTGGAGATCACCGGTGAGCGGCCGGGCCGGTCGACGACCACCCGGCCGAAGGGCCACACGACGAAGACCGCCAACTTGAGGGCCTGTACGCCGAAGGGGATCGTGACGATCGGCAGGAAAGCAGCCAAGCCGGCCGCCAGGTAGGTCAAGCCCAGCCACCAGCCGGCCAGCACCAGCCAGAGCAGGTTGCCGAGCAGCGCCATGAGCCCATGGTACGCGAGCTTCCGGTAGGCGCCCGAGACCGCGTAGGCTCGAACCGTGTCCCGCATCACCGTGTCCGTCGACATCGCCGCCCCGCTCGACCGGGTGTGGGCCGAGGCCGCCGATCTCGCCTCCCACGCCGAGTGGATGGCCGACGCCGAGTCGATCGACTTCCAGACCGACCAGCGCTCCGGCGTCGGCACCCGGATGCGGGTCACCACCGCCGTCGGCCCTCTGCGGACGGTCGACCTGATGGAGGTCACCGAGTGGGTGGAGGGTCGCTCGATCGGGGTTCATCACCAGGGCGTCGTGACCGGTACCGGGCGTTTCACGCTGACGCCCGTGGCCGGCGCCACCCGGTTCACCTGGTCCGAGAAGCTGGCGTTCCCCTGGTACCTCGGGGGGCCGGTGACCGCCCTCTGCGCAGCGCCCGTGCTGGGCTGGGTGTGGCGCCGCAACCTGGCCGGCCTCAAGCGCCGGCTCGAGGGCTAACGGCCCCCGAACTCCGGACGCCGCTTCTCGACGAAGGCGGCGACTCCCTCCTTGGCGTCCTCGGTCCAGAAACAGTCCTGGAAGGCCGCCGCCTCCACCTGCATCGCCTGGGCCATCACATGGCCCCAGCCGTCGTTGATCGCCCGCTTGGCGGCGGCGATCCCCAGGGTCGGCCCGGTCGCCCAGTGGGCCGCGTCCTCCATCGCGGCGTCGAGCAGGTCGGCGGACGGAAGCACCTTGTCGGCCAGGCCCAGCGCGAGTGCCTCGTCGGCCCCGACGTGGCGGCCGGAGTACACGAGCTCCTTGGCCCTCTGGTACCCCACGATGCGCGGGAGACGCTGGGTGCCCCCGGCACCGGGGATGATCCCGAGGTTGATCTCGGGCTGGCCGACCTTGGCGTCGTCGGCCAGGTACCGGAAGTCGGCCCCCATCGCCAGCTCGAGGCCGCCCCCGAGGGCGTAGCCGTGGACGGCGGCGATCACCGGCTTGGCGAGGCCCTCGAGCGCCCAGATGGCGTCGACGAGGCCGGTGGCGATCTTCTCCTCACCCCCCGACTCGTAGGTCACCTGGAAGCCCTTGATGTCGGCACCCGCCGCGAAGTGGGGCCGGCCGGTGACGACCACCGCCCGGATCGCCGGGTCCTGGCACCGGGTGAACGCCTCGAGCAGGTCGGCCGAGAGCTCCTCGGACAGGGCGTTGACGGGAGGACGGTCGAGCCTGACGAGGGCCACCGCCCCCTCGATCGTGAACTCCACCAGGGACATGATCCGACCTCCGATCCGACGCCGACCCGAGGCTACCCCGCCTCAGCGGGGCCGCTGCCGGACCCCGGGCAGGTCGACGAGCTCGGGTGACCAACTCGGCGGAACCGGCGCTACCCGGATCCGGGCGTCGACGACCCGCGCGCCCTTCCCCGGCTCCAGCACCTTGACCGGGTTCAGGTCGAGCTCGTCGATCTCGGGGACGAGGCCCACGAGCGCCGAAGCCCTGAGGAGGACGTCGCGGATCGCGTCAAGGTCGCCTTCGGGCATCCCCCGGTAGCCCCGCAGCAGGTCGGCGCCACGGATCTCGGAGATCATCTCGGCGGCCTCGACGTCGGTGAGCGGGTACAGGCGGAAGGCCACGTCCTTGAGGAGCTCGACGTACACCCCGCCCAGGCCGTAGACGAGCAGCGGACCGAAGTTGGGGTCCTCGGTCATGCCGACGAGCACCTCGTGGCCACCCGCCACCATCTCCTGGACGAGGACCCCCTCGGCGTCGTCAACGGCGGCGGTGACGGACCGAAAGGCGAGGCGCACGGCCTCCTCGTCCCCGAGGTCGAGGGCCACGCCGCCGACGTCGCTCTTGTGCAGCGCCGAGGCGGCGATCACCTTGAGCACGACCGGGTAGCCGATCGACCCGGCCAGGGCGACGGCCTCGTCCTCGGTGGCCACGATCCCCGAGGCGGGACGCGGGATGCGGACGGCGTCGAGCAGGTCCTCGATCTCGTCCTGCTCCAGCCAGCCACCGCCGGCCCCGAGCCGGTTGAGGGCGCGGGCCACCGTCTCGACGGTGGCGTCCCGGTCGAGGTCGTCGAAGTCGGGCACGGTCCCGAGCTCCTTCGTACGCCATTCGCCGTACCCGACCGCGTGGGCGAGCGCCATCGCCGCCGACTCGGGAAAGGGATGGGTGGGGATAGCGCGGCCGTTCCGCCCGGTGAGCCGGACGCCCTCCTCGTCCGACTGCATGAACACCGAGAGGAGGGTCGTGGAGCCCTCGTACTCGCCCGCCACCTCCGAGATCGCCGCCGCCACCCGGGCTGCGCCCCCCATCGACGTCGGCACGTAGATGACGACGACCGAGTCGACCTGATCGCTCTCGAACATCAGCCGCAGGGTGTGGGCATACGCCTCGGGCCCGCCCGAGGCGATGAGGTCCACGGGGTTGCGGGTCGAGGCTTCAGCCGGGAGCACGGTCCGCATCCGCTCCTGCAGGTCGGCCGACAACTCGGGCAGGACCAGGCCGTGCCCCTCGAGGGCATCGGCGGCCAGGATGGCAGGTCCGCCGGCGTTCGTGATGACCCCCACCCTGCGGCCGTTCGGGATCGGCTGGTTGGCGAGCAACGAGGCGGTCCCGAACAGCTGCTCGAGGGTGTCGACCCGGATGACGCCGGTCTGCTCGAAGAGGGCGTCGACGGCGACGTCCATCGAGGCGAGCGCACCCGTGTGCGACGAGGCGGCCCTGCTCCCGGCCCTGGTGCGACCCGACTTCACGGCCACGATCGGCTTGTTGCGGGCGATCCGGCGGGCCAGGCGGGCGAACCGGCGCGGGTTTCCGAACGACTCCAGATAGAGGAGGATCACGTCGGTGGTCGGGTCGTCCTCCCAGGCCAGCAGCAGGTCGTTGGAGGAGATGTCTGCCTTGTTGCCGACGGACACGAACTGGGAGATCCCCAGGTCGTGGCGCCTCGTGTAGTCCAGGATGGCGATCCCGAGGGCCCCCGACTGGCTCGACATGGCGATGTTGCCGGTGGGCGGGTAGACGGGGGCGAACGTCCCGTTCATGCGCACCGAGGGGGCGGTGTTGAGCAGGCCCATGCAGTTGGGACCGACCATCCGCATGCCTGCGCCCCGGACCAGCTCGAGCAGCTCCTGTTCCATCTCGGCGCCTTCGCCGCCCACCTCGGAAAAGCCGGCGGAGATCACGACGAGCCCGCGCACGCCCTTGTCGGCGCATTCGCGGACCACGTCGAGCACGTGGCGGGCAGGCACGACGATGAAGGCGAGGTCCACCTCGTCGGGGACCTCGGCGATGGACGGGTAGGCGCGGATCGAGTTCACCACCTGGGCATTGGGATTGACCGGGTACAGCGGTCCGGTGAACCCCTCGCGGAGCAGGTTGCCGAAAAGCTTGCCGCCGATCGCGTCGGGCTTGGTGGATGCCCCGATCACGGCGATCGAGCGGGGGAAGAAGAGGGGCAGCACCGAGGCGGCCACCGATCGCTTCTCGCGCTCCTCCGAGGCGGCCAGGGAGTCCGGCGTCGGGGCCACCGGGAAGGCCACGGTGAAGATCCCGTCCTCCATGGTCCTTCCGAGGGCGAACCCCGAATTGCGGAACACCCTCATCATCTGGACGTTCTCGGGAAGGACGAACGCCCGGAACCGGCTGATCCCGTGGGTCCGGGCATAGGGGGTGAGCAACTGGAGGAGTTGGGTGCCGATCCCCCGCCCCTGGTGGTCGTCGGCGACGGCGAACGCCACCTCGCCGGTCTCGGGGTCCTCCTCGGACCGGTCGTACCGACCCACGGCGACGATCTCGCCCTCGTCGATGACCACGAGGGCCATCCGGTCGTCGTAGTCGACGGTGGTGAAGAAGCGCACCTCTTCGGGGCTGAGGGTCGTCTTCACGCGGAAGAACCGGAAATAGCGGCTCTCGGGCCCCAGCCGCTCGAAGAACCGGACGAGCAACTGGCCATCGGCCGGGGTGATAGGGCGCACGGTGACCGTGTCGCCGTCGCGCAACACGATGTCGAGCTCGTACTTGCTCGGGTAATCGGCCATGCGCTCGAGGCTACCCGGGCTGCGCCATCGGGAGAGGCGCCCCCCGGAGGTGATCCTCGTCGTCATAGGGGAACACCTCGATGAGCTCACCGGCAGTGGTGCGGGACTGCCAGTTGCGCCACGTGTCGGCCGAGAACAGGTCCGCATGGCGCTCCATGAACGCCTGGCGGAGCCTGCCCCCGAATCCGAGGAAGGTGGCGAACTCCTCGGGGAACACGTCGTCGGGGCCCACCGAGAACCACGGATCGGCGGAGAGGTCGTCCTCGTAGGTCGGGGCCGGCGGGATCGTCCGGAAGACGCACCGGTCGAGAGTCGTCAGCTCGTCGTAGTCGTAGAACACCACCCGGCCGTGGCGGGTCACGCCGAAGTTCTTGATCAGGAGGTCGCCGGGGAACACCCCGCTGGCGGCCATGTCCTTGATGGCCTGGCCGAAGTCGAGCACGGCATTCTCGGCGGCGGCCGGGTCGGCATCCCGAACGTATACGTCGAGCGGGATCACCCGGCGCTCGATGTAGGCGTGGTGGACGGTGACCCGGTCACGCCCGACCGACACCGCCCCGGCGCACTCGGTGGCGAGCAGGTCGGCGAGCTCGTCGTCGAACCGGGCTCGGTCGAACTCGAGGTGCTCGAACTCCTGGGCGTCGATGAGCCGCCCGGCCCGGTCGCGGTGGAAGACCAGCCGGTATCGCTCCCGCACCTGAGCATGGGTGACCTGCTTGTTCGGCGGGAACCGGTCCTTGATGACCTTCACGACCATGTCGAAGCCGGGGAGGGTGAAGACGACCATCACGAGGCCGCGGGTCCCGGCCGCGATCTCGAACCGCTCGCCGGACACCGAGAGGTGGCGTAGCAGCTCCCGGTAGAGCTCGGTCTTGCCGTGCTTGTTGTGCCCGATGGAGATGTAGAGCTCGGCCTGCCGCTTGCGGGGCATCAGCTGGCGGAGGAACTGGACGAGCGCCGATGGGCGGTCGATGTCGACGTGGAAGTACGAGCGGGTGAAGCTGAAGAGGATCGAGGCCTGGTTCTCGGTGAGCAGGACGGCGTCGATCACCGCTCCGCCCGGCGGGTGGAGGATCGACAGGACCATCGGAGTGGTCTGGGACCCGCTGTAGAGGCGGCCCACCACGTAGGCCCCCTTGCCGCGATAGAACACGGCGTCGACGACCTCGGCCCGGTCGACCACCCGGAGGCCCCCGATGCTGCGCAGGTAGTCGTCGATGCGGGAGGCGGCCAGACGGGCGTCGCCCTCGAGGTCCCGGAAGAGCCCGGCGATGCCCGAGTCGCGCACCATGGCCTCGACGAGGGCGGACGTGGACTCGGGCCGGCCGTAGGAGCGGTACACCGGCGACAGCCCCCCGGCAGGCGGAGCATCGAAGTCGGTGTCGACGAACTCGATGCGCTGGTCCACGCCCACCGTCGAGAAGATCCGCCGGGTCACCGAGTTGAAGAAGGTCTCACCCAGCTCCCGATCCGGCCGGTCCTGGATCATCCCCGAGTAGACCGCCTTCATCCCGGCCCAAACCATGCGGTCCGAGCTGCGGTCGCCCATCAATGCCTCCACCGAGGACGTGGTGGCCCGCACGACGCCCGTGTACAGGTCGAGCCGTTCGCGGGCATCGGCCGCCATCCCCGGCCAGTCCCGACCCTCGAAGCGGATCCGGGCGCGACGGGTCACGATCCGGAATCGATGCTCCAGATCCCCGAAGGCGTCGCAGATGGTCCGCGCCGCGAGGTTGGCGAGGCGGCTGTCGGAGAGCGTCGCCGTGGTCATGGCCCCACATTGTGGAACAGGGACCCCGGGGTCGCCAGCCGAGGAAGTCCCGAAACAGGCCTGCAACAGATCCGTTCGGGTCCCGAAACGTCGGGGCAACCGCGCCGCAACGAGGTGCTCGTATCTTCGCCGTCCACATCGAAAACGGAGGATGAGATGCGCGGACGGTTGCTGGCGCTGGGAGGGTTCACGGGGGTGGCGCTCGTCGGGCCCCTCGGCGGGATGGCATTGGCCCAGGAGGGGCCGAGCATCGACGAGGTCGTGATCTCGGTCGACACCTTGTGGATCGTGATCGCCGCGATCCTCGTGTTCCTCATGCAGGCCGGGTTCGCTCTCGTCGAGGCCGGATTCACCCGAGCGAAGAACACCGGGAACATCGTCATGAAGAACTTCATGGACTTCTCGGTCGGGTCCCTCGTCTACTGGGCGGTCGGGTTCGGGTTCGCCTACGGCGGCACGACGCTCGGTGGACTCGTGGCCTACGGCGGCATCGGCGACGCGTTCTTCGTCTCGGATCGGTCGCTCAGCCCCGACTGGTTCTTCCAGGTCGTGTTCGCGGCCACCGCCGCCACCATCGTGTCAGGGGCGATGGCCGAGCGCACCAAGTTCTCCGCCTACCTGCTGTACACGCCGTTCATCACCGGCTTCATCTACCCGATCGTGACCCACTGGGTGTGGAGCGGCCAGGGCTGGCTGGGCGATCTCGGGTTCATCGACTTCGCCGGATCGGGCCTCGTCCATCTGACCGGCGGGATGGCCGCCCTGGCAGGCGTCCTGGCGATCGGCCCCCGGATCGGCAAGTACGACAAGGACGGCAAGCCGCTCCCGATCCCCGGCCACAGCCTGATGCTCGGCGCCCTCGGTGTCTTCATCCTGTGGTTCGGCTGGTACGGCTTCAACGGCGGGTCGACCCTGGCGGCGGTGGGAGCGGATTTCGCCTCGGTGGCCGTCACCACCACCCTGGCCGCCTCCGCCGGCGCATTGGCCGCGATGCTCACCTCCTGGACCTACCCGGTGTACGGCAAGCCGGACGTGGGGATGACCCTCAACGGCGCCCTGGCCGGATTGGTCGGGATCACCGCCGGCACCGCCAACGTCAGCAACCTGGCGGCGGTCGTCATCGGCCTGGTCGCCGGGGTGATCCTGGTCGCGGCCCTCGTGGCGATCGAGAAGATGGGCATCGACGACCCGGTGGGGGCCATCGCCGTTCACGGCGTCAGCGGGATCTGGGGACTCCTGGCCGTCGGCCTGTTCGAGTCGGTGAACGGTGGCGGCCTCTTCTACGGCGGCGGCCTGCAGCTGCTGGGCGTCCAGGCCCTCGGAGCCCTGGCCATCGTCACCTGGGTGTTCGGAACCTCCTCGATCGTGTTCCGGGTCATCAAGGCCACCTGGGGGCTGCGGGTCGGGCCCGACGAGGAGATCGCCGGGCTCGACCGGATGGAGCACGGCACCGCCGCCTACCCCGAGTTCATGGAGCAGATCGCCGCACCGGAGTTGCTCGACCCGGTGTCCTGAGACGTCCCTCGGTGACGGCCGGTGTCGCCGGGTGCCGCACATGCGTCCCGACCAGGGCAAACGCCACCCTGCCTGATCGGACGGTATCAAACCGTACCGACTGTGATGCGGCGTCTGTGACCACGGCGTCACCACGACACGCGTGGGTGCCAAAAGGCTCCCATGTGTCAACCCGCTATACAAGTAGGCGAGCTCGATGACGATCTGGTAGATGGTGGAGGCTGTCCACCCGGTTGTAACGCCGGGTTGGCCCGGCGCGGCCATCGGCACAGGGGTCGTAGATCTTGAGAGATCACGCCGCTTCTGGCCTCCATGGCCGGTCGTCCGGGTTTCATCCCCGAATGCGTTGGTATGAGTGAGTCAGGCACCAGAGAGAGCACCCAAGTCGTCAGAGCGATTCTCGGAACTCGTCGACAGACAGGCCAGCCCGGGGCACCCGCGCACGGGCGGCGGCGGTGTCGAGCATCTTCATCAGTGGCCCCCTCCCGGGCCGTACGTCACGAAGGCATCGATCTCACCCATGGAGCGCCGTGAGGCTGCCGCCGATCACTCCATCAGGTCACCGCCCCTGAAGTGCTTTGTCGCGGCTCAGGGGCGGTGTCCCTGCACCGGTCCGCAGGCCAACCTCCACGTCGAGCGGGCCTGATTCAACGTCGAAGCGAAGGCCGTCAAGTCCCGGTCTCTGTCTACTCGCATATCCCGGCCACGCCCTCGCTGCGGTGATCGGAGAGTTGGGCCGGCATCTCGTCCAAGCCCTATTCGGTGCAGTCGTCAAGCAACGCGACGAACTTGACTGATCTCTGCCCGAACGATGGGTCGTGGACTGTTCGTTGGTACTCGCCAGGATTGCCCAACTCTCCGTGTGTACCGAGTAGGACCACGCAGCTTGCGTACTGACTTGGCTGTGCACCGGCCGGTGCGAGGCCAACGCCGAGCGAAGCCACAGCAACGGCCACGGCGATGGAAATCCGCCTTCTCATCTTGTCATCTTCCAGTCTTGTCGTCTGTTTCCAGGTTCCTGTCTCATGTGTGCACCTCCAATGCCGCCTGATTTCCACCTCCCTTTGAACGCTCCACAATCCCGCCTCTGAGTGGCAGGGCGAATCTTCATTCCATTGCTGATCCCCCAACCCTCAGCCGGCCGGTGACAGGTCTCATGAGGCCTGTAATGCCAGTCCCGCCGCCCTAGCCGTACAGGCGGCGTCAGCTCGCCGCGGGATGGCTTACTCGTGCCCGCCGGTCATGGCGGGTTCGGGTAGATCGGTTCTGGCTGCCTGGGCTACGCCCATGCCCGTCGCAAGGAGGGCAAATGCCGCCAGCAGGGCGGGAGCGAGGGTGACGGCTGGTGACACCGCCCATGTTGCGGTCGTGATGGTGAGGAACAGCCCAACGAGGCCCATCGACCAGCGCTGAATCGGGCTGACGTTCGGCCACTGTCTCGCAGCTCGGCCAAGGCCGATGAAGGCGCCCAGAAGAAGCAACTGTCCCGGCAAGAAGGTGAGCCATCCGACCCATCCGCCCCAGAACTGGTCCGACTGCTGTCCCACGACGAGTGCACCCCAAAACGACACGGCGTTGCCCGCCAGCATGAGCACCGCACCGACCACCAGCACCCCGGCGGCCCGAACGCCGGGAAGTCCGGCGGCGCGGATCGTGCGGTACACCACGATCGCCGTTGCCAGCAGGAGCACCAGTGCCACGGTGTGGACCCGGTTGGCCCGGTCGTAGGCGAGATCTCCCGCGAGACTGATGTCCTTGGGGTTGGCGGCGACCAGCAAGACGGCAGCCATCCAGGCGAGTCCGGTGAGCATGGCAAGTACCGGCAGGGCTCGGCGTTGGCGATCCATGGGTGCTCCTTTCCGAGCGGTTGTTACCTGTGCTGACCGTACGGCAGGCCGATGGCGGCGTCGTCCGGCGTGCGGGTGAACTCTCTGCCCCACCCTGAGAGGTAGCTGGATCGCGTGGCTCAGCCACGAGATGGAGGCACAGCATCCGCCCCGCGGCTGATGCGATGAAGGCCACCGCAACCTACGCTCACGGAGTGGATACAGGAGCAGTGCGCACCGTGCTGGCCACCGTCCGGCCCGCTGACTGGCTGATGGCGGCCAGCCTGCTGTTGCTCGCTTGGTTCGAGATCTGGGTGGAACCAATCTTCCAGACAGGCATGCCAGGCCCGCGCCTGCCGCTGACACTGTTTTCCGCGGTCGCGGCGACGCCGCTGGTGGCACGCAGGACTTTCCCGTTGGCGGCCCTGATCGTGGTGTGTCTGGGAATGCTGGCGGTCGGGGTCGTCGGGGACGCCGATCAGTCGACGTTCGTACTGCTGCTCGGTCTGCTCGTAGCCACATACGCGGTGGCGGCGCACGCCAGCCCGCGAAACGCCCTCATCGGGGCCACAGTGGTGGTCTTCGCCACCGTGGTGTTCCAGTCCCTCACCTTCGCCGAGAAGACGCTGGTGGACGTCCTCGTGCCGGCGCTGTTCCTCGGTGCCGCATGGTTCGTCGGCAAGGAGGTGCACCGCCAACGACAGCGGGCCGGTGAGGCGGCGGAACACACCGCTCTGCTCGCCCGGACCCACCGTCTGGAGTTGCACGCCGCCGTCGCCGCCGAGCGCACTCGCATCGCGCGGGAACTTCACGACGTCGTCGCTCACGCCATCAGCACCATGGGGATCCAGGCAGGGGCTGCGCGCCGCACCCTGACGCCCGGGCAGGACGCGCAGCACCGGGCGCTGCTGGACGTCGAGCGCCTTGGTCGGGAAGCGCTCGACGAGATGCACCGAATGCTCGGAGTCCTGCGCACGGAGGAAGACGATCAAGGAATCGGGCCGCTGCCCGACCTCACCCAGGTGCATGGGCTGGCCGCCGATGCTCGTAGCTCCGGCCTCGAGGTTGTCCTCGACATGGATGGGGAGCTGGACCGCCTGCCAGCGGGGGTCCAACTCACCGCCTACCGGATCGTCCAGGAGGCGCTCACCAACGTCCGCAGGCACGCCCAGGCGAGCACCGTGCACATCACCATCGCACGACATAGAGAGCGCCTCGAGATCACAGTCGCCGATGACGGCAGTGGCCTGACCGGTGAACCGGAGCCCGGGAACGGACTCATCGGGATGCGCGAGCGAGTGGCAATCCACGACGGCACCCTGTACACCGGTCCCGGCGACGAGCGAGGCTTCCGCCTACAAGCCCAACTACCGGTCAAGGGCGATGAATGACCATCCGGGTGCTCATCGCAGACGACGAAGCACTGGTCCGCCGGGGCTTCACCATGATCCTCGAGGCGGAGCCCGATATCGAAGTCGTCGGTGAAGCCGGCGACGGTCAGGCTGCCGTCGAGTTCGCCGCCACCGGCGTCGCCGACATCGTCCTCATGGACATCCGAATGCCCGGTCTCGACGGGATCGAGGCAACCCGGCGGATCGTCGCCGCCGACGGCCCCCAGGTGATCGTGGTCACGACCTTCCGACTGGACGAGTATGTGTTCGAAGCCCTACGCGCCGGTGCCAGTGGGTTCTTGTTGAAGAACACCCCACCCGAACAGCTCGCCGAAGCACTACGAGTCGTCAGCCGAGGCAACGCGCTGATCGCACCCGAGGTCACCAGATCGCTCATCGAGGAGTTCGCCCGCGCCCCTGTCCCATCCGCACCACCGCCCGAGCAGCTCCGCAAGACACTCACCCCACGCGAGATTGAAGTCCTCACTCTGCTGGCAAGCGGGGTCTCCAACGCAGAGATCGCCGAGGCGCTCTTCATCAGCGAGGCCACCGCCAAGACCCACGTCGGCCACATCCTGACCAAACTCGGCCTGCGCGACCGCAGTCAAGCGATCGTCCTCGCCTACGAGTCCGGTCTGGTGGGACCACCGCGGGGCTCCCAGTGACGTTGCAGGGCCCGGTCCGGAGTCCAGAACACTCGGGGCAGTGCCTGGGTTTTCCGGTAGTAGCGGGAGCGGGAGTTGAACCCGCGACCTTCGGGTCATGAGTTGCTCTCTGGCCGTGCTGGCTGGTTCTGGCTGGTGCTCAGTAGTGCCTGCTGGCAGGGGTTTCGCGGAATCAGCGCGATGGCTCGTGCCTGTGGATACCCCCCCGTCACGCCCCACCCGCCAGAAGATCCGCCTAGACGAATCGGGCGAGCCTCCCTCCCACGGGCGGCTCTCGAGGCGTAGCTCCCGGCCGTCACGAACCTTCAGAACGTCTGAAGGTTCGGTGTCGTGCTCAATCATCAACCTTCAGCTCGAATCGGCGTGGAGCTGCGGTCGCGCTGTGCAACTCGGTGGCGTCGCGCGTCACCTCGACATCCATTCCAGACGATCGGGATCCCACGACCCGTTCGTCAGCCCGGAAGAGACCGGGTTCACCAATCGCCTCACGATCTCGATAGCCGTGTCAGCATCCAGGACGTCGTAGTTGGGCACACTGGCCGCGATATTCCGGTAACCCGCTGCCAGTCATCAGACGGCAAGGACAGATAGACCGATGGAGTCGTTCCTCGCTGCTCATGCTCGCTCACGAGCGCCGTAAAGAGAGCGCCGGCATCATGACCAATCCGTGACGAGGCGGCGATCTCCTCAGCCTCTCCAGACCCCCTACCTGATATTTCGTGGTGCCCGGGGTGGGATTCGAACCCACACGTCCTCTCGGACCGAGGTGTTTAAGACCTCTGCGTCTCCCGATTCCGCCACCCGGGCGGGTGGTGCTCCGGCCGATGTTGCCACTCAGATCCCGAGGATGGCCCGGGCGATCAGGAAGTACATCAGGAGGCCGGTGGCATCGACGAGCGTGGTGATGAGCGGCGCCGACATCACCGCCGGGTCCACCCCCACCCGCTTGGCGAGCAACGGCAGCATCGACCCGGCGAAAGTCGCCCACGCGCACACCGCCAGGAGGGTCAACGACACCACCGTCGCCAGGTCGGTGCCGAAGAAGATCGAGACGGGAAGGAACCCGATCACAGCCAGCATGCTCCCCAGCACCAGGCCCACCCGCGCCTCCCGCCACACGACCCTGGGTAGGTCGGCGAGGCGGACCTCGTCGAGCGCCATCGCCCTGATCACCACCGTGGACGCCTGGGCACCCGTGTTGCCGCCCGTGCCCGTGAGGAGCGGGATGAAGAGGGCGAGCGTCACGACGCTGGCGAGGGTGTCCTCGAAGTAGCCGAGGACGTTGACGGTGAGCGTCGCCGCCGCCACCAGGGCGAGCAGCCACACCACCCGCTTGGCGGCAAGCTGGCGCACCGTCACCGAGAAGTACGGCCGGCCCAGCGGCTCGGTGCCTCCGGCGAGGTGGAGATCCTCGGTGACCTCCTCTTCGAGGATCCGCATGGCGTCGTCGACGGTGATCACCCCCACCACCCGGTCCTCGGAGTCGACCACCGGCAACGACAGCAGATCGGCCTCGGCCACGAGCCGGGCGGCGGCTTCCTGATCGTCAAACGCCGAGACGCGATAGGTTTCCTCTTCCACGAGCTCGGACACCGCCCGGCTGGGCGGCGCCTGCACGAGCCGGGCGAGCCGCACCACCCCCAACAGCCGGCGCTGATCGTCGCCGACCGGCATCATCGTGAGCGTCTCGGGCTCGCTCGGGGTCCGGCGGATCTTGGCGAGGGCATCCGCGGCCGTCATCGAGGCCCTCAGCAGGACGAACTCGGGCGTCATGATCCGCCCGGCCGAGTCCTCCGGATAGCCCAGCAGGGCGGCGGTGTACGAGCGCTCGAGCGGGCTCAGGCCTGCCAGCACCCTCCGGACGACCTTGGCCGGCATCTCCTCGAAGAGCCGGGCCCGATCGTCGGGATCGAGCGCCTCCATGATCTGGACGACCCGCTCGTCCCGGAGTGCCTCGAGGACGTCCTGCTGATGGACCGGGTCGAGCGCCTCGAAGACTGTCAGAGCACGGTCGCGAGGTAGCAGACGGAACGTCAGCGCCCGCTCATCGGGCTCCAAACGGGCGATGTCCTCGGCGATGTCGAGCGTTCCGGTCTGCTCGATCCACTCCCGGAGGGCGTCGAGATCGGCCGATCGGGTCCACTCGGCGAGATCGGTCATGAACGGACTCCTCGGTCGGCCGGCGGCCGCCGGACCCCGCTCAGCAGAATGCGGGCGAGGAGGGCCACCGGTTCATGGGCTGGTGACTGTCGTCGGCCATCGGCCGAACACCTCCTCTTCGTGGGCTCGGGAGCGCCCGAGCCAGGGGAACGATAGTGGGGTCCCCCCTACCTCCCGGCTCGCTTCGCTCGCCGGCAGGGACCTTCCCCCACTTCGTGGGGGACAAACCACGTGCCAGGCCGGCTCGCCGACGCTCGCCGGCAGGCGCAACCCTGGTCAGGGTGGGTCGTGGCCGAGTGGGAGGAAGCGGCGCCGGTGGGGTGGGCTGGTCGGGTCGATCCGGTAGCCGTGGCGGTGGACGACGACGTGATGGTGGTACCAACAGAGGGTGGCGAGGTTGTCGGGGTCGGTTCGCCCACCTTCGGACCAAGGGATGACGTGGTGGGGTTGGAGCCGGTAGCGGGAGGTGCAGCCGTCGGCAACACAGCCCCCGTCCCGGTGAAGGACGTAGCGGCGCAACCGTGGGCGGATGACCCGGCTCCGCCGCCCAAAGGCCAGCGGGATGCCGTCGGCGGTGACGGCGGTGACCTCGACGGTGCCGCCGCACAGGATCTGTTCGAGGGTGAGGGGTCCGACCCGGGGGCCGGAGGCCACCTCTGCTCCCGCCTCGCCTCGGGTGGGGGCGGCGAGTGCGGCGTCGACGAAGACGGTGGTCGCCACGGTGGCCTCCCCGTCCCGGCCGTCGCCGGCGATTGAGTCCTCACACACCGAGACCAGGGCGTCGGCCAGCCGTCGGCCGATCGTGCCTCGGTCGCCGTCGGGGGGAGTGGGGAAGGAGTCGGCCCGCTCGAACAACGCCTCCTCCACCACCGAGCCCTCCACACCCGACACCATCCCCCACCCCCCGCTGCCGCTTCGATGGAGTGTCGAGTCGACCAGGAACA
>JAWOJB010000096.1:0-9787 GCA_046484325.1 Acidimicrobiia bacterium | reverse complement strand
GTGACGTGCGCCCGCTCATCGAGGATCCGGACCGCCTCGAGGCCGTGCCGCTCGGCGATCTCGAAGTCGTTGGGGTCGTGAGTCGGGGTCACCTTCACCGCCCCGGACCCGAAGTCGGGGGCGGTGAAGGTGACCCCGGCTCACGACCCCAACGACTTCGAGATCGCCGAGCGGCACGGCCTCGAGGCGGTCCGGATCCTCGATGAGCGGGCGCACGTCACGGTCGATGGAGGCGAGTACTTCGGGATGGACCGCTTCGAGGCGCGAGAGGCGGTGCGGCACGACCTCAGGAAGCGGGGTCACCTCGTGAAGGTCGACCCACACCAGCACTCCGTGGGCCACTGCTACCGGTGTGGCACCGTGGTGGAGCCGTTCCTCTCGCTCCAGTGGTTCGTCCGGGTGGCCGACCTGGCCACTCCGGCCATCGAGGCGGTGCGGTCCGGCCGCAACCGGTTCGTTCCCGCCCACTGGGAGAAGAGCTACTTCCATTGGATGGAGAACCTGCGCGACTGGTGCATCTCCCGCCAGATCTGGTGGGGTCACCGGATCCCGGCCTGGTACTGCCCCGACGGTCATGTCACCGTCGCCCATGACGCGGTGGAGGCCTGTGGCACCTGCGGCAGGGACGACCTTCGCCAGGACGAGGATGTCCTGGACACCTGGTTCTCCTCGGCGCTGTGGCCGTTCTCGACGCTCGGCTGGCCGGACCAGACCGATGATCTCGCCGCCTTCTATCCGAACGCCGTGCTCATCACCGGCTTCGACATCATCTACTTCTGGGTGGCCCGGATGATGCAGTTGGGCCTGCACTTCATGGACGACGTGCCGTTCCGGGAGACGATCATCCATGGCCTCGTCCGTGATGCCCACGGCAACAAGATGTCGAAGTCGCGGGGCAACACGATCGACCCGCTCGACGTGGCCGAGGAGCACGGCGCCGACCCCCTCCGCCTGGCTCTCATCCAGGCCGCCAACCCCGGACAGGACGTGCCCCTCGACCTCGAGTGGGTGGCGGGTGCCCGGAAGTTCGGGAACAAGCTGTGGAACGCCGTCCGTTTCGCGCTCAATCACATCCCGCCCGGCTCCGTTCCCGCCGCCGGCGGCTACCCCGACGCGCCCGGTCCCGTCGACGCCTGGGTGCTGGCGCGGTTGGGTGAGACGGCGGCGCGCTTCGACGAGCTGTGCGACCAGTACCGCTTCGCCGACGCCTACGGCCTGCTCTACAGCTTCGCCTGGTCCGAGGTCTTCGACTGGTACCTGGAGATGGCCAAGACGTCTCTCCGTGACCCCGCCGCCGCCCCGACCACCCGCCAGACCCTGGGGGTGGTGCTGCGCGACCTGCTCAAGTTGTTCCACCCGGCCATCCCTTATCTGACCGAGGAGCTGTGGTCCCATCTGGTGGGCGACGGCCTGCTGGCCGGGGCCGACTGGCCGGCGCCCCCCGGCTCCGTTGCCCCGCAGGGGATGGACGACCTCCACGAGATGGTCACCGCCATCCGCCGGTTCCGGGCCGATCAGGGCCTGGCCCCACGCCGTGAGGTGATCCTTCGACTGGCCGGGCCCGGCATCGAGCCGTGGGCGTCGTCGCTGCTCACGGACTTGGGTGCCTGCCGGGTCGAGGTGGTCGAGGGCCCGCCCGACCATGGGCACACCCGGCTGGTGGGCGGTCGCCTCGAGGGATTCGTTCCCCTCGAGGGCCTGGCAGACGTCGATGCGGAGCGAGCCCGACTGGAGAAGGCCGTGTCCGCCGCCGAGGCCGAGGTGGCGAGGGCGGAGACCAAGCTCCAGAACGCCGACTTCGTGGGCCGGGCCCCGGCATCGGTGGTCGAGAAGGAGCGAGCGAAGCTGGCCCAGGCAGAGGAGCTCGCTGCCAGGCTGCGCGCCCAGCTCACCGCCCTCTGACCCCATGGACTACGTGGACGCCGTCGCCTACCTGGATGCCCACATCGGTCGCGGCGTGGATCCCGGGCTCGAGCGGATCTCCGGTCTCCTCGACCTGATGGGCAACCCGGAGGCCGGCTACCCGATCGTCCACGTCGCCGGCACCAACGGGAAGACCTCCACCGCCCGCATCGCCACCATGGTGGCCGTGGCCCAGGGTCTCACCACCGGGACCTTCATCTCACCTCACCTCGAGCGGATCGAAGAGCGACTCTCGCTCAACGGCTTCACCGCCACCCCCGAGCAGTTCGCACAGGCGGTCCAGGACGTGGCCGCCTTTGCCGACATCTACGAGCAGCGGACCGCCTGTCTGCTCACCTACTTCGAGCTCACCGCGGCGATGGCGTTCGCCTGGTTCGCCGATCAGGCCGTCGACCTGGCCGTCGTCGAGGTCGGCCTGGGCGGTCGCCTCGACGCCACCAACGCCGCCCGGGCATCGGTGGCGGTCATCACGGGGATCGGTCTCGACCACACCGAGATCCTCGGCGACACCGTCGGTCGGATCGCCGCCGAGAAGCTGGCGATCGTCGAGCCTGGATCGACGCTGGTGTGCGGTCCGTTGGTCCCCGAGGCGTTGGCCGTGGCGGAGCGGGTGGCCGTCGACCGCTCGGTGACACTGCTCCGGTACGGACGGGAGTTCTCGGTTACCGCCGCCACGCGGGCGGTGGGCGGTTGGCAGGTGGATCTCGACGGGCTCCACGAGACCTACGAGGATCTGTACCTGCCGCTGCACGGCCGGCACCAGACCATCAACCTGGCCGTGGCGACCGCTGCGGTCGAGGCGCTGTTCGGGCGAGCCCTCGACGTGGAGGCGGTGCGAGACGGTCTGGCGGTCGTGACCTCGCCGGGCCGGATGGAGCCGATCACCGTAGATCCGCTGGTGCTGATCGACGGCGCCCACAACGCCGACGGGTTCCGGGTGCTGGCGGCCGCCCTCGCCGAGGAATTCGCCCATCACCGGTGGGTGCTCGTCGTGGGCTTCACCGGACCCAAGGATCCGGCCGCGCTTGTCGCACCATTGGCGGGCATGGTCGACCACGTGATCGCCGCTCCCATCGACTCTCCGCGTGCGATCGACCCGTCATCGGTGGCGGAGGGAGCCGCCTCGGCGCTGGGGGTGGGAGGTGAGTCGGCCGGCTCGGTCGCCGCCGCCCTGGAGCGCGCCCGCGAGCTTGCCGGGGAGGCAGGTTCGGTGCTCGTCACCGGCTCGCTCTACCTGGCGGGGGCGGTCCGATCGGCCGTGCTCGGCGAGGGCACGGTGCATCGCAACGAGCGCTGAGGCCTGCCAACTCCGTTCATTGAGCAACCACACGGGCCACGGCCACGCGGTTGCTCAATGAATCGGGACGAAGGGAGGGAGGTGGGTCCCGGGGAGCGGACTACCGTCCACCCCATGGGTATCGAGCACACGTTCATCATGGTCAAGCCCGACGGCGTGTCGCGCCGCCTCGTCGGCGAGGTGATCTCCCGCTTCGAGCGCAAGGGTCTCCACCTCGAGAAGATCCGCAGCCTCCAGGTCGACGAGGCGATGGCAAAGCTCCACTACGCCGAGCACCAGGAGAAGCCGTTCTTCTCCGAGCTGGTCGAGTTCATCACGAGCGGCACCGTGGTGGCCATGGAGTGGTCGGGCGAGTCTGCCATCTCGGTGGCCCGCGGCCTCATGGGTGCCACCGATCCCAAGCAGGCGGCTCCGGGGACCATTCGGGGCGACCTCGGTCTCATCGTCACCGAGAACTTGGTCCACGGTTCGGACGGGACCGAGAGCGCCCACCGCGAGTTGGCGATCTTCTTCCCCGAGGACTGAGCCGGCCGGAGCGCTGCGAGGGTCGAGGGGCTAGACTTCAGCGCCTCGTCACTCCGCCCCGGAGGCCCTTTCCGAATGGCCGAGCCCCTGCTGTCCATCGCTGGCCAAGACATGGCCATCGATCTCGGCACCGCCAACACCCTGGTGTTCGTGCGCGGCCAGGGCATCGTGCTCAACGAGCCCTCCGTGGTCGCCATCAACGTGCAGAACAACCGGGCGCTGGCGGTGGGGATGGAGGCCAAACGGATGATCGGCCGCACCCCGGCCTCGATCCAGGCGATCCGTCCGCTCCGGGACGGCGTCATCGCCGACTTCGACGTGACCGAGAAGATGCTCCGCTACTTCATCCAGAAGGTCCACCGCCGGCGGTGGGCCCGGCCCCGCATCGTGGTCTGCGTGCCGTCGGGCATCACCCCCGTCGAGCGCAGGGCCGTCGAGGAGGCCGCCTACCACGCCGGCGCCCGACGGGCCTACACGATCGAGGAGCCGATGGCGGCCGCGATCGGCTCGGGCCTGCCGATCGGCGAGCCGTCCGGGTCGATGGTGGTGGACATCGGCGGTGGCACCACCGAGGTCGCCGTGATCTCGCTCGGCGGGATCGTCGTGTCCCGCAGCATCCGGATCGGCGGCGACGAGCTCGACGAGGCCGTCATCGAGTGGGTGAAGAAGGAGTACAACGTGCTGCTCGGCGAGCGCACCGCCGAGCAGATCAAGATGGCCATCGGCTCGGCCTGGCCCCGGGCGGAAGAGCCGGCGGCCGAGGTCCGGGGACGCGACCTCGTGACCGGCCTGCCCAAGACGATCCTCCTCTCCAGCCCCGAGATCCGGGAGTCGATCGACGAACCCGTTCAGGCCGTGGTCGATGCCGTGAAGTACACCCTCGACAAGACGCCGCCCGAGCTTGCCGCCGACATCATGGAGCGCGGGATCGTCCTCACGGGCGGTGGCGCCCTCCTCGCCGGGATCGACCAGCGGCTCGCCAACGAGACGGGCATGCCGATCGTCACCGCCAGCCGGCCCCTCCAATCGGTCGTCCTCGGCTCGGGCAAGTGCCTCGAGGAGTTCGAGACGCTCCAGCACGTGCTGGTGTCGTCATCCCGGCCGTGAGCCCGATCGGTCATACCTGCGATGCGTGAATATCAGCGCGACCGCCGGCTCCCCGTGTTCGCCACACTGGTGGTCGTGTCCCTGCTGCTCATGACCTTCGACGTTCGCATGCACGGCGGAGGCGTTGCCGGCCTCGTCCGCGACGGCACGGGAGCGGTGTTCACCCCGCTCCAGCGGCTCGGCTCGGCGGTGGTGGACCCCGTGGCCGAGACCGTCGATGGGCTCCTGCGGATCGGGGCCCTGCGCGCCGAGAACGAGGCCCTTCGCGCCCGCCTCGCCTCGGCCCAGGCCGAGCTCACGGCCGTCGAGGAGCTGCGGGCCCGGCTCGACACCCTCGAGCGGATCCTCGTGCTCAAGCCGCCGGCGAGGAACCTGACGACCACCGCCGCCAACGTGGTGGCCCGCTCCGACTCGTTCGATCTCTCATTCCGCATCGACAAGGGAAGCAATGACGGGATCCTCCCCAACCACCCGGTCCTCGACGAGTACGGGCACGTCGTCGGCAAGGTCGTGTCGGTCTCGCCCACGTCGTCGGTGGTCGTTCCCGTCACCGGGGACGTCGATGCGGTCACCGTGCTCGCAGGTGGGCGAACCGGCTCACTGGCCGCACGGGTTGGCACCGGCGACCTCGAGCTCGAGGTGATCGATCGACCGGTCCCCCGCCCTGAGGGGGACCAGGTGGTGACCTCCCAGCTCTCGACCGCCTTCCCGGCCGGTCTCCTGATCGGCGAGGTCGTCGAGGACGCCGTCCCGGTCGGCGGTGTGCTGCTGGCGACCGTACGCCCGCTGGCCGATCTGCAGAAGCTGCGGGCGGTCGTGGTCGTCACCTGGCCGGCCGATCAGTCGGCCCCCACCGATGCCGTGACGACCGACCCGCTCGTGCCGCTCCCCACGACGCCGCCGAGCCCGTCCGGCGACGGCGGGTGAGACTGGTCAGACCGTTCGTCCTCCCGGCGGTCATGCTGGTGGGGGCGATCGTCTTGCAGACGACCCTGTTCGGCCGTTTCCGGCTGTGGGGGGTGTCGCCGGACCTGGTGATGCTCGTGGTCATCCTCTCGGCTCTCCGCCTGAGCGACGAGTCGGTGCTCGTGCTCGGGTTCGCCGGCGGGCTCGCGGTGGATGCTCTCTCCACCGGCGCCCTCGGGTTGCGCGCCCTCTCATACACCGTGGTGGCCTACGTGGCGGTACGGACCCGCGAACGCGCCGACCTGGGACCGCTCACCGTTGCCTTGTGGGCCGGTCTGCTCACCCTCCTCGGCGTGATCTTGCTCGTCGTGCTCGGTAACCTCTCAGGGCAGATTCTGCTCGTCGGTGGTGAAGCCCTGCGCCGGATCATCTTCGTTCCCGTCCTCAACTTCGGGCTGGCGTTGGTCGTCGCCCCGGTCACGTCGCGCCTGCTCGGCTCCGATCCTCTGAGGCGGCGATGAGCTTCGCACTCCGGCTCTCGATGCTCGCCGCCCTGTTCATGGGCCTCTTCACCCTGCTCGGTCTCCGGCTGTGGTTCATCCAGGTCGCCGAAGGACAGGAGGCGGCGGCCGAGGTCCAGGAGCAGCAATGGCTGTCGTTCCGGAGCGATGCCCCCCGCGGCGACATCCTCGACCGTGATGGCCGCCTGCTGGCCACCAGCCGGTACGTGCCGGCCGTCGTAGTCGATCGGAGGCGACTGGTACCCGAGCAGCGAGAGACCCTGGTGCAGCGCCTCTCGGCTCTCCTCGAGATCCCCCCCGGTGAGATCGACGCCATGTACGAGGCCGCCGGGATCAATGGCCGGTTCCGGGTGGCGGTGGTGGACGATCAACTCGCCTATCGGATCCGGGAACGTCTGCGTGATCTGCCGGGAGTCGTGATCGAACGGGTGCCCGAGCGCGTGTACCTTGCCGGCGACACGATGGCCCACGTGATCGGGCACCTCGGCCTTCCCAGCGCGGCGGACCTGGAGGACCGGCCCGTGCTCGATCCGAACCTGAGGATCGGCAAGCTGGGGGTGGAACGTGTCTATGACGAGTACCTCCAGGGCGATCCCGGCAACCGGGAGTTCCGGGTCGACCGCACCGGCACCCTGATCGAGGAGCGACCCGAGACCGCCCCCACACCGGGTTCGACGATCTGGCTCACCCTTGACGAGCGGCTGCAGCAGGTGGTCGAGCAGGCGGTCGACGACGGCGTGGCGCTCGCCAACGAGGTCAAGCAGGCCGAACAGGACGCAGCCCGGCGTGACGGCAAGGAGGTCCCCCGGTTCAACGAGACGGTCAGAGCGGCGGCAGTGGTGCTCGACGTCGACACGTTCGAGGTGCTGGCGATGTACAGCCGTCCGGACTTCGACCCCCAGCTCTTCGTCACCGGCATCCCCACATCCGACTTCGTGGCGCTCCAGGAACAGAGCGCCTTCCTCAACCTGGCGGTGAGCGGTCTCTATCCGCCGGCCTCGACCTTCAAGGCGATCACCTACGTCGCCGCCGACCGCTACAAGCTGCCGCTCGGTGGCCCCAACGCCGACCCGGTGGCGAGAACCGCCCGCTGCAACGGCACCCTCGAACTACCCCGCCTCAACGACGGCAGCCCGCAGATCCGACGGGACTGGTACACCGGCGACAAGGGCGAGCTCGACATCCACAGCGCCTTCGAGCAGTCGTGCAACATCTTCTTCTGGAGCATTGCGCTCGGCACCGTCCAGAGCGATCTGTGGGGTGACCCGGAGCGAGAGAACCTCATCCAGCAGACGGCCCGGGAGCTCGGCTACGGGTCGGCCACCGGGATCGACCTCTCCGGCGAGGCGAGCGGGATCGTCCCCGATCGCGAGCTCTTCGAGGAGTGGAAGCGCCAGCAGCTCGAGGAGGACGAAGCCCCGGTCCGGCTGGCCGCCGAGCGCCTGTCGCTGCCGAGCCCCTGGCTTGGAGGGGACCTGATGAACCTGGCGATCGGACAGGGCGAGATCGTGTCGACGCCGCTGCAGGTGGCCGTCTCCTATGCCTCCCTGGCCAACGGCGGGTTCGTCCACCGGCCGCACGTGGTCAAGGAGATCCGGACCACCGACGGCGATGTGGAGTACGCCGCCGAGGTGGAGACCGTGCGGGATCTCGATCTCGACCTCGCCGTCGTGTCGAGTCTCCTGACGGACCTCAACCGGGTGGTCACCGCCGGCACCGCCGCCCAGGCCTTCGCCGAATTCGGCGAGAGCCTCGGTCGGGTGGGTGGGAAGACGGGGACCGCCCAGTCGATCAGGGGCCGTGACAACCACGCCTGGTTCGTGGGTGTCGGACCGATCGATGATCCCCGGTGGGTGGTCGTGGTCATGATCGAGGAGGGCGGATCGGGTGGTCTGGTGGCCGCCCCGGTCGCGCGCCAGATCATGCAGCATCTGATGGGAGAGGCCCTCACCCCGATCGTGGCCGGGGCGGAGACCGACTGATGGCCATCCTGGATCGCCCCGCCGCCTCTCCCGGCCTCGACCACCCCAGGCGTCGGGGTTTCGATCGCATCCTCGTCGCCGCGATCGTGGCCCTCTCGGCCCTCGGCCTGCTGATGATCTACTCGGCCACCAGGGTGCCGCTCCAGGGCAGCGACCTGCCGGACTCGGTGACGATGGAGCGTCAGCTGATCTTCGTCACCGCCGGGCTGCTCGTGCTGTACGGGCTCTCCCGCTACGACTATCGGAACCTCCGGGACCTCCTGCCGTTCCTCTACGGGCTGATGCTGGTGATGCTCGTGGCCGTGTTCGCGTTCGACCCGATCAAGGGGGCGCGTCGCTGGATCCCGTTGCCGTTCTTCAACCTCCAGCCGGCCGAATTCGCCAAGATCGTCGTCATCCTGGGGCTGGCGGTGCTGTTGGTGCCGGGACCCGAGGAGGACGGCTCGCGGCTCTCCTGGGCGAAGGTCGGGAGGTCGCTCGTGCTGGTGGCGGTGCCGACCGTCCTCATCTTCGCCCAGCCGGACCTGGGCACGATGCTCGCCATCCCGTTCGTGCTGCTCGTCATGCTCTTCGCGGCCGGAGCCAACTGGCGCCAGCTCGCCCTGTTGGTTGGATGGGGGGTGGCGGCCATGACGGCGGTGGTCTCGATGGGGATGCTCGAGTCCTACCAGCTCGACCGGATCCGGGTGCTGTTCGACCCCGACATCGACCCCCAGGGCATCGGTTGGAACCTCCGCCAGAGCAAGCTCGCGATCGGGTCGGGTCAGTTGTTCGGCAAGGGGCTGTTCGAGGGAACCCAGACCAACCTCCAATTTGTGCCCGAGCAGGAGACCGACTTCATCTTCACGGCCCTCGGCGAGCAGCTCGGCTTCGCAGGTGGCATCGTCGCGCTGATCCTCTACGCCGTCATCGTGTGGCGATTGCTGGTCATCGCCGCCAACGCCCGTGACCGGTTCGGGGCGTTGGTGGCCACCGGCCTGGCCGGGCTGCTGGTCTTCCACGTCTTCGTCAACGTGGGGATGACGGTGGGGATCGCTCCCGTCACGGGCCTTCCGTTGCCGTTCATGAGCCAGGGAGGCTCGTTCTATCTGTCGATGATGGCCGGCATGGCGGTGGCGAACTCGATCTGGATTCGCCGGGCTCGTCGGCCGGGCGAGGCTTGAGGACCACTAGCCTCGGCTCCCATGTTCCGCCGCCCGGACGCCGGATGGATCGAGGTCGTCTGCGGCCCCATGTTCTCGGGAAAGAGCGAGGAGTTGATCCGCCGGGTCACGCGCAGCCGGATCGCCCGGCTCCCGGTCCAGGTGTTCAAACCGGCCCTCGACACCCGCTACGCCGAGGCGAGGGTGGTTTCGCACAGCTCGCTCGAGGTCGACGCGGTTCCGGTCGAGCACTCGGAGAAGCTGCTGCACCTGGTCGAGGACGTGACGGTGGTGGTGGGGATCGACGAGGGTCAGTTCTTCGACGACGGTCTCGTCGAGGTGGCGGAGACGCTCGCCGGGACCGGCAAGCAGGTGATCGTGGCC
>JAWOJB010000081.1:0-21436 GCA_046484325.1 Acidimicrobiia bacterium | reverse complement strand
CCGCGGTGGCGATCATGCATACCGGCCGCGAGCGTGTCTGCCTGCCCGATCTCGTCGAGGACCAGTTCTTCTGGTTCAAGGCCTCGCTCGCGATCGCCCGGCGGGCCGGGATCGCAGACGACCGGATCCTCATCGATCCGGGCTTCGGCGGCCAACTCGTGTTGGAGCGTCGGGTCCGGCCCGGCCGAGTGCTCGGACGCCGACACGTAGTGGGCGGCCGCCACCGGGGCCAGCTCGGGGTCGTCGAGGTCCCGGAAGTAGCGGGCGGCCCGCAGGTGCAGCTCTCGGCGGTCGGCCCGGGCGATCCGGCCGTACGCGACCTCCCGCAGCATGCTCTGCACCCACTGGTACTGGCCGCGCTCGGGAGAGCGAGGGTCGCGGATCAACTCGAGGATCTCCCGCCGAACCAGGTCGCGGAGCCGTCGCTCCAGTTTGTCGAGCTCCTCGTCGTGGAGCGCGGCGAGCCCCTCGAGGGTGAAGGAATGGCCGATGACGGCAGCGTCCCTGACCAGCTCCCGCTCTTCGAAAGGAAGACGGTCGAGCCGGGCGGCGATCACCGCCTGGACGGTGGTCGGCACCTCGATCGAGGAGAGGTCGCCCGTGATCGTCACGGTTCCGTCGCCGAGCTGGAGCCGGCCCTCGCCGATGAGCATCCGGAGCATCTCCACCGCGAAGAGCGGCACCCCGTCGGCCGCCTCGGCGATCCGTTCCACCGCCGGGCCGGGGATGCCCGGTACCGCCCCCCGGACCAGGTCGCGTATGTCGTCGGTGCCGAGGGGGCCGAGGTACATCGAGGCGAACCCGCGACGGCCGGTCCCCCAGTCCGGCCGCCGGTCGAGCAGGTCGGGGCGGGCCATCGTGACGATGAGGATCGGGTGGTTCTGGGACCAGTCGGGGAGCTCCTCGATGAACTGGAGCAGGCTGGGGTCGGCCCAGTGGAGGTCCTCGAACACCAGCACCGTGGTGCCGTGCTCCGAGATCGCCTCGACGAAGGCCCGGGCGGCGGCGAACAGCTCGGTCCGCTCGCCCCCTACCGAGTCGCCCAGGCCGAGCAGGGCGGCGAGCCGCTGCTCGACCCATGCCCGTCGCTCCCGGTCGGGCAGGTAGGTGGCGACCGCCTCGGAGAGGCGGAGGGCGGTGACGTCGTCGGGGTCGGTCTCCTGGATGCGGGCCCGGCCCCGGATCATCTCGCCCAGTGCCCAGAGGGCGAGACCGTCGCCGTAGGCGGGGGAGCGGCCCTCGTGCCAGTACACGTTCTCGACCAGCCCGTCCACGTACTTCTGGAACTCCCAGATCAGGCGGCTCTTGCCGATCCCGGCCTGACCGATCAGCGACACGAGCCGAGCCCGCCGGTCCCGGCCGGTGGCGTGCAGGGTGTCCTTCAGCAGTCTCAGCTCGGCACCGCGACCGACGAACGGTGGCTCGAGCACGTCGGCCCGGCCCTTCCCGCCCCGCTCGCTGACCACGCGGATCGCCCGCCAGGCGACGAGGGGCTCGTCCTTCCCCTTCACCTGGTGGGTGCCGGCCGGGGTCAGCTCGATCGAACGGCCCACCAGGGCGGCGGTGGCATCGCCGACGAACACCGCGCCGGGGGCGGCCAGCGACTGCATCCGCGAGGCGCTGTTGACCATGTCGCCGAGAAGGAGACCCTTCTCGTTGCCGCCGGGGCCCACCGATGCCTCACCGGTCATCACCCCGGCGCGGGCCGCCAGATCCGGGATCGCATGGCGCTCGCCGAGCGCGACGACCCGGTCGACGATCTCGAGGGCGGCGCGGACCGCTCGCTCCGCATCGTCCTCCTCGGAGGTGGTGGCGCCCCACCATGCCATCACCGCATCGCCGATGAACTTGTCGACGGTGCCTCCGAACTGGGCCACCGCCTCGCGGGCCACGTCGAAGTACTCGGTGATGATCTCGCGGACCTCTTCGGGGTCGCGATGCTCGGAGAAAGAGGTGAACCCCACCAGGTCCACGAACAACACCGACACCATCCGCCGCTCGGCCACCGTCGGGGCGGGCGACGGTGCCGCGGGCTCGCCGATCGGGCCGCCGCATGAACCGCAGAACCGATGATCGGGGGGGTTCTCGGCCCCGCAGGTGGGGCAGCTCGCCGCCAGCGGGCGGCCACACTGGCCGCAGAAACGCTGACCCTCCTGGGCGAGGGTTCCGCAGTGGGCGCACGCCGTCACGCCGGTCAGGCTAGCCCCGGGGCCCCCGGCACCGCCGGGGGAAGCCGGGTCGCCTCCCGGCCGGCCAGGTCATGGGTAGCCTCGCCGTGACCTCATGCTCCGACGCGCCCTCGCCGTTCTCGCGCTCGCCGCCACGGTCGGACAGGCGTGGCCGGCACCCGCGCTCGCTGAACCGGATGAGGCTCCGCCCGAGGAGCCGGCGCTGCGGTGGCTGGTCGCCCGGGGAATCGTGGACGGCTGCGGTCCGTCCCGGGTCGGGCCGTGCCCCGATCCGCCGCTGACCCCCTCGGCGGTGGCACGCGCCCGGGTCACCGTCTCCGGATACGCCGCTCCCGGCGTCGAGCCGAGCTTCTGGTCCGACATCGGCGGTATCGACGTGGCGCCGTCGGCGGTCGACACGACCCAGGCCGAGTTCGCCTGGCGCTTCGTGCGGGCCATGGGTCTCACGGTGTGCGCGACTTCGCCGTTCACGCCATCCCGGGTGGCGGCGCTCGCCTCCCGGCATCCGGGGGTGTCGGTCACCGCCCACGCCCACGATCTCGCCACCGGATGCTCGTACTCCCTCCACCCCGAACGACGCCAGCCGACCGCATCGGTGTTCAAGGTGATGGTGATGGCCGGGACCCTGCTCGAGGCGCAACGGGCCGGCCGGGCTCCGACCGCCTGGGAGCGGTCCCAGCTCGAGCCGATGATCGCCGAGTCGGCCAACGGACCGGTGCGCCGGCTGTGGCGCCACTTCGGCGGGTCGCCCTGGTTCGCCCGCCAAGTGGCCGCCTTCGAGCTTGACGAGACCACCGCCACCGCGGACAGAGGGTCGGCTTGGGGACGGACCCGGACGTCGGCCGAGGACCAGGTCGACCTCCTGCGTCAGGTGCTCGTGGGGGAGTGGGGGCCGCTCGATGAGGTCTCTCGCAGGTTTGCCTGGTGGCTGATGACCTCGGTGGTCCCGGATCAGACCTGGGGGGTTACGGCCGGGGTGCCGGACGGCTGGCAGGTGGCCCAGAAGAACGGGTTTGCCGGGGTCACCGCCAACTCGGTGGGGGTGGTGTCGGACGAGACGGGCGAGCCCCGCTACGTCGTCGCCGTCCTCACCACCGGGTGGCGGGGCTGGCGGGAGGGCGTGGCCACCGTCGAGGAGGTGGCCGGCTGGGTGGCGGAGCGCCTCATCGCCGACTCGGGCGGCTGAATCGGCATCGTCCTGCCGTTCATTGAGCAACGAGGTGGCCACAGCCCTCGCGGTTGCTCAATCATCCGGGCCGAGGGCGACGAATCTATCCACTGCGAGGGTTGGCGCGAGCTGTCAACCCAGTGTGGCCTCGGCCGGCGTCGGGAGTCCGGCCGTCTCACGGGCCCACAGCACCATTCCGGCCGCCGCGCCGAGGGCCCCGATGCAGGTGGCGGCGACCCATGCCACCGGGTAGTCGCCGTACTCGTCGGGCGTCCCGACCTGCATCCAGGTGAGCGCGAAGAAGAGGGCGGTGGCGGCGACGAGGCTGGCCCCGGTGATCCACCCGGGGAGCCGGAATCGGCTGCCCGTGGTGGCGAGCAGCATGCCGAGGCCGTAGGCGGCCGTCCAGACCGGCACCGCCCATGCCGCCACGAGCGACACGGTCAGGCCCAGGGTGAGCAGACCCAGACCGGCCCACACGGCCGCCGAACGCCCGGGAAGGGTCGCGCGGTACGCGAGCACGATCATGAGCGCACCGGCGACCAGCAGTGCCGGCCACATCATCCCCCACGCAGGCCACCATGCCTCCGAGAGCGTGGTTCCGATCGGGACCAAGAACCAGGCGCCCGCGGCGGTGAACGCCGCCCTCCGATCGACGTACCCGGATGTGCGCGCTCCGGCCATGGGGATGTCCTCCTCGTCGGTGTCGATGAGCGGACGAGCGGCGACGGTCGGCGGGGTGACGCGCTCAGGCGCGAGCGACGAGGATGAAGAGCCAGGTGGCGAGCGGTGGGAGCAATACGAGGGCGGCGATCCGGAAGCTGGGGCTGCGCAGGACGAACTTGCCGAGCAGGGCGGCGATCCCGATGCCTGTGAGGTAGGCGACCACGAGCATCGCGCCGACGACCCTGACCAGGTCGGCCCACTCGCCGGCGCTGCCCGCCGAGAGCATCGCGATCCCTCCCCATCCGAGGGCCAGCACCACTTGGACCCAGAGGACAGCCTTGACGGAGGTCGGGAACGGCGGAAGAGGCCGGCGCTCGGTCGCGGGCTCGGTCACCGGGTCAGTATGCCGTGCTCCTCCAACCTGTGACGGCCCTGGCCACCGCGTATCGTGCTCGCCGTGAGGTTGTTCCCGGCCTTCGTGCTGGTCGCCGCCGTGCTGGCCGCATGCGGCGACTCGGCTCCGTTACCGCCCTTCTCGACGACTCCCTCCACCGATCCGGCGTCCAGCCGGGAGCCCTCCGTCCTCGTGTTCCACCGGACCGCTGGTTTCGCCCACGACTCGATCCCGGCAGGGATCACGGCCCTCACCGAGCTGGGAGCGGAGCACGCGTTCGCCGTCGTCGCCACCGAGGATCCGGGCGTGTTCACCGACACAGGCCTCGCTCGATTCGAGGTGATCGTCTTCCTCAACACCACCGGGGATGTGTTGGACGAGAGCGGGCAACGGGCGATGGAGAAGTTCGTCGGTGGTGGCGGCGGTTTCGTCGGGATCCACGCCGCCGCCGACACCGAGTACGACTGGCCGTGGTACGGGGGGCTGGTCGGCGCGTACTTCGCCCGCCATCCCGATCCCCAACTCGCGACGGTCGAGGTGGTGGCAACCGATCACCCGGTCACCGAGGGCCTCCCGGCCCGTTTTGAACGGGTCGAGGAATGGTACGACTTCCGGGGCGTCCCCGGCCCCGGCGTCACGATCCTCGCCGTGGTCGACGAGGCCACGTACGAGGGGGGAGGGATGGGCAACCCCCACCCGATCATGTGGGCCCACGAATATGCAGGTGGCCGATCGGTCTACACGGGATTCGGCCATGCCTCCGAGGCGTTCGCCGAGCCGCTGGTCCGCAGGGTGCTGGTCAACGCCATCCGTTGGGCGGCCGGCTGGGCCGGCGACGCCTCGGCCGGTCACCCGTTCACAGCTGGGCGAGGTGGAGGGCGGCCCTATCCCGCCATGCCCGCTCGAAGGCGGCCTCCCCGAGCACCTTTCTCGCGGTAGCGAGGTCGGTCTCACCGATTCGTTGAGCAGATAGATGGCCTCAGGCCACGCCGTTGCTCAATCTACGAGGCGGCCGATCTCGAGTAGCGGTCGGGTCGGAATTACCCGTCCGGGAGCCGGCGGATCAGCTCCCGGTCGAGCTCGGCGACCGACGCGCACCCGAGCAACGCCATGGTCCGGCGGACGTCCTCGCCGAGCATCGAGAGGACGTGCCGGACGCCGCGTGCACCGCCCGCGCCGAGCCCGTACAGGTATGCCCGGCCCGCCATGCCGGCGGTGGCGCCCAGGGCGACCGCCTTGACGATGTCGGATCCTCGGCGGATGCCCCCGTCGCAGATGACCTCGATCTCGCCGCCGACCGCGTCGACCACCGGCTCGACCAGCAGCACGGGTGGGGGAGCGCCGTCGAGCTGGCGCCCTCCGTGGTTGGACAGTGCCACGGCGTCGACCCCCTCCCGGGCGGCGATGAGCGCGTCGTCGACCGTCTGGACTCCTTTGAGGACCACTTTCCCGGGCCACCGTTCCCGGAACCAGGCGAGGTCGCTCCACGACAGCGAGGGGTCGAACTGGGCCGAGACATACTCGGAGAGGGACACCGGGTCGGTGCCATCGCCCACTGCCCGGCCGGTCACATTGGCGAACCGGATCGGCTCGTTGCGCAGGAAGTCGAGGGTCCACCCCGGATGGCGGAGGCCGTCGACGATCGTGGACGGGCCGAGAGCGGGGGGCAGGGTGAAGCCGCGACGGACGTCGCGTTCCCGCCGGCCAAGGACGGCGGTGTCCACGGTGATGACGATGGCGCTGTAGCGGGCGGCAAGAGCTCGTTCGAGCAGCTCGGCGACCAGGCCCCGGTCCCGCCATAGGTAGACCTGGAACCACAGCTCTCCTCCCGAGACGGCCCGCACCTCCTCGATCGAGCGGGTGGCCAGGCTCGACAGGGTGTAGGTGATCCCGGCCTGGGCGGCTTCGGCTGCCACGGCCAGCTCCCCGGCAGGATCGACGATGCGGGTGAACCCGGTGGGGGCGAGGACGAGCGGGATCGAGGCCCGTACCCCGAGGATCTCCCGGCTCGGGTCGACCTCGCCCACCTCGCGCAGCACCCGGGGGCGCCACTCGAACCTCGAGAACTCGGCGACGTTGCGGGCCGCCGTGAGCTCGTCCTCGGCCGCCCCGTCCACGTAGTCGAACACCCCCCGGGGCAGGCGGTGCCGGGCGATCCGGCGGAGGTCGCCGACGTTGGCCGCCCTAGCCAACCGGCGTTCCACCGGATCGAGCTCCGGCCGGCGGAACCGGATCACCGCCCTGAGCGACTCCACGAACGACGCCATCGACCCGAACCTTGCTCGGAGACGACTGCAAGCTACCCCGAGTCGTCCGGGTCCGGTCGGATGACTCGGGGTCGGGCCAGTAACCCCTACCTCCCGGCTCGCCCGGCTTTGTCTCCCGCGGAGTGTGGCGGAAGGGGAGCCGCCTCTCCAGGCCGGGTCGTGAGGAGTCCGGTCCCCCTACCTCCCGGCGATCGTACCGACCCGGAGGCGGGGCCCGGGGCCGGCTCAGCCGGGGTCGAGCAGCCCGTATCGGGCGGCAAGCATGATGGCGGGGATGCGCCCGCCGGCGCCAAGGCGGTCGTAGAGGTCGGCGAGCAACCGGTACATCTCCCGCTCGGAGTAGGCATGGGTGGCGGCCAGGTCGGCGACCGTCGTCCCCGCCGCCAATGCCCGGAGCCATTGGGCTTCGCGTGACCCGGAGTGGAGCCACGTCGGGCCGGCGTCCACCTGGGAGGTGAGCCGCTGGACCAGGGCCGTGGGTAGCACCGCGAGGTGGGCGGTCACCGCCGTGATCAGGGGGAGCAGCACCTCGGGGGTGACCCGCCAGGTGGCCACCGCCGCCGCCCCCGCCTTGAGGGCGAGCACCAGGCTCTGCTCGTCGGGATCGGGGAGGAGGACCACCACCTCGGCATCGGGGCGGCGCCTGCGGAGGTCGACGACGGTCTCGATCTCCGCCACATCGAGGGCCAGCACGAGAACCGGGTCGCGAGCCTGGGCGAGCCAGTCGACGAGATCGGCGGGCACCGCGACGTCGAAGTCTCCCAGCCTGAGGATGGCGGCGAGCCCGCGCGCCAGAGCCGGCAGATCGGCACTCACCCCAACGGTCACGGGAATCGTCCCCTCGTCGCAGGGCCCCCAGCCGATCCCATCGGCACCTTACACGGTCGGCAGCAACCTGCCAGGGGTACGTCATGGACCCGCGCCCCGCACCGGCGAATACTCGGCCCCGGGGACGGTCGAGGAGGAACCGGAGCCGCGCCGGCCCGAGGAGAGGGGAGCGTCCATGGCCAGAAGCAAGCGGTACACCGTCGACGTACGACTCGGCGGTGAGCCGCCTGCCGGCACCGCCGCCCTCTATGCCTTCGACACCTACGGGAAGCCGGTCGCAGCCGGTCCCGTCGAGGACGGCAAGGCGGCCATCTCGCTCTCCGACGACCTGCGCGGAACCACGGTGCGGTTCGTGGCGGGGCCGCCGCTCCCCGAGGGGATCGATCCGAGTCTGGTCTCGCTCCGCCGGCTCGGTGCCTGGGAGCGCTTGTGGGTCTTCGATCCGGGCCGGCCGGTCGTCCTCGACATTCCCGAGATCGTCTGGGACGGGTGGCGGCTGTGCCGGTGCACCGTGCGGGGCCGGGTCGTGAAGGCCGTCACCCAGCCGAGCGGTGCGTCGGTGGACTATCCGGTGTGCGGGGCCGAGGTCCACATCTGCGAGGTGGACCGGATCCCCAAGATCATCTGGCGGCTCCCCGACGACATCGTGCTCCGCCTACACCGGGAGCTCCTCCGCAGGCTCCGTCCGGTCCCGCTCCCCGAGCCCGATCCGATCGGGCCGATCGGCGACCGGCTGCGTTCCGCCCGACCCGTGGCCCTCGTCGGGGACGGGACCGAGCTGGGAACGGTGGCTCGCCTCGAACTGGCGACGACCGCCCTCGAGGTGCGGCCGGCCCTCATCGACGTGGCCCGCCTCTACCCGTTCTGGTGCTGGTTCGAGTGGCTCGACCCGTTCTTCACCCATCACCTCGACTGCAGCTGGGTCGTCACCACCGACCAGGCCGGCGAGTTCGAGGCGACGATCTGGCATCCCTGCTCGGACCAGCCCGACCTGTATCTGTGGGTCCGTCAGCTCCTCGACACCGGCTGGAAGACCATCTACGCCCGTGGTCCCCGCTGCGACACCCACTGGGACTATGCCTGTGGATCGGAGATCACGATCCGGGTGACCGACCCGGCCGCACGGGTGTGCCTGCCACCCCCCGAGGTCGAGGTGCCCGACGGGGTCGACACCTGGGTGCTGCCGATGGCGGTGGGATCGCTCGAGATCGCCGGCATCGCCGGATCCCCGACCGGCCTCGGCTGGGTGCTCCCCGACGGCCACGTCTCCTATTCGGGGGGCCCGGCCAACCTGGAGCCGATCACCGACGCCCCGCTGGGCGGCTACCTGCGGTTCCGGATGCTCCACTCCCTCGACCTGCCCAGGCCCGGGCTCGAGCGATACCGGTGGTGGTGGCGGCGTAAGCCGGTCGGGTCGGAGACGGTCGCCTGGACGGGGATGACCGAGCCGGTGTGGCGTCACTACCAGCTGCCCGGTATCCCACCCACCTTCCCGGTGTACACGCTCGGCCCCGGGCCCGACAGCCTCTACGAGTTCCGCCCCCACGCCGCACCCGCCCCCGGGAACTGGCCGGTGTCGGGCTTCACCGAGGACCTGTGGTCGGCCAAGCTCGGCACCTCGCTGCTCGACCCCGGGATGTACCAGATCCGGGTGACGGTCCACGACGCCGCCGGGGCGGTGGTGGCACCGGGGCCGAGTACCTTCCGGTTCGTCGTCACCGACACCCGGGCCCTCGGTGAGACGTACACGACCCGGCTGGCCGACGCGTCCGAGATCGTCGACGGGGGATTCGTCTTCGAGGCGCTGGTCGACAACGGGGTGTGCACCGCCGTCCTCCATCCCCCCTCGCTGAGCGGTGGGACGGTGGCCGACGACTGCGGCTTCCTTCGCTACCCCGACCCCGACACCACCGATGTCACGCTCGCCTTCGAGGCGAGTCATGACCGGGACCGGGCGTGGTTCACGCTCGGTCTGGCCAGGGGCACCGGTGACGTTCCCCAGGTCTCGGTGACCAAGGGCGGGGCGACGGGGGCGACCACGGTGCCGGTCGACACCAACCCGCCCCCGCCCTGGGCGCTCGCCTCCTACACCGGGGACGGCGACGGCAACTTCTCCGGGACCTTCCCCGCCTCCCGGCTGCTGGAAGCGTGCGAGAACGCCGCCTTCGCGATGGAGCTGCATGTCCGGGCCAAGGCCCACAATGGCTCGGATCGTCTCAGCGCCTACGACGCCCATGCCCTCAGCGCTTTCGCGCTGGCCGAAGAGCACCCCGGCGGCGGCCCCGGTCCCGGAGGACCGGGGGGAGGAGGGCCGGGCGGCGGGCCACCGTCGCCGTGAGAGGGAGGGGTGCCTGCCCACTACCTTCCGGCTCGCTGACGCTCGCCGCCGGGACAAACCACCTCAATCACCCCAGCAGGCCCGCTCCGAAGATGTCCTCCAGGTTCTCGAGGCTCCGTTCCACGTCCCGCTCGACGGTGCGGGGCAGCAGGGTGCGGTCCACCGCCCTGCCGAACAGGGTGGTGGGCTCGTCGGTGTCCATCGTCACGTTCAGCTCGAAGCTGTCTCGCCCGATCCTCGAGTAGTGGTAGGTGAAGTGAAACACCGGCAACCCCGGGACCTCGGTGCGGAAGCGGGCCATCTCGGCTGGGGTCCGGTCCTCCAGGATCGCCACCCCCTCGACCTGGCGGCCGAGCACCGAGTACCGGAAGCGGACCTCGTCGCCAGGGTCGCGCCATGACGCCTGCTCGGGCTCGAGGATCTCGCTCATGCCGACGTACCAAGACGGCCAGTTGTGGAAGTCGGCGACGTAGTCGAAGCCCTGCTCGAGCGGCACCGGGTAGGTGTGCGAGAGCTCTGCGTGCATCCCGGCTCACCCCCTTTCCCGGGCCGGACTCCCGGCGACCGGGTGGCCCGTGGCCCCACCATCGCCGGGATCGATCGCGATCAGCAGGGGCGAAGGGCCCCTGCACCCCTCCGGCGGGACGGGTCCACCGTTCATTGAGCAGCGATGTGGCCCCAGCCGATGCCGTTGCTCAATGAAGTCATCGTCGGACGGCGAGGCGCTCCCCGTCACCGTCGCCGCATGATCGGCCGGAGGTGGCGGGTGGCCCGGATCGGCTCGGCGGCCACCGCCGCCAGCACCCCGCCGCCCATCGCCCCGGCGATCCCCGGCGCCATCACGTCGACCCCGGCCAGGTAGAGCCGGCGGATCGGGGTACGGGGGACCAGCGAGGGGTCGAGGAACCGTTCCGGCTCGGAGGCGAGGCCGTAGATGGACCCGCGGTGCGAGCGGGCGAAGTGATAGGTGCTCACCGGGGTGGACAGCTCGGCGTGGCGGACCATCGGAGCCAGGTCCGGGTAGTGGCCGAGGTACTGGGCGAGCAGAGCCCCGGTGAGCTCGGCCTTGAAGGCGTCGTAGTCGGGGCCGCGCCGTTGCCAGCGGGTCCCCGACCACCGAGCGAAGGCCTCCCAGGGGACGAAGGTGATCGCCTCGCCGGTGTTGCGCAGTGTGGGGCCGGGGTCGTGGGCGGGGTCTTTCAGGGAGGGGAACGAGTTGAACAGCACTGGGGCCCGGCCCGGCGGGCGGCCGGGCACCACTTCCCAGCGGTCGACCTCCATGTCCCAGGAGTCGAAGAACCACTGGCTGTACCGGCTGCCCCCGGCCCTGGCGACGTCGCCCTCGAAGCCAAGGTAGAGGCTGACGTGGGCGGGCCCCGGCGGGATCCGCTCGGGCCGGTGGAGGGCCGTCGGGTCGGCGAGCAGCTCGGCGGTGGCGGCGGCCCCGGCGGCACTGATCACCTTCGAGGCCCGGATCTCGGTGCCGTCGTCCAGCCGGACCCCGGTCGCCGTTCCCCGCTCGACCATGATCTCCGCCACCGGTCGGCGGACTGCCGTCCACCCGCCGGCCTCGGCGACGGTGGCCAGCATCTCCCGGGCGATGCTGCCCGCCCCTCCCACCGGGTAATAGGCGCCCCGCAGGAAGTGGGCGACCATCAGGGCGTGCATGGCGAACGAGGACCGGGATGGGGTCGAGCCGTAGTAGCCCCACTGGGCGGAGAGCACCGAGCGGAGGTGGGGGTCGTCGGTGAGCTCGGCCAGGACCTCGGCGGTGGTGGCCCGCAGGTGCGGGAGGGCGGCCTGCTCGGCCTTGCGGGCGGCGCCCGGGGCGAGCACCTTGGGGATCACCCGGGTCTGCATGAACCCGGCCGCCGACCGGGCGGCGTGGCGGACCAGGGTCAGGTAGCCGTCGACGGCGGGGCGCTGGTCTGGGAAGGCCTCGCCGAGGGTCTGCCGAAATCCCTCGATCGTGGAGGGGAACTGGATGGCGAAGCCACCGGGGAAGGCGAACTCGTCGTAGACCTCGCCGAGCGGCTCCCAGGCGAGGCGCCCGCCGGTGAGCGAGGCCAGCAGGCGCCCGGGGTAGGCGGCCGGGGTCATTTCCCCGACCAGGTGCACCCCGACGTCCCAGCGGTAGCCGGGCCGGCGGAAGGTCTGGGTGAACCCTCCGGGCACGTTGTGCTGTTCGAGCACGAGCACCCGCCGTCCCAGCTGGGCGAGGAGGGCGGCAGCGGTCATGCCGCCCATCCCCGAGCCGACGACGATCGCGTCCCAGCGACCGTCGGGGATCTCGTGGCTCCAGGGGCGGTCGTCGCGAGCGGTGCCGGGCATCGGCCCGAGTGTATGAATCGCCCCGGCGTCGGGGGCACCTGCCCGACGCGGCATCGTGCCCGGGCCGGCCCTCGGTGTGACCGCCGGGCGCCGCGGGTCCTAACTTGCCTGATCGTGCCGACCCTGCCGTCCGGTGTCGCCGCCTTCCTCTTCACGGATGTGGAGGGGTCCACCCGGCTGTGGGAGAGGGACCCGGAGGGGATGGCAGCCAGCCTGCGGATCCACGACGAAATCCTGCGCTCAGCCGTGGCGGACCGTGGCGGTCACGTCTTCTCGACGGCCGGGGACGCTTCGCCGTCGCCTTCCCCTCCGCTCGAGAGGCTTCGACTGCGGCCTTCGACAGCCAGGCCCGCCTGCTCTCGGCGACGTGGCCCGGACCCCCAGTGAGGGTGCGCTGATGCCGCTCGACCACCCGGCCCGGGCCTCGTCCCCGGCGGTAGGCTGCGGGCCCGAGGCCGTCCGCCGGCGGGAGGGCGAGTCGGGAGGGCGAGTAGCGATGTCGGCGCCGGAACTGGTTGAGGTAGGGGACCGTCTCGAGGTTCGGTCGCCGATGCGGAACGGCATGCGGGTCGTCTTCGCCCTGCTCGGCTTCATCCCGCTGCTCGCCCCCTACGAGCTCCTGGTGCGGGTCGACTGGCAGAACTACCTGAACCCGTTCTTTCTCCTGGCCGCCCTCATTTCGTTGGGGGCGATGGCGCTGAGTGGGTTCTTGTTCTTCGCCGCCGTCGCCGGGCTCAGCTCGCTGATGGTGTTCGACCGGATGACCTCGACGTTCGTGCACTCGGCTTGGGCCCCCGTGGTGAGGGGGACCAGGCGGGAGTACCCGCTGTCGGCCGTGCAGGGCGCCGAGGTGGGGGTCCAGGAGTGGAGCGACAGCGGGCCGAGCTTTCACCTCCGCGTCGCCCTGACGGACGGCACGGTGATCGACAGCGCGTCGTCCTGGTTGCGAGCCGAGATCGAGGCGATGACCGACCGGGTGAACCGATTCCTGGAGGGTGGGGGTGGGTAGCCGTCGGTCGGGTTGGTTCGCCCCCCCATCGGTTCCATACTCGTCGGGACGTCGACGGGAGGTTCGTCATGACCCGAATCCGGCATCTGGCTTTGTTCGTCCCCGAGTTACGAGCCGCCGAGGACTACTACCGGGCCCTCTTCGATCTCGAGGTGGTCGGGCGGGAGGCACCGCTCGACCCGGCTGCCGACGTGTGGGCGACGCTACCCGCCGACCGGGGCTGGGACGATGCTGCGGCGGCGGGGATCGAGCTGGGAATGGTGGCGCTGCGCCGGGACGGATTCGTGCTGGCGCTGTTCCCCGGACCGGCCGGGAGCGGGCAGGTGTTCGCGGTTGGCCTGGTGATGGAGGCGGGCGAGCTGGCCGCCGTGGAGGACCGGCTCGGCGACGAGGCGGTGGTGGGGGCGACCACCCCGAGCTGGCTTGCCTTCGTCGACCGCTATGGGATCCACTGGCAGCTCGCCACCGGCGAGCGGTTCAGCACCCAGGGTGAGATGCACGGCCGCTGGCTCGAGGTCTGACTGCCTCCCTTGATTGAGCAACGAGTGGCGCTGTGGCCTCGTGGTTGCTCAATGAACCGTCACCTGGCCGAGGCACGGGCTGGGTCCGCTGAGACCGGACATCGGCGAGAAGCTCTGGAACGGGGAGCCGAGCCCGACCGGCTGAAGGTGACGGGATCGGCACGGGATGGCGAGGGCTGCCTCCTGCCTGCCGTTGGTTGAGCAGAAACTCGGCTCCAGCCCTCGCCGTTGCTCAATGAACGGCCACGGGAGCGCTCACCCGGAGTCGGGGCCCGCGAGGAGCTCGTAGACCATCGACGGACGGGAGAACCCCTTCAGGGTCATCTCGACCGCCGGCCCGAAGGCGAATCCCTCCCGGGCGCCGAGCTCGCGCACCGTATCCGAGACCAGCGGGTGACCGGGCACGGCCGCGGCGCAGATGCGGTTGGCGAGGTTCACGGCGGCGCCGAAGAGGTCGTCGTCGTGGTCGACCGGCTCGCCGGCCGCCATGCCGATACGCACCCGGAGCGGAGGCGATCGCCGCTGCGATCGGTCCTCGAAGGCGTTGGACACGGCGAGTGAGCCCCGGAGGGCGTCGGCCACCTCGTCGAATGAGGCGAGGAAGCCGTCGCCGGTGTGCTTCACCTCCCGGCCGCGCCATGCCACCAGGGATCTCCGGATCAGCAGGTCGTACTCGGAGAGGAGGGCCATGAACTCGGTCTGCCCCAACCGGTCAAGGAGGGCGGTGGAACCCTCCAGGTCGGTGAAGAGGATCGTGCGGAACGGGCTGGTCAGCTCGGAGTGGTCGACCGGGTGGCGGACCCGGCCAAGGAACCGGAACACGTCGTCCTCGGATACCTCGATGATCTCGGCCGGGATCAGCCCGTGGGACGTACGGTGGACCGCCTCGACATCCTCGGCGGAGGTCGCCCGGGCGAAGCAGAACGCCGCGCCGATCCCGGAGTCGTACCAGTAGGAGATGAACTCCACCCCGAACCGGCCGGCCACGACGAGATCGCTGGCATGGGCCTCGGCGACCTCCTTGGCGGTGGCCCCGGGCAGGTTGTGCCGGTCCATGTAGAGAGGCATCCGCGTTCCTCCGCCGCAGCCGAACCCGGGTGAGGCTAGAGGGTTGTCCAGCAGCCTGCCGGTTCTCCGGGGCGTGGCCGGTCCGTGTGGGGTAGGTTCGAGCGTCGGGCGAGCCGGGCTCGCCCGACGCGCCCAGAGACGACTCCCGGAGGTCAGGCATGACCGTCGAAACCGACGTGATCGTGGTCGGGCTGGGCACCGGGGGCGAGGACATCGCTCTCCAACTGCTCGACGCCGGCCTGGACGTGAGCGCCGGCGTGCTCGCCGGGGCCACGGTGGTGGCCCCAGGCGGGGGGGAGGTGCTGGGGCTCATGTCGGTGGCGATCCAGGAGCGGCTGCCGGTGACGCGGCTCCGTCGGATCATCTACCCCTACCCGACCCTCTGCGGCGGGGTGGGCGAGGCGATCGGCGCCTACGCCCGGGGGATCGGGACCGTCATCGACCCGGGGTTCGAGCCGTGGGGAGGCCGCTGAGCGGCGGCACTCCGTCGTACAGAAGGAGGATCCAATGCCGACGAGGACCGACCAGGACACCCATCCCGTGCTGCTGATGCTCGCCGACATCAGCGGCTACACCAGGTTCATGGTGCAGCACGACAAGGAGCTGCGCCACAGCCAGACGATCATCCGGGAGCTGCTGGAGAGCCTGATCCGCCAGGTGGACGTCCCGCTGCGCATCTCCGCACTGGAGGGCGACGCCCTGTTCCTGTATGCCATCAAGAGCGGCGACGGCGAGGTGTGGAGCCGGCGGGGCACGAACCTGGTCGAACGGCTGCTGGGCCTGTTCCAGACCTTCGCCCAGCGGCTCGTGGAGATCGGGGCGTACTCGGTGTGTAACTGCGAGGCCTGCCGGGTGGTCGGGAATCTCAAGCTCAAGGTGATCGCCCACTCCGGCGAGGCGATGTTCACCCAGGTCGGGGAGTATCCCCACCTGACCGGGCCGGACGTGATCACCGTGCACCGCCTGGCCAAGAACTCGGTGACCGAGGACCAGTACCTCCTCATGACCGAGTCGGCCTACCGGGACCTGGGCGAGCCCGGGGGCCTAGAGGTCGTCGAGGGCCGGGAGGAGCTGGACACGGGCACGTTCAGGACGTTCGTGTTCGTGCCCCGGGTGGAGGTGCGCGACGACGAGGCGTTCATCCGATCCCGGTTCTCCGATGACAACGCCGCCGTGCAGATCCTGCGGGACGAGATCTCCCGCGAGTACACCGACGTCGCCCACGACCCAGCCCGGGGCTACCACTTCAACACCGGGCCCACCGCCCTCGCCGTCAACGGCTACGACCGAGCCTGGCTCGAGGCGATCCCCGAGGAGGTGATCGCCTCGTTCGCCGGCACCGGCAACCCGTTCTCGATGGGCATGCCCCGGGAAGGGGAATACGTCGTCGACATCGGGTCGGGGGCCGGGCTGGACGCCCGGGTGGCCGCCATGGCCGTCGGCCCCTCCGGACACGTCATCGGGGTGGAGATGACCGAGGCGATGCTGGAGCGGGCCGGCCTCCGGCCGGAGGAGGCGGGGTACAACCTCGAGTTCCGGAAGGGCTACTCCGAGTCGCTGCCGGTGACCGACGGCTGGGCCGACCTGGTCATCTCCAACGGGACCGTGAACCTGTCCCCGGACAAGAGCCTCGTGTTCTCCGAGATGTTCCGGGTGCTCCGGCCCGGGGGCCGGGCCCAGATCGCCGACATCACGGTGAGCCGTCCGATCCCGGAGGGCGCCAAACGCAACATCGACCTCTGGACCAACTGAATCGCAGGGGCTCTGCTGGAAGCAGAGCTCGAGGCCACGGTCGTGGCCGCCGGATTCGAAGACTTCGAGATCACCTGGAGCGAGAACATCTTCGAGGGCGCCGCCCGGCCCCGCCCTGAGGTGGTCGAGTTCGGCACCCGGGGTGTCAACTTCCGGGCCCGCAAGCCGGCCTGAGGACCGAGAAGCGAGGAAGCGACAATGGATCTGTTCGCCACCCGGGTGATCGACCGACCGGCGGATGAGGTCGCCGGGTTCTTCTTCGACGCCGCCAACAACCCGACCTGGCAGCGGGGGATGCGCCGCTGCGAGTGGGTCACCCCCGGTCCGATCGGCGTGGGGTCGGTCTACGTTCAGGAGGCCTCGTTCCTGGGCAGGACGATCTCGTCCCGGTTCGAGGTGACCGAGCACAGCCCGGGGCGGAGCATCACGATCCGCACGGTGGAGAGCACCTTTCCGATCCAGGTGACGAGGACGGTGGAGCCGGTCGACACCGAGTCCTGTCGGGTGACGGCCCGGATCTCGGGCGGTCCGGGCGGGGTGTGGCGGCTGTTCTCGCCGGTGATCCGCCGGCTCGCCCAGCGTTCGGTCGACCGTGACTACGACCGGCTGGTCGCCCGCTTCCGGTCCTGAGGGCAGCCGCCGACCTTACCGATGATTGAGCAGATACGTGGCCCCACGCCACGTCGTTGCTCAATGAACGCCCGGATGGGAGAGCTTGACGACCTTACGGTGTACGATTATCTTACGCCGTAAGATCACAGGAGGGTGAGCGATGGTGAGGACGACGACCGAGCGACGGGAGGGGAGCCGCTGATGCCGATGCCACGCTGGTGGGGCCAGATCAACAAGCGGGTGTTCAACCCCGGGGCCCTCGAGAACGGAAGGTGGCAGGTCATCACCCACGTGGGACGGTCGTCGGGCCGCACCTACCGAACGCCGCTCGGGGCGCACGAGGTCGACGGGACCTTCGTCTTCGTCCTTGTCTACGGCTCGCGGTGCGACTGGGCCCAGAACATCCTCGTCGCCGGGTCGGCGAGCCTCGAGGTCGGCGACGAGGTGGTCGAGCTGTCGGCACCGAGGATCATCCCCGGCGAGACGGCCATGCAGCTGCTGGACGGGGTCGCCACGCCGCCGCCCGGGTTCCTCCGGATCGACGAGTTCCTGCAGATGGACGTCGTCGCCCGCCGGCCGGCCACCGAGCCCATCGGCTCCCCGAGGACCTGACGTGAAGGCGGTCACCCGCTTCGCCTACGGGCTTCCCGAGCAGGTCCTCGCCGTGCGGGAGGTCGATCCACCGACCATCGGGAACGGCGAGGTGCTGGTGCGGGTCCACGCCGCCGGGGTCAACGCCGGCGACGTCGCGGTCGTGCGGGGCACCCCGTACCTGGTTCGTCCCGCCTACGGCCTGGTGCGGCCCCGCCGGCCGGTCATCGGACAGGACCTCGCCGGCACCGTCGATCGGGTGGGCGCCCGGGTCACCCGTTTCCGGCCGGGGGAGCGGGTGTTTGGCGGCGGCCGCGGCACGTTCGCCGAGCTCGCCGCCGCCCCCGAGCGGCGACTGGCGCCGATGCCCGACGGGCTCGGCTTCGAGAGCGCCGCCGCCGTTCCCACCGCCGGGCTGACCGCGCTGCAGGGCCTGCGAGACGCGGGTGGGGTGGGGCCGGGACGCCGGGTGCTGGTGAATGGCGCCTCGGGGGGTGTGGGCACCTATGCGATCCAGATCGCCAAGTCGCTGGGAGCCGAGGTGACCGCGGTGTGCAGCCCGCCGAACGTGGAGCAGGCGAGGGCCCTCGGAGCCGACCAGGTGATCGACTACACCCGGGAGGACTTCACCCGGCTCACCGGCCGCTTCGACGTCGTCTTCGACAACGCCGCCAACCGGTCGATCTCCGAGACCCGGGCGGTTCTCGCCCCCGGCGGCATCCTCGTCCCGAACGGTGGGCGGCTCGACACCAGGTGGCTGGCGAGTGTGCCCCGCATGCTCGGGGCGGCCGCCTCGTCGATCTTCGGCCGGACCAAGACCAGGCTCCACGCCCAAACCTGGGACCCCGACGACCTCACCATCCTCGCCGGCATGCTGTCGGCGGGCACGGTCCGCTCGGTCATCGACCGTGCGTACCCCCTGGCCGGCGCCGGCGATGCGGTGGCCTACCTCGCCGCCGGGCACGCCCGGGGCAAGGTGGTCATCACCGTCTGAACGGCGCCGCCGACCGGGTTTTCGGGCTTCGGCTGACCGTTCATTGAGCAACTACGAGGCTCCAGCCCACGCCGTTGCTCAATGAACGGCGGTGTCGTAGAAAGTCGGGTGTCGAGGTGGTGGGCCCGCACGAACCCGGGGAGCATGATCGTGCTGCGGAATCCCGGGGAACTTGCCGTACTTGTCGCAGATGTACTGCGCCACCTCGGACATGCAGTCGACGAAGTCGCCGTCGTACGGAGCGACGGTTGCCCGCCGAGGTTTTCGCTCCGGGGCTTCGTCGCCGGTTCACGATGACACGGGACGAACTCTCTGAGAAGATTGGACCTGAGAGGAGGTGACGTGTGATCGAGATCCGACGGGACGGCGAGATCCACGACGTGGAAGGTGGCTGGTTCCGGGCCAGGTGGCACTTCTCGTTCGACCACTACCGGGACCCCAAGAACGAAGGCTTCGGGGCCATGCGGGTCTTCAATGATGACCGGCTCATCCCCGGAGCGGTCTGGCCCCTCCATCCCCATCGAGACGTCGAAGGTATCACCTACGTCGTCGAGGGTCTGTTCGGGCATGAGGACAATGTGGGTGGGGCCTTCGGTCCTCTTCCCGCCGGTTCGGTCCAGAGGATGACTCTCGGGTCGGGTGCGCTCCACTCGGAGCGGAACGCATCGGAGGACCTGCCGATGCGGTTCATCCAGATCTGGATCCTCCCCGACACAGCCAACCTGACACCCGCCGTCGAACAGAAGGTGTTCAGCCGTGACGATCGCCACAACCGGCTCCTCCAGGTGCTGTCGCCGGCCGGAGGCGACGCCGTCCGGGTGCATCAGGACGCGTATGTGTACGTGGCGTCGCTCGATGCGGGCATCGAGGTGACGCATCACCCCGGCGAAGGCCGCGGCGCGTATCTCTACCTGATCGAAGGGGCCGCCGGACTCGACGATCATGACCTCGAGACCGGTGATGCCGCCAAGGTCACCGATCGACCCGAGCTGACGATCACGGCTCGGGAACCGGTCGAGCTGATCCTGGTGGACGTCCCCATGGAGTTCGAGCCGGTCGGGGTGTGGAGGAACCGCTTCTAGCGACGACGGTCGCCGGCTGGGAGAGCAGGCTGGTTGGGCGAGCCCAGGCTCTGTCCTCCAGTCTTCGGCCGGGGGACTAGCCACCCAAAGCGGGTAGGGGGGTCGTCAGTCCCGGCACCGGCGTCGACGGCGGCGACCGGGGTTGCGGGCCACCACGAAGTCGTCCACGCCCCGATTCTCGTCGAGAGCCCAGGGGTCGGGGTGCATGGCCCCGCCGTCAGCCGGACGGGAAGAGCGTCGTCTGCCAGGGTGGCCGCTCGGGCGGGGCGGTGTCGAGGATCGTCCGCCACTCCTCGTCGGTGAGCCGGCCCTCCTCGGCGCCCCGCCAGAACTCGTAGTAGGAGTAGACCCCGCCTCTCGCCACCTGGAAGCGGCCATCGTCGTCGGGGACGAGCACGTACAGCGAGTCGAAGCGGCCGGTGCCGATCTCGAGGATGTGGTAGGTGGTGCGCATCACGTCGACGACCAGCGCCGAGTCGAGGTCCTGGTTGGGGAACCCCTCGCCGATCTCCTCGAGTGGATCCGCCGACCGGATCCACAGTGCCTCCATCGTCGAGCCGACCGTGCCGAGCCACTCGTTGTCGGCGTCGGAGATCGGACGTCCGGCCAGCTCGTCGTAGGCGAGCCGTTCCAGACGGCCGAGGAAGGAGTCGAGGGCGTCGAGCAGCCCGGCGTTGGCGCTCTCCTCCGGCAGCAGGCCCCGGGCGCTCAGGCCGGCGTCGAGCAACCCGACGACTGCCCGCATCCGGGCGAACGCCACCGGGTTGGGCTCCACCCAGTGCCGGGGCTCGGGGTACTCGACCGGCTGGAAGTCCCCCTCGGCGGCGAACGACTGCTTGGCGTACAGCACCGTGTCGTGCTTGAGCTCGGTGTAGGAGCCGAGCCCGGTCTGGAGGCCCTTCCGCTCCCACGCCTCGGTCCGCATGAAGTCGGGGTAGGCCGCCCCGTGGCGGGTCCACACCGGCTCGAAGGCGTAGAGCCAGGCGTCGTAGACGGTGGCAGCCCAGTCACCGGGCGCCCGGGCCGAGAGCATGCCGGTGAGCATCGCCAGCTGGTCGTCGTAGTTGGTCCAATGCTCCCCGGTTTCGGGGTCGGTGAGGCCGACGTCGGCCCACTCGCCGGTGAGGTAGCCCTCCTCGTCCATGATCCGGTAGGCGAGTTCGGACCCGAACGTGGCGACCAGGTCGAGCGGGGTGGCATATCGGCGGCCGAATGGCGGATCGCCGACGAAGGGGAACCGGAGCTGGTCGTAGACGTAGGAGTCGACCACGAACCGGACCCCCATGATCCGCACCGAGGCGGCGTCCTCGTCGATGCCCACCGACCTCAGGGCCAGCAGGGCCCGGCCGGCCTCGGCTGCGACGTCCTCGTCGAGCAGGGTGGGGTCGTCCCGCCAGCCAGGAACGAGGGGGTCGAGCGCGGTGCCCAGCTCGAAGGGGGTGTAGTCGTCGGCCATCCCGACCAGGAAGGCGGTGGGCTCGTAGACCAGGGTCCAGGCCTCGACCAGGTCGGGGCGCTCGCTGAGCGGCCGGGCGACGAGGGCGGCCAGCAGCATGGTGTCGCCGTAACCGACGGAGAAGTTCTCGTTGCCGAGCAGCGACATGGCCCGGAAATAGCGCTCGAGGT
>JAWOJB010000042.1:0-18756 GCA_046484325.1 Acidimicrobiia bacterium | reverse complement strand
CGGAACTCCTGGGGTTCTTCCAACCGTGAGCGCCCGGATCCTGTCCACGTCGGAGGGAACCAATCGGGCGTCGTTCACGCCCCTCGACTGGGCTCTGTTCTCCTCGATCTCGCTGATCTGGGGCTCGTCGTTCCTCTTCATGGCGATCGGGCTCGATGCCTTCCATCCGGGTCTCGTCACCCTGTTACGGGTGGGGCTCGGCGCCGCCGTCCTGGCACTCCTGCCTCGGGCCCGGCATCGGATCGATCGAATCGACCGGCCCCGGCTCCTGGTCCTCTCGGTCCTCTGGGTGGCGATCCCGTTCACCCTCTTCCCCATCGCCCAGCAGTGGATCGACTCGGCCGTCGCCGGGATGCTGAACGGGGCCATGCCCATCTTCGCGGCGGTGATCGCCTCGCTCATGCTGCGGCATGCCCCTGCGCCCGTCCACATCGTGGGACTGGTCGTCGGCTTCGTCGGGGTCGTCCTCATCTCGCTCCCCTCGATCGACCAGGGCGCGAGTCAGGCGCTCGGTGTCGTGCTGGTCGTGGGCGCCACCCTCTGCTACGGGCTCGCCGTCAACATCGCCGCCCCCCTCCAGCAGCGGTACGGGTCGCTCACCGTGATGGCCCGGATGCTCGTCCTCGCCACGCTGTGGACGGCGCCGTATGGCCTGTACGGGCTCGCCCGCTCGGAGTGGGCTGCGGCCTCGGCGGCTGCGGTGACGGCCGCGGGTGTCCTCGGCACCGGCATCGCCTTCGTGATCATGGGCACCCTGGTGGGCAGGGTCGGATCGACCCGGGCCTCGTTCATCACCTACCTGATCCCGGTGGTCGCCCTCATCCTCGGGGTCGCCTTCCGAGCCGAGCGGGTGGGGATGTTGGCCGTGATCGGCGTCGTGCTCGTGATCGCCGGTGCCGTGCTCGCCTCCCGGAGGGACCGATGATCGATCTCCGGGCCGGCGCCGCCCGTCACGACCGGATCCTCCTCCAGCGGCTCGACCGTCTCGTGCCCGCGCTCATGGAGCGTGCCGGGCTCGACGCCTGGGTGGTGGCGGCCCGGGAATACAACGAGGACCCGGTGCTGGCCACGATGCTCCCCGCCACCTGGCTGGGCACCGCCCGGCGCCGGACGGTCCTCGTGTTCCTCGACCGGGGCGATCGGGTCGAGCGGCTCGCCGTCGCCCGCTACGCGGTGGGCGAGGCCTTCCCGGCGGGATGGGATCCCGCCCGCCAACCCGACCAGTGGGCGCGGGTCGCCGAGGTGCTGGACGAGGCCGACCCCCACCGGATCGGGGTCCACCGTTCCGAGGTCTTCCCGCTCGCCGACGGGCTGTCCGCCTCCGAGCACGAGGCCTTCGTCGAGCGGCTCCCGGCCCGGCTCCGCTCCCGGGTCGTATCCGCCGAGGTCGCCGCCATCGGGTGGCTCGAGACCCGGCTGCCGGGCGAGGTGGACCTGATGCAGGAGGCCTGCTCCCTCGCCCATCGGATCCTCGGATGCGCCCTCTCCGGCGATGTGATCGAACCCGGCGCCACCACCACCCAGGATGTCGACTGGTGGCTGCGCGGCGCCGTCGCCGAGGCGGGGTTCGGGGCGTGGTTCCAGCCGACAACGAGCCTGCAGCGGCGAGGAGGGCTGCCCCGCGAGTCGTTCGCCGACCGGCCCCTCATCGAGGTGATCCTCCCGGGCGACCTGGTCCACATCGACTTCGGCATCGTCCTCGCCGGATACTGCACCGACCAACAGCAGCACGCCTACGTCAGGCTCCCCGGCGAGCACGAGCCCCCGGAGGGCCTGACGGCAGGGCTCCGGGTCGCCAATCGGCTGCAGGACCTCCTCACGGCAGAGTTCGCCACCGGCCGTTCGGGCAACGAGGTCCTGTCGGTCGCCCGGTCGGCTGCCGCCGCCGACGGGATCGACGGTCTCATCTACACCCATCCAATCGGGCTCCACGGCCACGCCGCCGGCCCGACCATCGGCCTCTGGGACTCCCAGGAAGGGGTCGCCGGCCGGGGCGAGTACCCGGTCTGGCCCGACACGGCCTACTCGATCGAGCTGCAGGCGCGGGTCCCGGTGCCGGAGTGGGACGGGCAGGTCGTGCAGTTCATGCTGGAGGAGGAGGCCTTCTTCGACGGCTCAGGCATGCGCTGGTTGGGCGGACGCCAGACCGAGCTGCACCTGATCTGAGGATCCCGGGTGCCGGCCGGCACCGGGGCACTCCTGGTCGTCATCGCGGTGCTGCTGTGGGGGGTTCGCGGTCAGGAAGATGGAGACGGCCTAACCCGCGGCCGACCGCAACGACCGATACAGGAGCGCCGGGTCGCCCAGCAGCCGTCGGAGGTGGCGCTCGAGCCCCCCGATCGGATACAGGTTCTGAGGTGCCCGAGGATCCTTGTGCTCCGCCGATGCAAAGCGGGGCAACAGCTCCGTGACCAGGTCGGCCGTGCGGGCGGCGTCGACGACCTGGCGGTCGGCGGTCACCTCGCAGCGCACGATCCCGCCCATCGGACCGGGGGCGGGGGCCAGGCGGAGGTACCACGAGAACCGGCTCCACGACGTCGTGGTCAGGAAGAGCGGGGTGCGGCGACCCACCGGCAGTGTGGCGAGGATCCCCTGCAGCGATGGCGGCAGGTATGCCACGTGGTGGGTCTTCACGTAGCCGATCGCGTCGGGCACGTGGCGCCGGTGGGAGAGCGGCCCGTCCACCACGACGAGGCCGTCCCCGGCTTGACCGGCGGCCACCCGGCCTTCGAGCTCCCCCATCCGTTGCTGGATGCCCAGCCAGAGCTGCTCGGCGGTCGACCCGGCCGTCGGCCGCACCGCATAGTCGGCATGGGGGGTGACGACATCGACCGCGTCCGCCGCCGGACTGAACAGCCCGCGCTCCACCACCGCATCGACCAGCTCGGCACGCCCGTCGCAGCGCACGGCTCCCGCCGCGTACGAGGCGCAGAGGCCGTACACGGCCCCACCGGGATCCTGCTCGATCCACACCCCGGCGTCCACCCTGCGGACGCCGTCCACGAAGAGCACCGGCACCTCCTCACCCGGTGAGGGCATGATCGGGGTCCAGCGGTCGGCTGGAAGCTCCACGGTCAGATCGACGGCGCCCTGCTCCTCGCCGGGCGGGGCATCTCCCGGGGTGCCGTACTCCGGGGCCCAACTCTCGATCGTGAACTTCATGACTCGACTCGCTCGACCGTCGCCCCGGCCGGGCCCTTCCGAATCTCGAACCGGACCGGCACCAGTTCGGCCAGCTCCTTGACGTGGGTCACCAACCCGACCGTCTTCCCCGAGGCGCCGATCTCTGCGATCACCGAGGCAACGGTCTCGAGGGTGTCCGGGTCGAGCGATCCAAATCCCTCGTCGAGAAAGATCGCCTCGAGCTTGGTGGTTCCCGCTGCCGCCATCTCGGTGACGTGATCGGCCAGCGAGAGGGCGAGCGCCAGCGACACCAGGAACGTCTCCCCTCCCGAGAGACTCCGGACCGAGCGGCGCTCGTCGGCCGCCTGGTGGTCGATCACCTCGAACTCCAACCGGGCGTCGAGGGCGAGCGAGTACTGGCCACCCGCCAGCTCGGCCAGGCGGCGATTCGCACCGTCGGCGAGCAGGTGGAGCGCCTCGTCGAGCAGCCACTTCTCGAAGTTGTTCGCCTTGAGGTAGCCGGCGAGGCCTTTCGCCACGATGGCGTCCTGCCGTCGCTCATCGAGCTCGCCGCCGATGCGCCGGCTCTCCTCGACCGCGTCGGTGAGAGCCGTCAGCCGGGACCGGGCGTCGGCCAGTGCATCCACCACGGCATCCCGCACCGGTCTGCCCCCCGGCTCGACCTCTCGGGATCGGCATTCGTCCCGCAGCCGGCCGTCGAGCTCCTCGAAAGCCCGCCGCAGCGCCGCCGCCTCGGCCTCGATGGCCTGCCGCTCGACTTCGAGCTCGGCCCTCCGCCGATCCGCCCAGGCCAGGAGTGACAACCAGTCTGCCGCGACGTCCTCGAGGTCGAACGCCGGTGGGGCCCAGGGCGTGAGCCGGTCGCGGGTGTCGAGCAGCGCCTTGCGAGCCGCCCCCTCCTCGCCCCTCACCACCTCGTGGCGTTCCGACGCCTCCCGTGCCGCCGACCTGGCCTCGACGAGCGAAGCCCGGGCGGTCGCCAATTCGGTCTCCGCCGTGTTCACGGCGTCCAGCCCGTGTTCGAGCTCCTCCTGCTCGGGCTCTCCCGCCACGCCCGCGGCGAGCGTCTCGATCCGGCGCTCGAGATCGGCCACCCGGGCGGTGATCGCGGCCAGGCCCCCCTCCGCCGTACGCCGCTTGGCGGCGGCTCGCTCGAGATCTCTCACGGCGTCCTCGAGACCGGGCACCGGCCGCGCAGCCGGAAGCGCGTCGACCACGCGATCGCACACAGGGCACGGCTCCCCGACGGCGAGCCCCGCACGGAGGTGGATGGCCGCGTGCCCGCTGCGCGCTCGCTCGACCCGTGCCTCGGCTGCCTCCTCCTCGGAGGCAGCCGACACCACCGAGGCGTCCGCCGCCGCAAGCCCCGTACGGGCTTCGTCGAGCCGTCGTCGCTCGGATTCGAGGTCGTGGCGGCCCGCGAGAGCCCGCTCCAGCTCGGCGCGGGGGCGCTCGGCACCGAGGGCGGCCTCGGCAACCGTCACCGCCGCGTCCCGCTCCTCGACCGCTCGGCCCGCACCGTCGAGGGCGGTCCGCGCCGCCGCCAACCTCCCGGCCAGGTCGTCGAATCCCGGCGGTGCCGCCGTCTCAGCCAGTCGACCGAGTCCGTCGACGACGCCGTCCAGCCGCCGCTGCACATCCGCGACCCCCTCCCCCACGCGCCCGAGCTCCGGCACGGCCTCCTCGACGACAGTCAAGAGCGACGTGAGCGCCTCCGCCCGGGCGCCGGCCGCCTCCACCATCTCGTCGGTGGCGTCGAGGCGGGCGAGCCGGGCCTCGATCTCGGCGGCGCGACCCTCGGCGAGCCGCTGACGGCCGGTGGCGAGTTGGGCCACCCGCTCGTAGACCCCGAGGTCGAGGAGGGCCACGAGTAGACCCTGCCGATCGGAGGGACGGGCGTGGAGGAACCGCTCGAACTCCCCCTGGGGGAGGACCACACAGGTGGTGAACTGCTCGTAGTCCAGACCGAGCAGGCCGGTCACCGCCTCGGTGACCTCGGCCGGAGAGGCGGCCAGGACCTCGTCGCCCGACTCGAGCCGCGCCTCGGCTCTGCCGGCTTTTCCATGGGCATCCTTGCGGACCACCCTCACCGCGGTGTACGGGACGCCGCCCACCGTGAAGTCGAGCCGAACCCTGGCCTGGAGCATCCCCTGGGTCACGACGGGTGCCACGTCCCTCCGGCCATAGCGGGGGACCGAGCCGTACAGGGCGAAGACGATGGCGTCGATGAGGCTCGACTTGCCCGAGCCGGTCGGTCCGGTCAGCGCGAAGAGCTCCGCCCCGGCGAACGGCACGTCCGTCCGACCCCGGAAAGCCGAGAAGCCCTCGACCTCGAGCCGCTCAGGCCTCATGGGCCTCGGCCAGCAGCTCGTCGAAGAGTCCAACGAGCCGATCATCCTCCACCCGGCGGGATCGCAGGTACTCGACGAAGAGCTCGTGGGGGTCGCGTCCGGCGCGCACATCCCGCTCGCCGCCCGGGATCGGTGGTTCATACGCGACCAGGGCCACGTCGACCGCACCCGGCACGAGACCGCGGATCTCGTCGGCGAGGCCCGCCCGAGGCGGCTCGTCCAGCTCCACCTTGACATAGGCATCGCCGATGGCCGGAACGGCCGCCTCCACCTGCTCCATCGTCCCCCGGAGCACAACCAGCGGCGTCCCCGAGCTCACATCGACCTCCTCGACGGCGACCGGCAGACCGGGCTCAGCCTCCACCACCAGCACGCCCTTGCGATCGCCTGCCTCGCCGAAGTCGAGCTGGAGCGGCGAACCCGAGTACCAGGTGGGCGCCGGCGCCGGGACCCGCTGGCGGCGGTGGAAGTGGCCGAGGGCGACGTAGGAGAGGCTGCCGGGGAAGGCGAGGGCCGGCAGGGCATACCCGAAGACGTGGGCGCGTCGCTCGCTCCCCACCACCTCCGCTCCGTGGACCGAGAGGTGGGCCAGCACGATGTTGACCGTGTCGGAGGTCATCGGCTCGCACAGCCGCTCGATCACGAGCCGGAGCCGATCGGCGTAGGTGCCACCGTGCTCGTCGGCGTCGCTCTCCATCAGCTGGCCGGCCCGCACGATCCCCCGTTGACTGACGAATGGCAGCAGAGCGACGCGAACCGGAAGATCGGGGATCTCGAGCAGCCCACCGCCCTCCGGGGGCCTGGGCACCGACCCCACCCGCACCCGGCCCAGCTCGAGGAGCGGGGCCACGGCCTCGAGCCGCCGCGGGTGGTCGTGGTTGCCGGCGACGAGCACCACCGGTGCCACCTGGGCCAGATCCAGGAGCGCCCGGTACACGACCGACTCGGCCTCGGCCGTGGGGGCGGCGTGGTCGAACAGGTCCCCGGCCACGAGCACGAGATCCACCTGCCGCTCCCCGGCGACGCCGGCGATCTCGGCAAGCACCTCCCGGTGCTCCTCGACCCGGCTTCGCCCGCGGATCGTCCGCCCGACGTGCCAGTCCGAGGTGTGGAGGATCCGCACTCAGTCGATCGTACCGAGAGGATGGGACACCTCGGGTGTGGGCGACGCCGTGGCACACTGAACTGCCATGACGGTGCCTGCCCGCCTCTCGGACGCCGACGCCCGGCTCGTACTGGATGCGATGGGCGTCCTCGAGGCCAACTGGCTCGGACACGCCACCCGGCCCTCGCCCAACCTCTATCCACACCAGTGGAGCTGGGATGCGGCGTTCATCGCCATGGGGTATGCCCACTACCACCAGGAACGGGCCGAGCAGGAGCTCTCCTCGCTGTTCCGGGGCCAGTGGAGCAACGGCCTGCTCCCCCACATCGTGTTCACCGACGGGGACCACGCCTACTTCCCCGGGCCGGAGTTCTGGCAGACCGAGCGGAACCCCTATGCCCCCCGGTATCCGCGGACCTCGGGGATCGTCCAGCCGCCGGTGCACGCCACCGCCGCCTTCCACATCTACCGGCGGGCCACCGACCGGGACCGGGCGCGACGCTTTCTCGGCGAGTTGTTGCCCAAGCTCTCCGCCTGGCACTTCTACCTGAAGCGGGAGCGGATCCGGAACGACGACGGCCTGGTCGAGATCTGGCATCCGTGGGAGTCGGGGATGGACAACTCGCCGCTGTGGGACGAGGCCCTCGGCAGGCTGGTGCCAGAGGGGGTGCGGGACTGGGTCCGCGCCGACCTCGAGCATGCAAAGGAAGACGAGCGCCCCACCGAGGACCACTACGACCGCTACATCCATCTGGTCAAGTTGTTCCGGCAACACCACTATCACCCGGAGCCGATCAGCCGCACAACCCCTTTCGCCATCGCCGACGTGCTCTACAACTCGCTGTGGGTGCAGGCCAACCGCGATCTGGCCGAGATCGCCCGCCTGTTCGACGCCGATCCCACCTCGTTCGAACGATGGGCCGACGAGACGGCGGCGGGCATGCGGCGGCGCCTGTGGGACGAGGGGATGGCCTGCTTCGTCGACTACGACCTGCTCGAGGACGCACCGATCGCCACCCGGGTGGGTGCCGGGTTCTCACCGCTGTTCGCCGGCGTGCCGACCCGGGAGCAGGCCGACCGGATGGTCGAGCACCTGGTGGCGTCGGTGGGAGGCCGACTCGACGCCACCACCTGGATGGTGCCCAGCGTCGACCCAACCGAGGCCAATTTCCTCCCCACCAACTACTGGCGAGGGCCGATCTGGGTGAACGTGAACTGGGTCCTCTATCGCGGTCTCCGGCGGTATGGCTTCGACGACCTGGCGACCAGCCTTCGCCGATCGCTCATCGACCTCCCCCGCCGCTCCGGCTTCCACGAGCACTACGACCCGATCACCGGCACCGGCCACGGCGCCTCCCGGTTCGCCTGGACAGCGGCCCTCATCGTCGATCTGCTCTTCGAGCCGGACCCCGAGACCGAAGGTCCCTAGCCCTCAGCCGCGGGAGCCGGGTAGGTTCGTCGCATGCGACTCGAGAAGCCGAACCGCTTCGAGCGTTTCGGCGCCGTCAGGATCCACTCGCTCCAGCAGGTGCTCGAGTTCGACTCGGGGGCTCCGACCGGGCACGAGGAGACCCCGGCGCACGGGATGATGGTGCGCCACGTTCCCCACGAGTCGCTTCGCAAGGTGTTCGGCAACCTGGCGGTCGTCGTGCCCTGCATGAACGAGCGCCGGAAAGTGATCGAGGGGGTGTTCACGGGGATCCCCCATGACTGCCTGATCATCCTCGTGTCGAACAGCAGCCGGGACCCGGTGGACCGCTTCGACTTCGAGTGCCAGACGCTCGAGCACTTCTGTCATGCCACCGAGCGATCGGCGATCGCCGTGCACCAGCGCGACCCCGGGCTCGCCGCCGCCATGGCGGCCGGCGGCATCCCCCAGATCGTCGACGACGACGGGCTCGTCCGCACCGGGAAGGGGGAGGGCATGCTCATCGGCCTGGCCCTGGCGGCCCTGGCCGGGAAGAGCCACGTCGGCTTCGTCGATGCCGACAACTACGTGCCGGGCGCGATCAACGAGTACGTACGGTCGTATGCGGCCGGCTTCCACGCCGCCACCACCCCCTATTCGATGGTCAGGATCTCGTGGCAATCGAAGCCGAAGCTCCAGGACGGCCGGCTCTTCTTCAATCGGTGGGGTCGCACCTCGCAGGTGACCAACCGCTTCCTCAACCTGCTCCTCGCCGAGTACTCCGGGTTCGGCACCGAGATCATCTCCACGGGCAACGCCGGCGAGCACGCCCTGAGCATGGAGTTGGGTCTGCGGCTCCGCCTGGCCGGGGGGTTCGCGGTCGAGCCCTTCGAGTACCTCGACATGTTCGAGCAGTTCGGAGGAGTGGTCGCCTCGCCTCGGCCCGAGGTCCTCCGAAGCACCGTGGACGTCTTCCAGATCGAGACCCGCAACCCCCACTTCCACGAGAACAAGGGCAGCGACCACGTCCAGGAGATGCGGCTCCAGGCCCTCAACGTCCTGTACCACTCCCCGATCTGTCCGGAGACCACCCGCGAGGAGATCCTCGAGTTCCTCGTCCAGCAGGGTGCCCTCGAGCCCGGTGGCCGCCCCCCGACGGAGCGGATCTACCCGCCGCTCATCGACTTCGATCGGGCTGCGTTCCTCGAGACCCTGCGCGAGGAGGCGTCGAGCTACACCGCCATCCAGAAGCGGCGGGTGGCGGGCGTGATCGTCGAGGAACCGATCCTCGTGCTCGACGACGAGTTCGAGCCGGCGGCCCCCACCTCCGGCGGCGATGGACCCACCCCGGCTCCCCCCGTGACGTGAGCGGCCCGCGCGCCGTCCTCTTCACCGACCTCGACGGGACACTCCTGGACCACGACACCTACTCGCCCGGGGCCGCCGCCGAGGCGCTCCCCCGTCTCGCCGAGGAGGGCGTCCTCGTCGTCGCCTGCTCGGCCAAGACCCGCGCCGAGCAGCAACGGCTGACGGCCGAGCTCGGGCTCCCGCCCGTGTTCATCACCGAGAACGGCGGAGCAGTCGTGTGGTGGGATGGGTTCCCGGCGACACCCCCCGGTCCCGAGACGGTGGTCCCGATCGGCCGGCCCTATGCCGAGGTGCGGGCGGGCCTCGGCTCCGCCGCCGGCGAGGCGGGAGTCGAAGTGGTGGGCTACGGCGACGCCACGGTCGACGAGATCGCCGACCGGACCGGGCTGGATCCGGCCTCGGCCGGCCTCGCCCGACGCCGCGAGCACACCGAGACCTTCTGGATCACCGACGGCGATGCGTCATCCCTTGAGCAGGCGCTGGCACGCCGAGGGCTCCGGATGGTCCGTGGTTCGCGCTTCTGGACCGCCCAGGCCGAGCACGACAAGGGCACCGCCATCGCCGTCGTCCTCGATCGGCTCGCCGGGCCGCTCTCCTTCGCGGTCGGCGACGCCCCCAACGACCGGGAGATGCTGGAGGCGGTCGACCACCCGATGCTCGTCGAGCGTCCGGGCGGCGGGTGGGTGGACCTGGGCCTCCCCGGGGTGGAGCTCGTCGAGGGCATCGGCCCGATCGGATGGGTCGAAGCCGCGCGCTGGATCCTGCGCGCCCTGGCGACGGCGGGGTAGGGTCGTCGGCCGTGAGCAGCCTGGTCGTCTTCCCGTTCAAGACCGAGGACCCCGAGGTGGCGGTCGCCAACGTCCGTACTGCCGCGTCCCACGAGCGGGTCGGCGAGGTGCTCGGGGTCGGGGTGGAGGAGGAGACGACCTGGCAGGCGCTCGCGGCCGCAGCCCCGTCCATCACCGCGGCCACCGGCACGCCGGTCAACCTGATCCTGCAGCAGCGGATCGGCTCGCGCCGGCCCGGCAAGGGCGATGGCATGAACACGGGCCTCCGCTACTTCCTCGACACCGGCCACGACCGGCTTCACTTCTACGACACCGACATCACGAGCTTCGACGGATCCTGGGTCACCAAGGCGGAGCAGGCGGCCGACCTCGACTACGAAGCGGTCCGCCACTACTTCCCCCGATCGGCCACGGACGCCATGATCACCTGGATGGTGACCCGGACCGGGTTCGCCATGCTGTTCCCCCGGTCGGAGCTCGCCTGGATCGAACAGCCGCTGGGGGGCGAACTCCTCCTCAAGCGGAAGGCGGCCGAGGCGCTCGTCGACGATCCCCGGGTTGCCGCCCGCAGTGACTGGGGTATCGACACCCTCATCACTTTCTCCATCGTCCAGCGGCGCCTCCCGATGATCGAGGTGTACATAGCCCAGGGAAAGGCCCACAAGCTGTACGGGGCGCTCACCGACCTCCGAACCATGCTCGTCGAGTGCTTCGTCGCCATCCAGGACCTGCGAGGCGAGGCGGTCAGCCCGGGGACGATCCACCACATCGAGTACCCGGACGTGGTGCCCCAGTCGATCGCCGAGAAGATCGGGTTCCTCCTCGAGCCCAGCCTGCATCTCCTCACCGAGCGGTGGACCGACCGGCAGGACGAGTTGCTGCGCCATTTTCCGACCCCGATTCGGGACGGCCTGCTCGCCTCTCGCCAGCGACCCACCTTCCGGTTCATGCAGGACGGGCTCTGGTACGACACGTTCGGTGTGCTCCTCGACGAGTTCGTCGAGGGCGACGACGACTGGGAGGAACTGCTCTTCCGTCTGTGGTTGACCCGGGTGCTCGGCTACACGGCCGAGGCGGCCCTGCGCGGCTACGGGTACGCCCTCCGGTCGCTCCACGCGATGGTGCTCGACTACCTACGGAGGTCGGCACTGTCGGGCTGACGCACGGTGGTGCGCCGTGCGCGGTGCGCACTGCGCAATGGCATCAGGCGCACAGCGCAGAGCGCAGAGCGGTCACAGTCCCTCGAAGGGGTCGGTGGGTTGGTCGGGCGCCGGCATCGGGAGCGCCTCGGCCGCCCGGGTCGCCCAGGCCGGGAAGGGGAACTCCAGCACGAGCGGCACCGGCAGCTCGGGCTGGCTCACCAGCATCGTCCCCGGTTTGAGAATCGTGGACCGCTGACGCTGCACGGCCGGGAGGAACCCGTACTCCTCGCGGGCGGCCTCCGCCGAGTCGAGCCGCCCCACCACCCGGATCGACGAGTTGGCCACGATCCTGCGCTCGACCTCGCTGGCCGTCTGCTGGGCGCCGATCAGGATGATCCCCAGGCTCCGGCCGCGTTCGGCCACATCGAGCAGGATCTCCTTGATCGGGCTGGAGCCCTCGCGGGGTGCGTACTTGTTCAACTCGTCGAGGACGAGGAACAGCAGCTCCCCCGACTGGCCGCTGCGCTCCTTGTCGTCGAACGCCCGCCGCACCGTCGCCCCCACGACGAATCGCTTCGCCCGATCGTTCAGGTTGTGGAGGTCCACCACCGTCACCTGATGGTCGAGGGCGATGCGGTGCCGGGCGGCGTTGGGCACGTCACCACGGACGAGACGCTCGACGTGCCGGACCGCCCCCTGCAACCGGCGGACGAAGGCGTTGATGGTGCCGATCCCGATCGCCGGACCGGCCCAGCCGTGGCGATCCTCCTCGTCCTGGACCTTGCGGGTCACCAGATCGGCCAGCTCGCGGAACGTGCGCACCTGCTGGCCCTCGACGGTGACCCCGCCCTCCGGGAGCTCGACGGCCTTGCGGAGCCTGGCCATCACGTTGTACACCACCATCGTGTATTGGGCCCGATCGTCCTCGGCGTCGGTGAACAAGAACGGCATCAGGTCCTGGTGGCAGAACTCGGCGAGGGTCCAGAAGAACGAGGTGACCCCGGTCGACCGTGAGGCGACGTCGGGGATGGCCGCCGCCACGCCGGACCGGGGTGGGGCGTAGATCCGCACCGACCGGAAGGGCTCGGCCGGCAGTCCAAGCCGGCGGTACCGCTCGCGTCCCTCGTCGTCGAGCATCCCGTTGGCGTGATCGAGGAACAACAGATCCTCGCCCTTGACGTTGAACACCAGCGCCTTGGTGTTGACGGCCCGGGCCCCGAGCACGCCGCCGGTGAAGAGGCTGTGGAGCAGGAACGTGGCATAGGTGGTCTTGGTGGCAACGCCCGAGATCCCCGACACGTTGACGTGGGCACCCCGGCGGCCGTCGAGGAACTCGAGGTTCACGAACACCGGCTCGCCCGATCGGGAGAGCCCGACGGGGAGTCGCTCGGTCATCCGGTCGAAGTAGAGCGCCCGGTCCCTGCTGGCGCCCTCGGCCCGGTGCACGAGCTGCCCCGGACGGGGTGGGACGAACACCTCGGGCTCGAAGCGGGTGGCCGTGACCCGGGCCGACTCCGAGACTTCGGCGGGGAGGACCCCGTCGGCAATGAGGAACACGTCGGAGTCGAACCTCGCCCCCTCGTGACGGGAACGGACCTGGCTCACCAATCCGTAGATGTCGACCTGCTCGCCACCGGGGAGGATCCGCTCGAGCGACACGACATCGTCGAGCTGGAGGAACCTCCCTTCGGCGACGCCGACCCAGAACTCGAGGGGGGTGGCGTCCTCGGTGCCGATCACCCGCCCGACGATCTCTCCGTGCTCCTCGGTCACCTGCTCGAGGCTACCGTCGCCACCCTCCCACGGCCGCACCGCGAGGCGGAATGACGAACGCCGCCTACCTCACCGGCTCGATCCGGTACACCGAGTCGGTGGTGAGGACGTGGACCTCGCCGGAGGGATCGACGCCGAATGCCACCACCTGGCCGGGCACGCCGACCTGGTCGGTCCAGTCACGCCGGTCGACGGCCTCGACGCCATCCCATCGGAAGCTGCGGAGGTAGCCCCCGCAGAAGTCCGAGTACAGGTAGTGCCCGTCCAGCTCGGGGATTGCGGCTCCCCGGTAAACCACCCCGCCGGTCACCGAGCAGGTGCCGGCGTCCCCGTGGGCGATCTCCAGCACAGGGAGGGTGAGACCGGCCGGGTCGCATCCGGACCGCGGGTCGAAGCAGTAGAGGCCCTCCGTGATCGGCCAGCCGAAGTTGTACCCGATCGGATCCACCGGCACCACGTCGATCTCCTCGAAGGCGTTCTGGCCGACGTCACCGATGAAGATCCAGTCACCGTCGAACGAGAACCTCCATGGATTGCGCAACCCGAACGCCCACACCTCGGGGGCCCCACCCTCGCCGCCGGCAAACGGGTTGTCGGCAGGGATCCCGTAAGGGTCGCCACCGGCCGGATCGAGTCGCAGGATCGTGCCCAGGAGCGTGTCGGGCCGCTGACCCTGCCCGAAGCGGTCGTTGGCACCCCCGCCGTCGCCCAACCCGAGATAGAGCATCCCGTCGGGGCCGAACGCGAGCTGGCCCCCGTTGTGATTCGAGGCGGGCTGATCCAGGCGGAGCAGGATGCGCTCGAGCGAGCTGTCGAGCCCGGCGCCATCGGAGCGGAACTCCGAGAGCACCGTGTCCCCGTCGAGCGCCGAGTAGTGCACGAACAGGTGGCCGGGCCGGTCGGGGTGGACGGCGAGGCCGAGCAGTCCCTGCTCAACCGAATCCCGGACCCGGTCGCGGAGGTCGAGGAGCGGCTCCTCGGCAAGGGTGTCGCCGGTCAACTCCCACACTCGCCCGTCCTTGGTGGCGAGCAGGGCGCGGTCCCCGCCCGGCACCGGGACCAGGTTGGTCGGGAACGGCAGACCCGTCGCCACCGCCTGGTAGCGGAGGCCGGTGAGCGGGGCGAGGGTGGTGGTGGTCTCGGCCGGGGTGGATCGGGTCGGGTCGGACGGCGCCGTGGTCGTGACCGGCGCTGCGGTCGTCGGCGTGGATGTCGGGCCGGTGTCGCCCGTGCTCACGGGCGCCTGGCCACCGGCCGAGCAGGCGGCAAGGGCGAACAGCAAGAGCATCGGAACCGTCCACCGCATGGATTCGACGGTACCCGACCCCGGGGACAACCCTCAGCCCGCCGGGGCCGACGGGTAGCCTCCCGGCCGGGAGGTGAGCCAGTGCGGAACGACCGGCGATCGATCTTCGGGTGGTCGCTCTACGACTTCGCCAACTCGGCGTACACGACGACCACCCTGGCCGTGCTGCTGCCGGCGGTCTTCGCCGACCAGATCGTCGGCGAGGGGGGAGCGACGATCCTCGGCGTCACCCTCGACGCCGAGTCCCTGTTCGGCTACATGGTGGGGGCCACCGCCCTCATCGCATTCCTGTTCTCGCCGGCGCTCGGGGCGATCGGCGACTTCTCGGCCTCCAAACTCCGGTTCCTCCGGGTCTTCGCGTACACGGGCGCGGTGCTGTCGACCGGGTTCGCGCTGGCCGGCCCCGGTGACGTCTGGTTCACGATCGCCCTCTTCCTGGTCGTCGAGAGCTGCTGGGCGTTCGCCAACGTGTTCTACGACAGCTTCCTGCCGCACCTCACGACACCGGACACCATCGACCGGGTCTCGTCGAAGGGGTTCGCCTACGGCTACTTCGGAGGTGGCCTCCAGTTCCTTCTGGCACTGCTCCTCATCCAGTTCTCCCCCGAGTCCTTCACGGCCACGGCGGTTCGGATCGCCATCGTCGGGGCCGGCGCGTGGTGGCTCGCCTTCTCGATCATCGGCCTCAGGAGGCTGGTCGAACCGGCCGCCGCCCAGGCCATCCCCGCCGAGTACCAGACGGGATGGCGGCCCCTCTCCTATGCCCGCCTCGGGTTCACCCGCACCCTCCGCACCGTTCGCCAGCTCCGCCAATTCCCCCAACTGCTGCTCTTCCTGGTCGCGTTCTTCCTCTACAACGACGGGGTGCAGACGGTCATCGCCATCTCGGCGGTGTTCGCCACCGAGACGCTCCAGCTCGACGTGGGCGACGTGGCGCTGGCGTTCCTCGCCGTCCAGATCGTCGGGGTGGTGGGTGCCCTGGCCTTCGGGCGCCTGGCCGGCCTGATCGGGACCAAACGGGCGATCCTCGTCTCGCTCGTCCTGTGGACCGGCATCTCGGTGTTCGGGTACTTCCTCCCCGAGGGCGAGTTCCTCCCGTTCCTCGGCCTCGCGGCCTCGGTGGGGCTCGTCCTGGGGGGAACCCAGGCGCTCAGCCGCAGCCTCTACGGGACGATGATCCCCGAACAGGCCACCGCCGAGTTCTACGGCTTCTACTCGGTCTTCTCCAAGTTCGCCTCGATCTGGGGGCCGCTCGTATTCGCCTTCGTGAACCAGGTGACCGGATCGTCGCGCAATGCCATCCTCAGCCTGATCTTCTTCTTCGCCGTCGGGTTCGTGCTGCTCTCCGCCGTCGACATCGGCCGGGCCCAACAGGCGAAGACGGAGTGGCGCTTTCATGGCGCCGACGTCGACGTGGCGTGAGTACCGGCCGCTGTCACCGGTCCAAGGCTCCACGTACACTGGCCCGATGCCAGACACGCCCCCCGCCGAACGACCGACAGACGCTCCCGGGGAGTTGGTGGAACCCCCGGTCACGGCCGGAGTTCCCTGGGCAGCCGGGTTCGGTCTGCTCGTCACGGTGTTGCTCGTCGTTTTCGCCGTGCAGAACACCCAGGACGTCCCGATCCGATTCCTCACGTGGGAGTGGAGCTTCCCGCTGGTCATCGTGGTCGTCGCCATCGTTGTGCTGGCGGTCGTGATCACCTCGATCGCCGGCTGGGGCATGCGCAAGCGCCGACGGCGTCGAGCAGCCGAAAAGGCCGCGCTCAAACGCCTCCGCAGAACGACCTGATGGCGGAGCGACTCGTCGTGGTCGGTGGCAACGCCGCCGGGATGTCGGCGGCCAGCCAGGCCCGCCGTATGCGCTCGGCAGAGGATCTGGAGATCCTCGCCCTGGAAGGCTCGAGCTTCGTCAGCTACGCCGCCTGCGGGGAGCCCTATCACGTCGCCGGGTACGTCGACCCGCTCGAACGGCTCGTCGCCCGGTGGCCCGACCAGTTCGCCGACATGGGCATCGAGGTCCGCACCCGTCACCACGTGCGGGAGATCGACCTCGATCGGCGAGTGGTGACCGGTGTCGACGTCGACACCGGGATGATGTTCGAGGAGGGCTTCGACCAGCTCATGGTCTCGACAGGCACCGTCCCGTTCCGTCCACCGATCGACGGCATCGACCTGCCCGGTGTCTATGGCCTCCACACCCTGGACGACGCCGCCCTGCTCCGCCGGGTGGCGGACGGATCGCCTGGCCGGGTGGTGGTGGTCGGGGGTGGCTACATCGGCCTCGAGGTGGCCGAGGCCTTTCTCCATCGCAGGTGGGAGGTGACGGTGGTCGAGAGCGAGGCCTCGGTGCTCGCCCGCACCCTGGACGCCGACATGGGCGATCGCGTGATCGGAGCCATGCGGCGGATGGGCGCAGATGTCCGCTCGGAGACGATGGTCCGATGCATCCAGGGCCCGGACCGCGCCCGCGCCGTCGGCTGCGACGACGACGCCATCCCGGCCGACGTGGTGGTGCTCGGGCTCGGGAGCCGTCCGCAGGTCGAGCTCGCCGCCGGTGCCGGAATCGCACTCGGGCCTACCGGCGCAGTGGCCGTCGACGACCACCAGCGCACACCGACCGACGGGGTGTGGTCGGCGGGTGACTGTGCAGAGACCCGCCACCGCATCACGGGCCGGCCGGCCAACTTCCACCTGGGAACCGTGGCGAACAAGACCGGGAGGGTGGCCGGGGTCAACCTGGGGGGCGGTGACGCCTCGTTCCCAGGAGTCCTGGGTACGGCGATCACGAGGATCTGCGAGCTCGAGGTCTCCTCGACCGGGTTGCGGGTCTCCGATGCGGAAGTGGCCGGCATCGACGCCGTGGCGGCCACGGTCGAGGGCACCACCGCTGCCGGCTACTGGCCGGAGGCGAGGCCCATGGCCATCCGCGTGGTAGCCGAACGGTCCACCGGCAGACTGCTGGGATCCCAGATCGTGGGCGGGCCCGGTGCAGGCAAGCGGATCGACGTCTTCGCAACCGCCATCTGGAACGAGGTGAGCGCCGAAGAGCTCGCCTGGACCGACCTTGCCTACGCCCCTCCGTTCTCCGGGGTGTGGGACCTCATTCACATCGCCGCTCGCAAGGCGGCCGAGGCAGCGGGGGTGTGAGGCGGCTCGTCGCCTCGGCGGTGGCCGCGTCGCTCGTCGCGTGCGGCCCCGGTGGAGATCCCGAACCAGCTCAGGGAGCCACCGTCGCGCCGCCGATCCGCGTCGAGGACGGCGACAGCCTGGTCGCGACGATCGACGGTGTGGAGGAGCGCGTCCGTCTCGCCGGTATCAACGCCCCGGAGCGAGGCGAGTGCGGAGGGTCCGAGGCACGCGCCCTGCTGGCGGAGTTGCTCGGCGACGGGCCGCTGCGGCTCGAGACCGCCGATCCGTCACGAGATCGGTACGGGCGCCTGCTCGCCCACGTCTTCGCCGGCGAGGAGCTGGCCAACGAGGCCCTGGTCGCCGCCGGCCTTGCCTTCGCCATCACGTCGGAGGGCCCGTACACCGCCCGGATCTTCGAGGCCGAGGAGCGTGCGATCGCTTCGGGGCTGGGCATGTGGTCGCCAGAGGCTTGCGGCGGAGGGCCGGTCGCACCGGTCTCGATCGTCGTGATCGAATGGGATCCTCCCGGCCCCGACGACGAGGCCCTCGACCAGGAGTACGTCGTGATCGAGGCAGGAGCGGCGGTCGACCTCTCCGGCTGGGTGCTGCGTGACGAATCCACCTCGAATCGGTTCGTGTTCCCGGCCGGCACTCGCCTCGGTGCCGGCGAACAGGTGACCGTCGTCAGCGGCTGCGCGCCCCCACCAGGGGCGCTGGGATGGTGCTCGGACCGGGCCGTGTGGAACAACACCGGAGATACCGCCTTTCTCGTCGATCCGGCCGGCCGGGTGGTCGATCGCCTCCGCTACGAGGGACGGTGACCGGCTCATTCCTCTATGGTGGAACCACGACGAGGAGGAGTCACGCATGGGTGTTCTGGATTCGGTGAAGAAGCTGTTCGGCCAGGCCAAAGAGGAGGCGGCCGAACTGACCGAGAAGGCCAAGCCCTACGTCGAGAAGGCCAAGGACGAGGCGAGCGGCCTCACCGAGAAGGCCAAGCCGTACCTCGAGAAGGCCAAGGAGGCCGGAGGCGAGGCGTGGGAGAAGACGAAGGAAACGGCCTCCGAGCTGGCCGACAAGGCCAAGGAAACGGCGGCATCGGCCGGGAACAAGGCCGAGGACGTCGCCGGCACCGCCGCCGAGAAGGCTGAAGACGTCGCCGGCACCGCCGCCGAGAAGGCTGAAGACGTCGCCGGCACCGCCGCCGAGAAGGCCGAACAGGGGGCCGGGACCGCCGCC
>JAWOJB010000030.1:0-19693 GCA_046484325.1 Acidimicrobiia bacterium | reverse complement strand
CGCTCGATCTGCACCTGCATCAACGCTCCCTGGAGCTCACTCATGCGGAAATTGAGCCCAGGAATGATCGCTTCCGCCGGGATGTTATTACGCTGCCCGCCAACCACGTCGTGAACCATAACCGCCCGATGATACAGCCGCTCGTCTGAGGTAATCAGCATACCACCCTCGCCACTGGTCAGAATCTTGTTGAACTGAAAGCTGAACGCCCCCAAGTCCCCGATGCTGCCCAGCCGCCTGCCGTTGTAGCTGCCGCCGTCTGCCTGTGCCACATCTTCAATCACAGCCAGGTTATGCTGGCGGGCAACCGTCATTAGCGCGTCCATATTACACGGCGCGCCGCGCATGTGAACCGGCATAATTGCCCGGGTATGCACGTTGATTCGCCGCTCTACATCGGTAGCATCCAGAGTGAGCGACTCATCCACCTCTGCCACCACTGGCACAGCCCCCACGCCCATCACCGCTTCTGCGCTGGCGATCCAGGTGTACGCCGGAACGATTACCTCATCTCCTGGACCAATTCCCAATGCAGCGAGGGCGCCCTCGGTGTCCCCGTGGCCACCATCTACGCCTGGCGCTACCGCCGCGAAGGCCCACCCGGATTCAAGGTCGGCAAGCACGTCCGCTACCGATGGCGGGACGTCGAGGAGTGGATCGAACGCCAACTCCAGGATGCCGCCCGGGGACAAAGCGTCACTCCGGATCGGTACGGTGAAGTCCCTCGGCGACGGAGGTCAGGAACCTGGTCTCCGCCGAGGTAAGTGTGGAGAGGAGGTTGCAATTGGCGAGTGTCGAGCGATGGCAGGGAAACAGGTGGCGGGCTCGCTGGAGGGCCCCCGATGGCCGCCAACGCTCCCGTGTGTTTGCCCGGAAGGCTGACGCGGTCCGCTTTCTGACAAGCGTTGAAGCCGACAAGCTGACCGGTACCTATGTGGACCCGCGAGCGGGTCGGGTCACGTTCCGGGAATACGCCGAGGCTTGGAGGAGCCGGCAGCTGTGGCGAGAATCAACGATGGACCGGATCGAGAGCCTCTTGCGCAATCACCTCTACCCGGCCTTGGGGAGCGTGCCGCTAGATGCCGTCAGGCCATCGGACCTCGATCGGTTCGTGAAGGGACTGAGTGACAAACTCGCGCCCTCCACCGTCGTCGGTGTCTATCGCCTGGCAGCGTCGGTGTTCAAGGCCGCAGTGCGAGACCGCATTCTTGGCATCTCTCCCTGTGTTGACGTGAGACTTCCCGCCAAGCCTCAGCGTGAGGTGGTTCCTGTGACTCCCGAGCAGGTGGCGGTGCTGGCAGACACCATCCCTCACCGTTACCGGGCTCTGGTGGTCGTCGGAGCCGGCTGCGGGCTCCGACTCGGTGAGGCCACGGGACTAACCGTCGACCGGGTGGACTTCTTGCGACGCACGGTGAAAGTGGATCGTCAGCTCATCACCCCGACGCGGGGCGAGCCGCGCCTTGGACCACCGAAGAGACCAGCCTCAAACCGTGTGGTGCCGCTTCCCTCGGTTGTGGCCGACGAGCTCGCCGCTCATCTCCAGAGATTCGGTCACGGGCACGAGGGACTCATCTTCACAACCGCCCGCGGCCTGCCGGTGCGGCGAAACAGCTTCGGCGGGACGTTCCGTCAGGCAGCCACCAGAGCCGGCGTACCCCTCCCAGAACGGGGCGGTTACCACGAGCTGCGCCACCATTACGCCAGCCTGCTGATCGCATCTGGGTGCTCGGTGGTCGTCGTGCAGAAGCGGCTCGGCCACGCGAGTGCTCAAGAGACGCTCAACACGTACTCGCACCTGTGGCCTGACGACGACCAGCGAACCATCGACGCGGTCGATCAGGCACTCGGTACGGCGCTCTCCTCCCTGGTTCCGACGAGGGAGGCCACGGCCGAGGCGTGACGCAAGGCCGGGGCGTGGTCCTAGGTGGGAAGGAGACGGGCGTGGCGAAGCTCGTCGATGGCTTGGTCGGGAATGCCGAGCACGTCGAGGTGGACGATCGAGCGTCCGTCGGGGCCGTCGACGATGTCGACCACTCGGGCCAAGAAAGGCTCGACCGGGTCGCCGGCCACGATCAAGGAGCCGGGCTGGACTCTGTCCGGCTCGGTTGCCTCGTCCAGGAAGGACCACACATACCCGGTGTCATCGATCTGCTGCACATCGGCAGGCAGCGTGACTACCACACGCTCAGGCTTCGTCATGACCTTCTTCCTATGAAGTGCGGGTTGGGGATCGGCTCGCCGAGAACGTCGAGGAGCCGCTCAACCGCATCCTCAGTGTAGGTGGGCAGAACGACGCTGTAGTGAGGGTCGACGAACGTCGCCAACAGCTCGAACCCGGCATTCCGAACCGCTCCAACCGACGCCGAAGCGTATCGGCTTCTGGTTCGCAGCCTCGGACCGGCCAGGATGGCATCGAGGTCCCACCCTCCGATTGTCACCTCGGCTGAGATAGCGATCAACGGTTCGCCACCACGGGAGAAGCGGCTGCGAGTGGCGTCTGCGTTTCGCAGGATCCCGTCGATGGTGAGGGGCCACCCCCGAACGACCAGATCCGCCGCAGGGTCCAATCGCTCGTTGGGGCGCAGATGCTTCTCGATCGGCTCAAGCATCGGCACTGTTCAGAGGAGCCGAGACCGTTTCCGGAGCAGAGTCAGCAGGAGCACGGAGGTCAGCCTAATGATGACGAGCACGCCTCCTCCTCGGCGTCAGAGCGGTCAGCCGATCATGAAGCTGGGCTCTTGTGTCATTTCTGTGTCACGAAGCCTTCTTGGAGCCCAATAGAACCTCAAACCCCCTGCTCAGAGGGGGTTTGAAGTGCGAGTCCGCCTGTAAGCCGGATTCTGTCCGGAGCCCGGAGGCTCCGGGGCGACCATCCATCTGGGACCGGTGTTTCCACCGGCCTCGTGCGGCCTACCCGGGACTCGATCGGCGGGCCACCGGCGTCCCTGCTCGGCCTTGCTCCGGGTGGGGTTTGGCGAGCCGCCCCGGTCGCCCGGGGCGCTGGTGGGCTCTTACCCCACCGTTTCACCCTTGCCTGTGCGCCCGGGGGCGCCATCGGCGGTCTGCTCTCTGTTCCACTGTCCGTCGGGTCACCCCGCCTGGGCGTTACCCAGCACCCTGCCCTGTGGAGTCCGGACTTTCCTCGGCTCGAAGAGCCGCGGTCGCCCGGCGGACTCGCACCCCTAGGTTACCGGGGGCAGGTGGATGAGGTCGAGGTCGGTGGCCGCTCGGCCGTAGAGTGCCGGGACCCCCGAGGATCGAGGAGGAGGGCCGTGCGCGGCGACCGGACGGCCACGACGGTATGAGCTGGATCGAGTCGCTGAACTCCCCGGCCGCGATCTTCGCCTTGGTGGCGATCGCCGCCGTGCTGGCCGGGGTATGGGGCCGGCGATTGAAGGTCGGCGCCGGGATCCTCATGCTCCTGGTGGGCGTGGTCGTGGGCGAGAACGGGTTGGGCGTGCTCGCACGTGACGGCGTGATCGAGACGCTGGGCTCGGCCGGCTTGCTGTATCTCGTATTCGCGGCGGGACTGGGGCTCGACCTCGACCGGGCCCGGGCGGGGCTCGCCCCCACCGTCGGCTTTGGTGCCGCCAGCTTCGGCATCCCCGGTGCGGCGGGGTTCGTCACCGGCCTTTGGCTGGGTTTTGGTGTCGCCGGCGCGGCCGTGCTGGCCGCGGCGTGGGGATCACACACCCTCGTGACCTACCCCGTGTTCGCGGCGCGCGGGGTTGAGGGGAACCGGGCGGTCGAGCGAGCGGTGGGGGCGGTGGCAGTCACCGACGCGGCCGCGATCGCCGTTCTGGTGCTGGCGATCGGGCTCGACGACGAGACGAACGGCGGGTTGGGGTTGCAGCTGGCGAGGCTGGTGCTGGGTGCGGCGATCGTCATCGTCGTCGTGTGGCTCGGCGGGAGGTGGGGCCGGCGGCTGTTCTCCCGGGGGCTGATCGGGGAGGGACGCTACCTCTGGTTGCTCGTGGTTCTGTTCGGTGGCGCCGTCGTGGCCGAGACCGTCGGTCTGGTGGGGATCGCCGGCGCCTTTGCCGCCGGACTGGCCTGCAACCGGCTGGTCCCGAGGGGATCCGAGCTGGCGGGGAGGGTGGAGGCCGTCGGCAGCGCGGTGTTCTACCCGCTGTTCTTCCTTTCGGTGGGCATGCTGGTGTCGATCCCCGAGATGGTTGGGAGCTTCCGGACGCTTGGCTGGATCACGGTCTTCACGTCGGTGGTGGTGATCGGGAAGTCGATCGTGAGCGGGGGATGGGGATGGCTCGCCCGCTGGACACCGGCCGAGGAGCGGGCCGTGCGATCGCTCACCGTGGCACAGGCGGCGGCGACGCTCGCAGCGGTGACCGTCGCGGTGGAGGGCGGCGTTCTCCCCGAGGAGGTGCTCGGCGCGGTGATCGGAGTGATCGTGGTCACCAACGTGCTCGCAGGGCGATGGGCCGAGGCGAGCGTCGGAGAGCTCGAGGGAGGTCAGACGGACCCGTCGGTGATCGGGCGGGCCGTGCTGGTGGCGGTTGCCAACCCCGCCTCGGCACAGCGGCTGGGCCGGGTGGCCGCGGCCGTGGCGGCCGGCGACGGCGGCCTCGTGCTCCCGATGTGGGTTCGCCGCCAGGGCGACGAGCCGGGATGGGGTGGCCTCCGTGACATCACGGCCGCAGCGGAGACGGGCGGTGTGGAGGTGCGTCCGATTCGTCGGGTCGGCAACGAGTGGTGGAAGGAGGTGGCCGACGCCGAGGTGGAGGAGGAGGCGAGCCTCGTGGTGGCGGGTTGGCCGCCCCCTGCCGGGCGAGGCGGGGTGCTGGAGATGATCGCTCGATCGTCGGTCGGAGGGGGGTTGGTCGCAGGGCTCGATGCACCCGTGAGCTCGGTCAGGGTTGTGGGGGAGGGCGGGACGGCGCTGCGCGTGGCACGCCGGCTCGGGAAAGCCTGGGGGGTCGACGTCGCCCAGTCGAGGGGCACGCTCGAGGGGATGGTCGCCGCCGAAGGTGAGGTGCTGGTGGGCCAGCTCGGCGGCTGGTGGCGCTGGAGCCGGCTGCTGGCAGGGCCGGACCCGGCAGCCGAGGGTGGGGGGATGGTGGCATTGTGGGAGGGGGGCGAGGGTCTCCGCTGGTCCGGTGACGGAGTGCTCGGACCCGGATGACTGGGAACGGGTCGCTAGCGGCGCCCGCCGAGAACACCTCCGATGCCGCCGATCACGATCGCCACGAGCGCCAGCACGATGACCCGGGGGGTCGACGCCGGGCTCCCTCCCAGTCGGGCCACGACGATCACCACGGCGGCGACGCCGAGGCCGGCGAGTGAGCCGTGGAATCGGGGGACGACGGGTGCCAACCGTCCCGCCAGGGCGCCTGCCCCGGCCAGGCCGGACACGACCCCTACGAGCAGCCCGATGTCGGGTCCGTTCTCCAATCCGAAGACCGCCAGGGCTCCGGCGACGGTCACGCCGGTCGCCGTCGCGCCAAGCAGCCCGGCTCCCATGCCGAGTGCTACCGCCGGCCATCGCACCGCCGCGAGCAGGAAAACCCCCGATTCGAGCCTGGCCAGCCTAGATTTTCGCGGATGGGGACGTAACCCGGACGTCCTCACGGGGGTCAGAGAGGGTCAGAGTCGGGCGGCGGAGCAGGAGCCAGGCGAGCCAAGGAGCACGGCATGGTGATCAACAAGTACCTGGCGGAGGTCTTCGGGACCTTCATCCTCGTCCTCATCGGCGGAGCAACCATCCTCGCCGCCGGTGCCACCCAGACGCCCGGGCTGATCGTGGTGCCGTTCGGGTTCGGCCTCGGTCTCATGGCGGCGATCTACGCAGTCGGCCACGTGTCTGGTGGGCACTTCAACCCGGCCGTCAGTCTGGCGATGTATCTCGACAAGCGGCTCCCGCTCACCGATCTGGCGGGGTACTGGACCGGCCAGCTGGTCGGGGGTCTCATGGCGGCATCCGTCCTGTTCGTCATCGGGGGCTCTCAGGCGGCGGTGGGCGCCACGACCAGCGCCCCCGGCGCCGGTGTGTCGAGCGGCGAGGCCTTCGTCGTCGAAGCCGTCCTCACCTGGGTCTTCGTGTGGGTGATACTCGCCTCGACCAAGAAGGCCCCGGCGGTGGCAGGGATGGTGATCTCGCTCACACTGGCCGTGGTGCACTTCGCCGGCATCCCCTTCAGCGGCTCGTCGGTGAACCCAGCCCGCTCGTTCGGCCCCGCCATCATCTCGGGCGAGAACCTCGGGGTGCTGTGGGTCTACCTCGTCGCCCCGCTCGTGGGCGGCGCCTTCGCCTGGTTGTTCTGGCGCCTCTTCGGGGGTGACGACGACGAGGCGAGCGTCGCCTGACGGATCCCGTTCGTTCGAAGGTCGAGGGCCGGGGAGACCCGGCCCTCGACGCGTTCGAGTGACGCGAAGGCCAGGTCGGTAAGCTCGCCCGATGGAGTGGCCGGCCGTGCTGACAAAGATCACCTCCGGCGCCGACCTGGCCCGGGACGAGGCCCGGCGGGCGATGGACGTGATCATGCGGGGCGAGGCGTCCCCCGCCCAGACGGCCGCATTCATCGTCGCTCTCCGAATGAAGGGCGAGACGGTCGAGGAGATGACCGGCCTCGTCGAGGCGATGCGTGCGGCGGCGGTGACGGTCGACCTCGGCCGACCGGTCGTCGACACGGCGGGGACCGGCGGCGACCGGCTCGGCACCTTCAACATCTCGACCACCGCCGCCCTCGTGGCGGCGGGAGCGGGTGCCAGCGTCGCCAAGCACGGGAACCGCTCGGCCTCATCGCAGTGCGGGTCGGCCGACGTGCTCGAGGCTTTGGGGGTGGTGATCGACCTCGCCCCGGCGGCCGCAGTCGACCTGCTCCACGAAACCGGGTTCACGTTCTTCTTCGCCCCCTTGTACCACCCCGCCATGCGTCACGCCGGCCCGGTGCGGCGCGAGCTGGGTATCCCGACCGTCTTCAACTTCCTCGGCCCCCTCTCGAACCCGGCCGGCGCCGCCCGGCAGGCCATCGGGGTGTCGGACCCGGCCATGGCCGAGCGGATGATCGGCGTGCTGGCCCGTCTCGGGGCCGAGTACGCCTTCGTCTACTACGGCGAGGACGGGCTGGACGAGGTGACCGTGACAGGTCCGACATACATCTACCGGCTTCGGGCCGGGGAGATCACCCATGCCGAGTTCACGCCGGAGGACTTCGGCGTTCGGCGCTGGCCACTCGAGGCTCTCGCCGGCGGGGACGCCGTGGAGAACGCCGCCATCGTGCGGCGGGTGCTCGGGGGCGAGCCCGGGGCTCTCCGCGACGCCACCCTCATCAACGCCTCTCCGGCGCTGGTGGCGGCGGGCCTCGCCTCGGGGTTCGTCGAAGGGGTGGATCTTGCCGCCCGAGCCATCGACACGGGGGCGGCCGCCGGCGTGCTCCAGCAGGTGATCGACGGCAGCCAGGCCCGGGCAGGCGGCTGACGGTGGAGGCCACTGCCGGCGACCTCATCGACGCGCTCCGGAGAGCCGGGCTGCGTATCACCGGCCCGCGCCGCGCCGTGTGTGCCGTGCTCGCCGACGCCACCGAGGATCACCTGACGCCCATGGAGATCCTCGAACGGCTCCGCGAGCGAGGCCTGGGGTCGGTCGACCCCTCGACGGTGTACCGCACCCTCGATGCCCTCGCCCAGGTCGGTGTGGTGCATCACGTCCACCTCGGGCACGGAGCCGGCGTGATCCACCTGTCGGGCGAATCCGAGCACCAGCACCTGGTCTGTGAGGTGTGCGGCAGGGTCGAGGACGTCCCCCTCGAGGAGCTTCGACCGGTGCTCGAGCACCTCGAGGCTCGGTACGGGTTCGTGGCCGACGGGTTGCACTTTGCGCTGTCCGGTCGCTGTGTTCGCCATGTGGGGTAGCGCCGGGCGTTCCCTAGCATCCGGCGCCATGCGGAGGGTGATGATGGTCGGGACGGCGGTGGCGCTGCTGACGGCTGCATGCGGCGGCGCGGCGGAGCCGGCGGCGCCGACCTCGACGGTGGCCGGGACCGTGTCGACCGGCGCCCCCCCTGCCACTCCACCGGCTCCGGACGGCACCACGACCACGGCGGGGGACTCCCCATCGACGACCTCCGATCGGCCGCTTGCGCCCGACTTCACCCTCGCTCTCGGTGACGGGGGCTCCTTCACCCTCTCGCAGGAGACGAAGCCCGTCTTCCTCGTGTTCTGGGCCGAGTGGTGAAGCTCCTGTCGGCGGGAGTTGCCCGTCGTCGACAAGCTGGCTGGTGAATACGGGGATCGGGTGGCCTTCGTGGCCCCGGCCTGGAAGTCGAGCTTCGATGCCACCGCCCGGCGGGCCGAGGAGCTGCTCACCTCGGGTGTGGTCCGGTGGGGGCTCGACGAGTCCGAGTCGGTGTTCGCCGCCTATGGCATCCCCTACCAGCCGGCCACGGTGCTGATAGCCGCCGACGGCACCGTCGTCGACGCCTGGGCGGGGGTCAGGACCGAGGCCGATATGCGTCGTGCCCTCGACGACCTCATCCGGATCCCGGAGGGGTGAGCGCGCGCTATTCTTGCGACCAGCTTGCAGAAAGCGAGGTTGGGCCGTGCACATCCCGGACGGATTCATCAACGGAGCCACATCGGCCGGAGCTGCAGTGGTCGCAGCCGGGGGCGTCGGAGTGGCGATCAAGCAGTCGGGTCGTGACCTGAACGAGAAGCAGATCCCCTTCGCGGGCCTGGCGGCCGCCTTCATCTTCGCCCTCCAGATGCTCAACTTCCCGGTCGCCGCCGGCACCAGCGGCCACCTGATCGGGGGGGCGCTGGCCGCCATCCTTCTCGGCCCCTGGGTGGGCATCGTGGCGGTGGCGGTGGTCGTGATGCTCCAGGCGCTGCTCTTCGCCGACGGCGGGGTGTCCGCGCTCGGGCTCAACATGCTCAACATGGCGATCGTTACCGTGGCGGTCGCCTGGCCGCTCTTCCGGGGGCTCGTCCGGGTGCTGCCCAAATCCCACGCCTGGGTGCTGGCGGCAGCGATGGTGTCGGCCTGGGCATCGGTGGTCGCCTCGTCGATCGCGTTCGCCTTCGAGTACGCGATCGGCGGCCAGGGTGGGGTGGATCCCGGCACGGTGTTTGCGGCGATGGTCGGTGTCCACGCCGTGATCGGCATCGGGGAGGGCCTCATCACGGCCGTCACCGTCGGTGCGGTACTGGCGGTTCGTCCCGACCTCGTGTTCGGGACCCGCGACCTGGGACTGGCTCCCGACGGCGCCCAGACACCGAGCCGGGCGGCCGTGGGGGCATTCATCGGCTTCGGCTTGGCGGCGGCCGCCATGCTCGTGATCTTCGTGGCCCCGCTCGCGTCGCCCAGCCCCGACGGGCTCGAGTTCGTGGCCGAGGAGACGGGCTTCATCGACACCGCCGCGGACCACCCCATCGGCGGGCCCCTGGCCGACTACGGCGTCGCCGGGCTCGAGAGCGAGCAGGCCGGGACGATCGTGGCCGGTCTCGTCGGATTGCTGCTCACGTTCGGGGTGAGCGTGTGGCTCGTGACCTTTGCCCGCAGGCGATCTCGGACCGAGTCGGCGGCCGACGTGTGAGCGGCACCCATGCCCACGCCCTGCACCTCCATGGGCACAGCATCGTGCACGGCCTCGCCCCCGAGACCAAGGTGGCTGCGCTCTTCGCCTTCGTGCTCGCGGTGGTGGCGACGCCGCCCCGGCAGGTGTGGGCCTTCGGGCTGTATGCCGTCCTGATCGGGACGGTGCTGGTGCTGGCCGAGATCCCCGCCGGGTTCTTCTTCCGGCGTGTGTCGGTGGGCATCCCCTTCGTGATGTTTGCCATCTTCATGCCGTTCCTGGGAGGCGGACCTCGGGTCACCGTGCTCGGGCTGTCTCTGTCGCAGGAGGGCCTGTGGGGGGCGTGGACCGTGCTCGCCAAGGGGTCGCTCGGCATCAGTGCCTCGGTGATGCTCGTGGCGACGACCGAGATCCCCGACATCCTCCGTGGTCTCGACCGCCTCCGGGTTCCCAAGGTGCTAACCGCCATCGCCGGGTTCATGGTGCGGTATCTCGACGTCGTGATGGGCGAGCTCCGGCGCATGCGGGTGGCCATGGTCGCCCGGGGCCACGATCCACGCTGGTTCTGGCAGGCGAGGTCCATCGCCCTGTCCGCCGGAGCGCTCTTCATCCGGTCGTTCGAGCGTGGGGAGAGGGTTCACCAGGCGATGGCGGCGCGGGGCTACGCCGGAACGATGCCCGATCTCGACGACGAGCGGGCCACCCCGGCGGAGTGGGTCGGGGCGATGGTGGTGCCGCTCACGGCATGGGCCATCGCCGGGCTGGCGGTGCTGGCGTGAACGACCTCTCGCTCGAGATCGCCGGGCTCGAGTTCGGCTACCCCGATGGCACCGACGTGCTGCACGGCGTCGACCTCGTCGTCGGCCCGGGGGAGCGGGTCGCCCTGCTCGGGCCGAACGGGGCCGGCAAGACCACCCTCGTCCTCCACCTCGTCGGCATCCTCCGGGGGCGGAGCGGTACGGTGAGGGTTGGCGGGCTCGAGCTCGCCGACGCCACCGTGATGGAAATCCGGCGCCGGGTGGGACTCGTCTTCCAGGATCCCGATGATCAGCTCTTCATGCCGACGGTGCACCAGGACGTGGCATTCGGCCCCGCCAACTTCGGGCTCACCGGCTCCGAGCTGGCGGGCCGGGTCGAGGAGGCCCTGGCGGCGGTGGCGATGGGAGGTGTCGCCGATCGAGCTCCCCATCACCTCAGCGGCGGGGAGCGCCGGCGCGTGGCGATCGCCACAGTCCTGGCCATGCGGCCGCAGATGCTGGTCCTCGACGAGCCGACGTCGAACCTCGACCCTGCAGGACGGCGTGAGCTGGTGGACGTGCTCAGGAGCCTGGCGATCACAACGCTGATCGTCACCCACGATCTGCCCTTCGCTCTCGAGCTGTGCCCCCGGAGTGTCATCATCAACGGAGGCTCGGTGGTGGCCGACGGCGCCACCCGCGATCTCCTCTCCGACGCCGCCCTCATGAAGTCCAACCGGCTGGAGCTGCCCTACGGGTTCGACCCCGCCTTCGTGCCCGACGCCCCCGGCTGATCGATACCGCTGTCCGCGAGCGCGCCCAGGTACAACGCGTTCGGAGCGATAACCTCCCAACGCCGTGAGACGGTTCGAGATCGCCCTCGTCCTGGTCATCGGCCTGGCGGTGGTGCTCCCGGTCCTGTTCGGCCATCGGCTCCGGCGGGGTGTCATGGCACTGCTGCTGGGCGGTGCCGTGGTGCTCCAGCTCGTCGGGGAGGGACCGCGGTGGCAGATGATCCCCGCCTACCTGGCGGCAGCGGGCCTGATCGTCGGCGACCTCCTCATCGAGGAACGGCGGATTCGGGGATGGCCGCGGCTCCGGCGCCTGCTGCTCGGGCTGCCCGGGGTGGCCGCCCTGCTCGTCCTGCCGCTGGCACTGCCGATGGTCGCCATCCCCGAGCCCACCGGGCCGTTCCCCGTGGGGACGACCACGTTCGAGCTATTGGACCGGGGACGGGAGGAGCCGTACGCCGGCCTCCGGGGCCGTTCACGACGAATCATGGTCCAGGTGTGGTACCCGGCGGTGCTCGGAGAGGACGATGGTGTGCAGCAGCCGTGGATCGACGACCTGGACGTCATCGGACCGGCGCTGACCCGTGAATTCGGCTTTCCCGGTTTCTTCCTCGGCTACACCAGGTTCGCCTCCGCCCACGCGCATCCCGACGCAGAGCCGGTGGGGGGCACCGTGCCCGTCGTCGTGTATTCCCACGGCTGGCGCGGTTTTCGGAGCATCGCCCTCGATCAGATGGAGTCGCTGGCGAGCCATGGGTTCATGGTGATCGCCATCGACCACACCCACGGGTCGGTCGCCACCGTCTTCCCCGACGGCACCGTCGCATACCTCGACCCGAACGCGCTCCCCGACGAGGAGGTCGTGGGGGAGGAGGCCTACGACCGTGCGGCCAACCTGCTCATCGAGACGTACTCCGAGGATCAGATCAGCGTGCTCGACGCCCTCGAGCTCGGCCCGGAAGGACCGTTCGGCCGGCTGGCCGAGCTCGCCGATCTCGCCCTCGTCGGGGTCTACGGACATTCGACGGGAGGGGGTGCGGCGGTGCGGACCTGCATCCTCGACGAGCGGTGCGTCGCCGTCGCGGGCCTCGATGCCTGGGTCGATCCGATCAGCCGGCGCGAGCTGGCCAGGGAGGTGCCGGTGCCGTCGATGTACCTACGCTCCGACGGCTGGCGGGGCACCCCCAACGACGGTCTGCTGAGGGGCCTGGCGGAGCGCAGCCCGGCGAGCTCCTACTGGCTCGGAGTCGACGGTGCGAGCCACAACGACTTCGTGCTCCCGCCGTCCTTCTCGCCGGTGGCCACCCGACTGGGGGTGAAGGGGCCGATCCCGTCGGAGACGATGCAGCGGATCCTCGACGACTACCTCGTGGGCTTCTTTCGGAGGAACCTGTTCGGGTTCGGCGGCCGTGTCCTCGACCGTCCACCGCCGCCCGAGGTGGACCTGGAGTTCATTCCGTGAGGCCGTGTGCCATACGACCCACGCGATACGGGAAGCCTGCAGCCCCACGTATCGCGTACTGCGCACGCCGTATCTCGTTCGGCGTTCAGGGCGCCGGCTGGACGTCGCCCACCACCTGCTGCCCGGGGTCCTCACCACGCCGGATGAGATCGATCGTCTCCCCGAGGAGGAAGGCGTTCGACGCTCCCTGGATCTTCCCCTGAACGATGCCGTCCGGGCCGATGAAGTAGGTCTCGGGGACGCCGAATACGCCGAAGGCGATGGCGGCTCGACTCCCCGGGTCGCCGGCATAGACGGTGGCAGGGCTCCGGCCCAGGTCGTCGAGGAACCGGTTGGCGCTTGCCGTCTGGTCCTGATAGGCGACCTGCACGAACCGCACCCCGGTCCCGTCGAAGGCCTCGGCGGTGGCCACGAGGTCGCCGTGCTCCTCGATGCACTCGAGGCACCAGGAGGCGAAGAAGTTCAGGACGACGATCTCGCCGGCGAAGTCCGACAGCCGCACGGTGCCCGACCCGTCGAGGAGGGGCAGCTCGGCCTCGGGGGCCGGGCGCCCGACCAGGGGCGAGGGGACGAGGCCGGGGTCGTCGCCGAAACGGACGGCGAACACGACGGCGAGGATCGCGGTGACCGCGACCACCGACAGCGCGGCCAGCCGGGCACTCCGCCCGCGGGTCACGGACACGATCGCCCCTCTCGAGCCGCCGCCAGGTCGCGCTCCACCGAGGCAGCCACCTCGCCCTCGACACCCGGCATGACCAGCACCCGTTCGAGGAGGGAGACGGCCGCCCGGGCGTCGCCGGCCCCGCACCACGTGACTCTGGCGAGCAGGTACACCGTGAGGGGATCGTCTGGTCGCACGTCGAGCGAACGGTCGAGCAGCGAGGTCGCCAGCTCGACCTCGCCGTTCCCCTCGTAGACCATCCAGCCGAGCCGGGCGAGGGCCTCACCGGCCTCGGCGGCCGATGGCTCGGCGTCGAGCACGGCCTGGTAGTGGACGAACGCCCGCTGGTAGTCGCGCTCGTCGAAGTACCGGCCGGCGAGGGCGAGCCGCATCCCGTTGATCATCGGGTCGTCGGCATTGGCCGCCACCACCGCCTCGAGCGTCTCGTTCGAGACCTCGGACGGGTCGAAGTCGGTCTGCTGACCGGCCGCGCCCTGCAGAGGCCCATCGTCACGTTCGACCACGAACCTGCCGACGGTGAACGCAACCCCGGCAAAGGCCACCACGAGGAGGAGAGCGCCCACCAGGATCCGACGCATCGATCGCCCTCCCGGCTCCCCACCGAGGTCCTCCTCGAGGCCCGCCAGCGTGGCCTCGGCCTCGGCGAGTTCGTCTCGGTAGGTGGCTGCCAGGCTGTCGGCGGTAGCCGGGTCGAGCTCGCCCGCCTCGACCTGGAGGTTCAGCTCTTCGAGGTCCCGGCGGGCCTGGTCGCGCCGCTCCGCAGCCTGCATCCGCTCGGGGTTCATGGTCGCTCTCCCACCGGGGCGGGGGTCGCTTCGGCGCCTTCCTGGGAGCGCGGGCGGCGCCGCCCGGTCACGAGCCACCAGCCCAGCCCGAGTGCGACCAGCGGGGAGAGCCAGAGCACCAGAGTGATACCCGACCGGGGCGGATCGATGAGCTGGGAACCGCTGTAGGCGGACAGCACCTCGTCGACGACCTGCTGATCCGAATACCCGAGCGCCACGAGCTCGGAGACGACGCCCATCATGTCGCGGGCGAGCCCGGCCGGACTGTCGGCGATCGACTCACCCGCACAGACCGGGCACTTGATCCGGGCTCCGATTGCCTCCGCCCGATCGACCGCCGGCGGAGGGGCGGTGACGACCGACACGACGAGGAACGTGGCCAGCACGGCCGTGACCCCCAGCGAGAGCGCGCGGCGCATCGAGTCAGACATGGACGGCATCGCGTCCGGGAACGGGGGCCCGCCGCCGGCCGCGGGCGGCCACGAAGCCGCCGGTCGCGGTCAGCAGCCCGCCCGCCCACAGGAGCCACTGAAGGGGCGAGGTGTCCAGATCGAGCACGATCTGGTCGCCATCGAGGCCGACGAGGGTCAGGTAGAGGTCGCCTCGCGGCGACGTGTGCACGGCCGGCGTGACGATCGCCTGGGCGCTGGAGGGGAACCGGCTGAGACGGGGCTGCAGCGTCGCGACCAAGTCGCCGTTCCTGGTGATCTCGACGTTGGCACCCTCGACGAGGCGGTTGGGCTCGGGACGGGAGAAGGCCTCGATGTACTCGAGCTCGAAGCCGGCGAATTCGACCTGGTCTCCCGGGCGCAGCACCACCTCGTCGGCATGGGAGGAGAGGTTGGCCGCGAAGGCGATGGCGATCGCCATGAGCGCCACTCCCACATGGGAGAGTTGCCCTCCCCAGTATCCGAGGTCGGCGGCCACCAATCGCCGGGCTTCGGCGGCGACGGACGTCTGTCTGGCGGTGGCGCCGCGCCGGGCCTGGCTCCAGAGGTGGTCGACGATCACGGCCACGACGAACACCCCGGCGACCACGGCCAGCACGACGTAGCCGATCCGGGACGTGGTGAGGACCGTGACGACCCCGGCAGCGAGGGCGATCTGGAGCGGGCGGTGGATGCGGTCCCACACGAGCCCGGGCCTGGCGAGGCGCCACGGTGTCACCGGCCCGACACCCATGGCCAGCAGCAGGCCGAAGGAGAGGGGCACGGCCATCCGGTCGAAGAAGGGCCGACCCACCCCGATCTGCTGGTCGGTGAAGGCCTCCACGAAGAGCGGGTACAGGGTCCCGACGAGGACCACGAACGCGTACACGGTCAGCAGCAGGTTGTTGAGGAGGAATGCACCCTCCCGACTCGAGAGGGATTCGAGACGTGGGGTCTGGGACACCAGATGCGCGCGCATCGCGAAGAGGGCGAAGGAGCCGACGAGCACGAGGACGAGGAACCCCAGCAGTGCGGGGCCGATCGCCGACTGGGTGAACGAATGGACCGAGGCGATGGTGCCCGAACGCGTCAGGAACGTCCCCAGGATGGTGAGGGCGAAGGCTCCGATCACGAGCACGAAGTTCCAGGCCTGCAGCATGCCTCGCCGCTGCTGAACCAGCGAGGAGTGGAGGAAGGCGGTGGCGATCAGCCACGGCATGAACGACGCGTTCTCGACCGGGTCCCAGGCCCAATAGCCTCCCCAGGAGAGCACCTCGTAAGCCCACCAGCCACCGAGAACGATCCCGAGGGTGAGGAACGACCAGGCGATCAGGGTCCATCGCTGGCTACGGCGGAGCCACTCGGCACCGGGGACGGCGAGGGCCAGAGCGGACACGGCGTAGGCGAACGGCACGGTGAGGCCGACGTACCCGAGGTACAGCAGGGGTGGGTGCACGGCCATGAGGATGTGGTTCTGCAGGAGCGGGTTCGGGCCCGGGCCGTCGATGGGCGCCGCGACCGCAGCCCACGGGAAGGGACTCGATGTCAGGCACCTCCGCTCGGCGGCCTCGACGCAGACCTCGAACGGGTTGGCCACGGTGGCCATGAGGCCGAAGAAGAACACCGAGACGAGGCCCATGACCGCGAGCGCCCCGGCCCCCAGCCCGTCGCGGCTCCGGGCGTGGCCTCGCCAGACGAACCAGGTGTACCCGGCCAGCACCAGCCCCCAGAGCACGATCGAGCCCTCCAGCGCAGCCCAGGCCGTCGCCACGTTGAAGGGGAAGGGCGTCGTCCGGCTGTGGTGGTTGGCCACGTAGGCGATCGAGAAGTCGTTGGCGACGAGGGCCAACTCGAGCACGACCATGGCGGCGGCAGCGCCACCCACGAGGAGGGCCACCGGCCTCCGGAGCGGGAGCCGGCCGTCGGCCCTGGACGATCGGGTCCCGTCCACCGCCAACCACACCGCCCCAGCGAGGGCGGCGAGCACCGACGCCGTGCCCAACCAGGCGAGCATCAGTCGCCGCCCGGGTCGTCGTCGGGTGCCGTCACCTCGGGCGCCTGGTAGTCCTCCTCGTGGCGGAGCAGGGCCTGATCCGAGGTGAACCGCCCACCCTCCCAGTACCCGTCAAGGAGCACGGCCACGTCCTCCTGGAACAGGGGAGGCGGGGTGCGGGTGAGGAGGACAGGCACCATCGTGGCGCCGTCGGTGATCTCGAACGCGTGGTTCAGGCCGTCGGAGGAGTAGGACCCCGGCACGACGATCCCGATCAGCCGGAAGCGGTTCCCGTCGGGGAACTCGCCCCGTCGCTCGACCGCCTCGCTCGTCGTCAGGTAGTAGACGAGATCGCCCGAGATGCTCCGCACGAGGTAGAACCCGGCCACGAGGATCCCGGCGACGGCGGGGAGGACGAACCAGCGGTAGCCACGCACCTACCCCTCCCGCGTCAGCCGGCGACGCCGGGATCGCAGGTAGAGCACGTAGCCACCGATCACGCCATAGGTGACGAGATACGACGCCAGGACCCAGGGGTCGGTCATGTCCCCGGCTCCAGGCGCGGCGAGGACACGGCGGTCCCCGCCGCCGGCAGGGGAGCGGTCTCCTGATCGGCTTCGAGCCGGGCGATCCGCATCCGCTCGGCGACGAGGGCCAGGTACACCAGGGTGAACGCGGCCAGGTTGACGAGCAGGGCGCGGACCATCGAACCGTCCATCTGGATCCCATCCGGCCGGACGGTGAGGCCCTGGTGGAGGGTCCGCCAGAGGTTGACCGAGAAGTAGACGAGGGGGACTTGGACGACCGCCACGAGCCCGAGGATCGACGAGCGCCGGGCCCGGGTCACCGGGTCGGAGGTGGCGCGCCGGAGGGCGAGATATCCCAGATAGACGAAGAACATGAGGGCCGTGGATGCCATTCGGGCGTCGCCCCAGTCCCAATACGTCCCCCAGACCGGCTTGCCCCAGATCGAGCCGGTGAGGAGGGCCAGCCCGGTGAAAAGCACCCCGACCTCGGCCGAGGCGGCGGCCAGCCGATCCCAGTGGTCCTTCCGGCGGATCAGCCACATGAGCCCGCCGAAGGCGGTCACCCCGAAGGCCAGGAACGCCAGCCAGGCCGAGGGGACGTGGACGTACATGATGCGGACGAAGTCCCCCTGGAAGGTGTCCGGTGGGGAGACGACGGCGGCCCAGAGGCCGGCCACGAGCACCAGCGCGGCGGCCGCCGTGAGCAGCTTGCGCGTCATGTCGTCGCCTCCTCGAGGGGTCTCGCCGTCAGCACGCCGGTCACCGCCAGAGCCAGGTCGGCGATGACCAGCACGAGTATCCACGGAATGCTACCGCCGGCCCGGGATACCGGTTCGAGCGCCTGAGCGGCGCCCATGAGCAGTGGCACCGCCAGCGGAGCCACGAGCAGAGGGGCCAGCGTCGACCTGGTCCGCAGGCCGGTGGTGATGTCACCGGCGAGGGTCCCCAGCATCGCCAGCCCGGCCGCCAGCAGCGCCAGCACCCCGGCGAAGAGGAGCGGCGGGGGGAGCTCGGGGTCGTAGAAGAGGGCCACCAGGGGGGCGAGCGCCAGCAGCACGACATAGAGGAGTCCTCCCGACGCCAGCGAGCGTCCGGCGAAACGGGCAGCCGGGTCGAGCCCGAGCAGGGCGAGCATCCGGCGCTGGGCGAGCGACTCGACCACGGTCTGACGGATGGCCACCTGCATCCCGAACAGGAGGGCTACGAGCCAGTACACCGGGCCGGCGAGACGTTCGAGCAGCGAAGCGGTGGCGTCGGTGGCGAGTGGCACGACGAACACGGCCACCGCCGCGAACGGGAGCACGACGCTGAGCGCCTCCCCGGCGCGACCCTCGACGAGGAGGTCACGCCTGGCGACCGCCCAGGCCTGTCGCCAGAACCGGCTCATGCGAGCACCCCAGCCTCGATCCTGACGACCCGGTCGACGGTCCGCCGGAGCCGCCCACCGTCGTGGGACACGAGGATCGCGCATCCATGTCGAGATCTCACGTCGTCGACGAGTGCGGCCACGATGGCCTCTGCCTCCTCGTCGAGGCCGGCGTGGGCCTCGTCGAGGAGCAACACCTCGGGTCTGGTCATGAGGAGGCGGGCCAGGTCGGCCCGGCGCCGCATCCCGTTCGACGAGCGATCGGATCTCCGGGTCCGGGCTCCGTGCAGGCCGACCTGCTCCAGAGCGGACGTCGCCAAGTCGCGTGACAGTCCGGCGACGTCGGCCATGAGTTCGAGATTCTCCAGCAGGGTCAACTCGGGGACGAGCGCCGGTTCGTGACCCGAGAGGCCGATACGGGGACGGACCGAGCGGACCGCCGGGGTTCCGAGCGGGGCGCCCAGGATCGAACCGGTCCCTGCATCGGGTGGGATGAGGGTCGCGATCACGCCCAGCAGCGTCGTCTTTCCCGCCCCGTTCGGTCCGGCGACGCCGAGCGCCTCACCGGCTCCGACCTCGAGGCCGGCGTCGAGGAGGATGGGGATGGCTCCGGCCCTGACCGAGACCTCGTGGAGGGAGACGAGCGGTTCGCTCACGATGCCGGAGTGTACGGTCGGGCGCTACTCGCCTGGAGACGGCGCCTCGCCGACCCCGTGCTCACCGACCGTCGTCGATCGCTAGGTGGGAGCCGTGCATCGTGGCCACGAACGCCGCGTAGTCGACGCTCTCCTGACGAAGCAGACCCCGGTCCGGGAGCTCTCCGGACGCGACCATCTCGACGAGCCCGCACACCGAGGCTGCGGTGGTCCAGGCGATGGCCCGCCAGCGCCGGCCGGCGATCTCCCTGGGCAGGAACGTGCGTACCAGCTGGTTGCGCACCAGCGACCCGTCCGACCACCCCTCGACGGCCACGAAGAGGTAGACGACGTCGTCGTCGACCGGGGGCTTGGCTTCGACCAGGATCTCCCCGGCGAGCTCCCGGCGGTCCCGCATCCCCAGCTCGTCGAAGAAGAAGCGCATCAGGTCACAGTGGCCCGGATACCGCAGGGTCTTGTAGTCGAGCCGGTCGACGAGGCCCTCGTACGACCTGCACATCGTCCCGACCCCGCCGGAGGTGGAGAACGCCTCGAAGGCGAGGCCGCCGATCGTCACCGGCTCGACCTCCCGCATGGCCGGGATGTGGGTCACCTTCCCGTGACGGATCACCTCGCAATCGTTGAGGTACTCGTTGACCACGCCCTCCGGCGACCAGTTGAACGAGTACCCGAGCCTGCCCGAAGGATGGCGGGGGAGGGCGCCCACCCGCAGGTCGATGCTGCGCAGCCGGTCGAA
>JAWOJB010000099.1:0-6629 GCA_046484325.1 Acidimicrobiia bacterium | reverse complement strand
TGGCGACGGCGTCGAAGTAGCGATCCCGGTCCGCCTTCGGGATCTCCGTCGCCCTCGGATCGTCGAAGGGCTGCTCGACCCGGGGGACCGACACCGCCGGCCCGACCCGTTCGATCGCTTCGGCGATGAGGCGGTCCTCGGGTGGGACGATCTGGACTCCGGTCGAGGCATACACCTTGTAGCCGTTGTCGGCGGGCGGGTTGTGGCTCGCCGTGACCACCACCGCCGCCACCGCCCCGAGGTGGCGGGCGAGGAAGGCGAGCACCGGCGTGGCCGTCGGCTCGTCGACGTACCTGACCTCGAGGCCGGCCGCCACCAGCACCCCCACCACGTCGGCCAGGAAGCGCGAGCTGGACAGACGCCCGTCCCGTCCCACCACGACCGGGCCCCGATCCTCTCCGGAGGTGGCGAGGACGTGATCGGCGAGGCCTCGGGTCGTCCGGATCACCACCGCCCGGTTCATCCGGTTCGAGCCGGCCTCCACCCGTCCCCGCAGCCCGGCGGTTCCGAACTCAAGCGTGCCCGCCATCCGGTCGGCGAGCTCGCCGGTCTCCCCGGCTGCGAGCAGGCCCTCGAGCTCCGATCGGGTGGCGGGGTCGGGATCGCCGGCGATCCATGCCTCGACGGCGGAACGCAGGTCGGTCATCTCAGACCTCCAGGACGAAGTCCACGGCCAGGGTGACGGTCACGACCTGCGCCCCCGGCCGGATCGGGGTGGGGGCGCCCATCGCCGCCTCCATCACCGGCCGGATCGGGCCGGGGTCGGCCGGAGCCCCCCGCTCGGAGATCGCCACGACACCCCCGAGCCGGCCACCCGCCAGGGCCGCCAGCTGCTCGGCGGCGGAGAGGGCGTCGGCACAGGCGGCGGCACGAGCCGCCGTGGTCGCCGATCCCGCGTCCTCGATCTCGAAGCGGATCCCCTCCACCACACCCTCGTCGCCTGCCGCCGCCATGGCCGCGTCGATCACGGCACCGGCGCGATCGAAGTCGCGGATGGTGACGGAGAGGACGTTGCCGGCCCGGTACCCGAGCAGGGTTCGGCGCTCGCCCCGGTGGTCGTGCTCGGGGTGGAGCCCGTAGCGGGAGGTGCGCAGGTCCTCGGTGTCGACCCCTTCGCGTCCTGCGGCTTCGATCACGGCCGCGGCGAGCCTGGCGGCCTCGCCGGTGGCGGCGGCGACGTTCGGACGGAGCACCGACACCCCCAGATCGACCACCATCGCGTCCGGTGTGGCGGCCACCCGGCCGGTGCCGGACACCGAGATCGTGTGTGCCTGCATCGTGCCGCTGACGCTACCCGACCGGGAGTACGCTCATCCGTCATGCCCACGGTCGTCGAGCTCATCCAGCGCAAACGGGACGGCGGCCGGCTGTCGCCGGACGAGATCCGCTGGATGATCGACGAGTACACGGGGGGGCTGATCTCCGACTACCAGATGTCGGCGATGACGATGGCGGTCTTCCTCAACGGCCTCGACGACGGGGAGCTGACCGCCTGGACCGAGGCGATGCTCGAGTCGGGCGAGGTGCTCGACCTGTCCCACATCGATCGTCCGAAGGTGGACAAGCACTCCACGGGTGGGGTGGGCGACAAGGTGTCCATCCCCCTGGCCCCGATGGTGGCCGCCTGCGGAGTGGTGGTCCCGATGATGTCGGGACGCGGACTGGGACACACCGGCGGGACCCTGGACAAGCTCGAGTCGATCCCCGGGTTCACGGCCCGGCTGAGCCCGGCTCGCTTCCGTGACGTCCTCGAGCGGTGTGGTCTCGTGCTGGCCGGGCAGTCCGACACGCTGGCACCGGCCGACCGCAAGCTGTACGCCCTCCGGGACGCCACCGGCACCGTGGAGTCGATCCCCCTCATCGCCAGCTCGATCATGTCCAAGAAGCTCGCCGAGGACTTGGACGCGCTCGTCCTCGGCGTGACGTTCGGGTCCGGGGCCTTCCTGCCGGAGCGGGAACGGGCGACGGCACTCGCCGAGACCATGGTGTCGCTCGGGGAGTCCCACGGCGTGCCCACGGTCGCACTCCTCACGAGGATGGACGCTCCACTGGGGCGCGAGGTCGGCAACGCCTCCGAGATTCGGGAGTCGCTCGCTTTCCTTCGGGGCGAGGCGCCCGACGATCTCGTCGAGGTGACGATGGCCCTCGGGGTCGAGATGCTGATCCAGGGAGGTGTCGCCGCGGACGAGGCGGAGGCACGGAGCTCGCTCGAGGAGGCAGTCCGGTCCGGGCGGGCGTTCGAGGCGCTCGCTCGGGTCGTTGCCGCCCAGGGTGGCGACGTCGCAGCCCTCGAGGAGCCGTCGATGCTCCCGACCGCCCCCCACGAGCACGTGGTCGAGGCAACGGTGGCCGGAAGGGTCACACGGTGCGATGCCCGACGGGTGGGCCTGGCCGCCATGCGGCTCGGGGCCGGCCGGGAGCGAAAGGAGGACACCATCGATCCAGGTGTCGGGATCACCGTGGCGGCGAAGCCGGGAGAGACGGTGGGCCCTGGCGACCCGGTGCTCCGGCTGCGCTACCGGGACCCAGCCCGCCTGGAGGCCGCCCTCGGTCTCCTTGAGGGCTCCTTCGAGATCTCGGACGAGGCGTACACGCCTCCTCCGATGGTGGTGGACAGGATCACCTCGTGACCGATCTGGTGGGTCGCCTCGACGCCGCCGCGGCGACGATCGCCGCCCGAACCGACCGGCCCACCCACGACGTGGCGGTCGTGCTCGGATCGGGGCTCGGGTCGTATCCGGCGTCGCTGAAGGGGGCAATCGGCATTCCCTACGCCGACATCCCCGGGTTCCCCGTCCCCCACGTCGAGGGCCATGCCGGCACGCTGTGGTCGGCCGAGCTCGGGGACCGTCGGGTCCTGCTCTTCTCCGGCAGGGTGCACCTCTACGAGGGTCACGATCTCGCCGAGGTCGTCATGGGCGTCCGGACGGCGGTGGCGGCCGGATGCGACACGGTGGTCCTCACCAACGCCGCCGGCGGGTGCGGCGAGGGGCTCCGTCCCGGTGACCTGGTGCTGATCCGGGACCACCTCAACCTGACGGGACGCAACCCACTGGTCGGGCCCAACGACATCCGGCTCGGTCCCCGATTCCCGGACATGACCGACGTGTACACCCCCGAGCTGAGGGCACTGGCCTCGCAGGTCGCGGCGGAGCAGGGCGGGCTGTTGGCGGAGGGCGTGTACGCGTGGTTCCTCGGGCCCACCTACGAGACGCCCGCCGAGGTGGAGATGGCCCGCCGCCTGGGGGCGGATCTCGTGGGCATGTCGACGGTGCCCGAGGCCATCGCCGCCCGCCACATGGGGGCCCGGGTGCTCGGGCTCTCGCTCGTCACGAACCTGGCCGCCGGCATCTCACCGGTGCGCCTGTCCCACGCCGAGGTCACCGCCACCGCCGCCGAGGCCCGGGAACGATTCGCCGGGCTGCTCGACGGGCTGCTGCCCGAGCTGTGATCCGTCGATTCCGTCCGGGTTCGGCGGGCCGATAGCATCGGCACCGACCGCGACCCAAAGGAGCAGCCATGCAGGTGGTCGTCTGCGTGAAGCAGATCCCCGATCCGGCCACCCCCTACCAGCTCGACCCCGACCAGCATTGGCTGGTGAGGCCGGCCGAGCAGATCCTCGACGACACCGACCGCTACGGCGTCGAGATGGGACTTCAGCTCGCCCAGGCCCACGGAGGGACGGTGACGCTCGTGAGCATGGGCCCCGCCGGCACCATGCAGGGCATCCGACAGGCCCTCGCCATGGGGGCGGACAAGGCGGTCGTGGTGGACGACCCGGGGCTGCGGGGCTCCGACGCCCTCACCACCGCCCAGATCCTGGCGGCGGCGGCCAGGCGTGAGGGGTTCGATCTCGTCATCGCCGGCTGTGAGTCCACCGATGGATACTCGGGCGTCGTCCCCCAGATGGTGGCCGAACTGCTCGACGCCCCGGCGCTCACCTACGCCACCCAGGTGGAGGTGTCCGACACGACCGTGCGTATCCACCAACAGACCGCCCTCGGCTACGACGTCGTCGAGGCGTCGCTCCCCGCCGTCGTCTCGGTGACCGCCGGTGTGGTCGAGCCCCGCTACCCAACCTTCAAGGGGATCATGGACGCCAAGAAGAAGCCGGTCGACACCCTGGCGGCGGCCGATCTGGGTGTGCACCCCGCGGTCGAGCAGTCGGTGACGGCGGTCGAGTCGGCCCCCGAGCGTCAGGCCGGGGAGAAGATCGTGGACGAGGGCGAGGCCCACCTCCGCATCGTCGAGAAGCTGCGGGAAGTGAAGGTGATCTGAATGGCGAAGGTCTGGGTGTTCGTCGAGGAGAGCGGTGGTTCCCCCAACTCGCTCGGCCTCGAGTTGCTGACCAAGGCCCGTGCCCTCGGCGACGTCACCGCCCTCTACGTTGGTGCGGGGTCCGACGGCGCCTTCGCCACGCTCGGCGAGTACGGGGCGGGTGCCGTGTACCACTTCAACCCGGCCGGCGTGCTCGCCTCCGGCCCGGTGTCGCGGGCACTGGCCGACCTCGTGGTGTCCGAAAGGCCCGAGCTGGTGCTCTTCGGCCAGGGGTACACCGACCGGGACGTTGCAGGGCGGCTCGCGGCCCGGTTGGGCCGTTCGGTCCTGTCCAATGCCGTCGACATCGGCCTCACCGCCGGTTTCGAGGCGCGTCACGAGATCTTCGGCGGCAGCATGGTCGTCGTCTCCACCCTGACCGGCGATCGTCCGTATCTGGTGATCGTGCGGCCGAAGTCGTTCCCGGCGGAACCGGCCGGGGGTGGGGCGCCCACGGTGACGGCCGTGGACCTGCCCGAAGTCGGCTCGTCGGCTGCCCGAGTGGTCGAATCCCACGTCGAGGAGAAGGAGGGGCCGCAACTCGAGGACGCCTCGGTCGTCGTGGCCGGAGGCAGGGGTCTCGGTAGCGCGGAGAACTACACCCTCGTGGAGCGGGTGGCGAAGCCGCTGAAGGCGGCCACCGGCGCCACCCGGGCCATCGTCGACGCCGGCTGGGTGCCGTACGCGAAGCAGGTCGGGCAGACCGGCAAGACCGTCAAGCCCGATGTCTACATCGCGGTCGGGCTCTCGGGAGCGATGCAGCACCTGGTCGGGATGAAGGACTCCAAGACGATCATCGCCATCAACAAGGACGAGGAGGCCCCCATCTTCGGGATCGCCGACCTCGGCATCGTGGGCGACGTCCACAAGGTGCTTCCCAAGTTGATCGAGGAGCTCGAGAAGAACTGAGCCGAGGCGAGTCGGGGTGGGGTCCTCCCGCCCCGCTCAGTACACCTCGGGAATCCAGTTGAGATTCTCGATGGGGGGCCTGCGATACCCGTCCTCGTCGGGCACGGCCGGCAGCTCGACCTTGGGGTACTCGACCTCGGTGTAGGGCACGAGCGACAGCAGATGGGCGATGCAGTTGAGACGGGCTCGTCGCTTGTCGTCGCCGTCCACCTCGTGCCAAGACGACTCGGGGATCGAGGTGTGCTCCATCATGATGTCCTTGGCACGGGAGTACTCGTGCCACCGGGATCGTGAGTACACGTCGATTTCGCTGAACTTCCAGCGCTTGGCGGGATCCTTCAGGCGGTCCCGGAACCGCTGCTCCTGGACCTCGCGGCTGACCGAGAACCAGTACTTGACGACCTGGATCCCCGACCGCACCAGCATCCGTTCGAACTCGGGGACCGAGCGGACGAAGTCCCAGTACTCGGCGTCGCTGCAGAAGCCCATGACCCGCTCGACCCCGGCTCGGTTGTACCAGGAGCGGTCGAACGCGACCATCTCACCGGCGGCGGGGAGGTGGGGCACGTAGCGCTGGAAGTACCACTGGGACTTCTCCCGCTCGGTGGGGGCGGGCAGGGCCACGACCCGGGCGTAGCGGGGATTCAAGGGGTCGCTGATTCGCTTGATCGCGCTCCCCTTGCCGGCGGCGTCCCGCCCTTCGAAGATCAGGACCAGCTTGTGCCCCGAACGGCGAACCCACTCGAGCATGTGCACCAGCTCGAGCTGGAGCCGGGCCAGCTCCTTGTCGTACTGCTTGCGGGTCAGCTTCGGTGGCGAGGCGGTGTCCATGCCTCCTCCTCTGGTGTCGGGTGGGCCGGCAGTCGGAACCGGTAGGGCAGCAGCTCGTCGAGGTCGTGCACCCTCACCTCACCTTCCGCCGCGGTGACGAGGATCCGCTCGACCCCGAATTCGCACATGATCTGGCGGCATCTGCCGCAAGGGTAGGCGCCGTCGACGTCGGCGGCATCGATGCACGCCACCGCCACCACCGTGATGTTGCGGTGGCCCTGGGCCACCGCGTAGGCGATCGTCGTCGCCTCGGCGCAGCTGGCGGCGGGGTGGGCGGCGTTCTCGACGTTGGCGCCGGTGAACACCTCTCCCCCGGCCGTGGCCACCGCCGCCCCCACCCGGAACCGGGAGTACGGGGAGTAGGAGCCAAGGGCGGCCTGGCGGGCCGCCGCCACCAGCTCGTCGTCGGAGGCGGCACTCGTCATGCCGCCAGCATACGGCGATTCATCTCTGTCATATATTTTGTCCTTTCCCTTGCCTTATTTTTCCATCACCAACTAACCTTGGTAATCCATTTTCACTATTATTCGGTAGCGCCCAACGGTTTGCGTTACTTGCGGGTGGGCGGGCGT